>WTCA01000016.1 GCA_013138805.1 archaeon | reverse complement strand
ATAGACATACTTTTCTGCCGCTATCCTGCATCTGCTCCTGTATATCTTGTAGAAGAGATGATAATATGACCACCACATAGATCTTTGCCATGAGTTTGCGTAGGGGAATTCTGTCTCAAGAATCGCGTATATTGTTATCCTTATATTTCCGTCGCCGGTCTTAAGGTTCTGCTGGCCGTTAAATTCGACATAGAAAAAAGCTTTTGTGAACTTGTCAAAACCTCTTGTTGCATATAGCTTGTTGTAGAATGAGCCGTCTGTAGCGTCATACTTAAATATTGAGTTGAAAAGAGCACTCGCGGATACATCGACGCCAATCTTCATTATGTTTTCTGCCTGCTTTACGATGGACAGGGGTTTCTGTCCTTTGTATGTTATCCATATTTTCTCTACAGGCGACAGGACATAATCTTTTATCTTTATCTTATCAGGACTAGCCACCCTGCCTCAACTCCTCTGCATACTGTTTCAGGCCTTCAGCAAAGTCGTTTGTTATCTTCTTTGTGAACTCATGATACCTGTCTCTTTTCTTCTGGTAGAAAAGTGTCATCCAAAGGCGCCACCATAACTGGTAGAATATGCTCTGCTGGAATAATGTATCCTGCGGGAACTCACTCCACAGCTGGGGCTCAAACTTTATCTTTGCCGTACCTTTGCCGCTTTCGACAAAGCCTTCAAGAGCAACCTCAATCTTTGCGAAAGTGTATATGTCATACACTCTTGATACTATCCATGTAAACTTGAATTTCTGCTTGTCGCCCGATTTCTCCCAGGTGTATGTGACTTCCTGTATATGCTCTTCAGGGACCTTGAAGACTGTGACCATAAGCTCTCGCACCTTATTGTAGAATTTTTGGGGGTTTGGGCCTGAGTAGTTTATAGTTATGTCTTTCCTGTATTTTGACTTGTCGAAGACATCGTCGTATATCGTAAGCTTTGTCCTTGCAAAAACCATAGCAATCCCTGATTGATATCCTTACTGTAATATTGAAATCTGTCGTATATATATATTAGCGGTTCTGTGAGGTGAAATATATTGACGGTTCTTTCGCGATGAAAACTGAAGACAGCCTTTTTTTAGGATAAAGAAAACCTATTTAAACATAGAGGCAGAATAATCTGTTATGGAACTGATTCCTGCATTGATGATAGGTTTAGGCCTTTTCTTAATTTATATAATCGTGATAAAGAATCATAAAACATTTGATGATTTCAGGGTTCCAAAAAATGTTATATTTGCCCTGATACTTATCGGTGTAGGCGGTTATCTGTTATTTTCATCCATATCTTCGGCAGTGCTTATGAAGAAGCTTATAGGACTTATACTTACCTTACTCGGGTTCTTTTTAGTGTTCAAGTTTCCTTATATGAATGAATATAATAGGGGATTTGAGGTCACAGGCATCTTTTTCGGTGTTATCATACTTATTGTCGGGCTTATAGTGCTTATTTTCTAAAAGGTCTTTTCCGCTAAATTTAATATACTAGCTGAGAGAAAATAATAGTATCGGTTAGTGTTTATCATGGTTGACGCTTTAGACTGGCAGGCAGGAGGCATTACAACAGGGCGTCCTGATGCTGTAATACGGAAAGGTTGGGTAGCTGTAGGCCTGAATACTTACAGAAAGATAAATGTGACATCTACTCTTGGGGCGACACAGGGGATGTATGACAGCCTTCTTTTTAATCTTTTGCAGAATGAGTATAAAGTACTCAAGGTTGACGAAAGTTTCCATGTGACGCCAAGCACACAGAATCCTTTCTACCAGAATGCGAAAGTACAGAGAGGCGAGCTTGAGAGGATAATAAGCACAACGCTTACAGATATTGGCAATGAGGTCGGGCAGTGGCAGCTTCTTGAACATGATGTGAGGAAAGCTGAAGAGATGCTGAATTATTTCAGCGAGAGCGATGAGGCGGCACTCAAGACAATGTTTGTGGACCAGGTGGATTATTATACAGGCGGAGGAGGTGCGCAGGGTGAGGGACGGCTCAGCATGGCTTTCATGCGCAAGTCAAACATAATGCCTACAATTGTTGAAGATTTTTTGAGCATGGCTTCAATTGATGATCTGAAAGAGGGCGGAACTTTCGGGAAACTGCCGCAGGTGGAAAAGAATTTTCTGAAAGCCAAATGGTCTGCATATGCGCAATGGAAGATGCTTTTTAAGGAAGGGATTGATCAGAGGTACAAAACAGTGAAATCCCTGTCCATGTCTAAGGAAAAATATCTGGAAGAGAGGCGCGAATGGCTAAAGCCGCATGTGATGCAGCATAAGATGCTTAAGAATGCGCTTTCGTCAGACGGTGGGCGTGCAGGTACTGCAGGCGACTTCTTTGACAGGCCGGGAGAGGCGAGAAGCTTTACAGACCAGTCAATCTGGCTCTGGAAGCCTATAAGGATGAGGCATAAACTTCAGAGGACGCCTGACGAGCTATATAAGAGCCCGAAACATGTAGGTAAGGGTGTAAAGGCATATGATTACTATATACAGGAGAATTTTATATATAAAGAAAAAGATGGTAAAGGCCGTAAACTGCTTCTCGGTAAATACCCATGGATAACTGAAAAGCAGATTGAGGGCTATGTTTCCGATAGGACAGGCATATCAGATAGAGATGCTAAATTTGGGGTTGCTGACCTGCAGGAAGATGAGTGGTACTATACTGCCTGGACTATTGACTATAGTAAGTGCGTATTCAATGTGGTGGATAACGGTCAGCCAACACCTCTTGAAGACGGGACTTGGGTGATACATGGCTATATCGTAACAAAGAATATGATGCTGCTGAAGCTTATAGAAAGAAACTGCGAGGACAAGAAAACTGAAATTGAGATGGATAACATAATAAATATGAGTCGTGAGAAATATTATATACAATACTATCTTAAGTCAGAGGACGGGCCTTACAGGATAAAGAAAGATGATATAATATATAAGAAGAAAAATGATATTCTCGGCAGCAAAACTTTTAAGAAAGATGCTGATGAAGAGGGAAATATTGATATTGACGGGAAGAAATACAAGGAAGATGATTTTGTACTTTTTAGCGAGGAAAAACTTAATGAACTTAAAAAGAAAGGTAAAAATGCAGGCATAAAATCTAGTGTTGATATAATCATACCGGGCAGTCCGGATGATCCGAAATCCCGTGAAGCTGCACTGGAAGTGATAAAAAAGGAAGCTCAGGCAAAACTTATCAAGTTCAATGACCACAGGGATATTGTTCTTCAGAGGGAGTCTGCTCCCAAGAAAGAGAGCAAGGCAGTAAAGAGTTTTATAGAGACTATGGATAATTTTGGTATAGAGCTTAGATGGAGAGTTGATCCGGGACCGTATCAGACAGACATGTTTGATGAGCTTACGCAGGGTATGTTCAAGCTTGCAGGAAGCGCTTTCTGGGGCGGGGAAATAGTAAGCACTCTCTATAGGAAGATAAATATTCCCTGGTAAGGCTATAATCTTTTTAAAATTGCTATACATAAGATAATATACTGCATCTGCAGTCAAGAAATGAAAGGTGTTCTTATTTAACGATATTACTATGTCAAAAAGGCAGCTCAAGACTCTTATAAAAGAGCTTGGCTCTTACAGGGGGCGGCATACTGAACTTGTCTCTATAAGCGTGCCTTCCGGATACAATATAAATGAGATAAACAATATGGTCCGGCAGGAAGCAGGAACTGTTGCCAATATCAAGTCTAAGACTACAAGGAAAAATGTTGCCGGAGCACTTGCAAGGATAGATCAGGCATTGAGGGTGTTTAAGGTGACACCGCCCAACGGCCTGTGCATATACAGCGGAAATGTGTCTGAGAATGAAGGGACATCTGATATAAAGCTGTGGATGTTTGAGCCTCCTGAGCCTATAAACCTGAGGACATACAGGTGTGAGCAGACATTCCTTATAGACCACCTGAAAGAGCTTGTCGAGGAAAAAGAGGTATACGGCCTTGTGACTATAGATAAGTCTGAGGCCAGTGTCGGGTTTCTTCTGGGAAAAGCAATAAAGGTCTCGCATAATTTTAATTCTATGGTTCCCGGAAAGACAGGTAAGGGCGGGCAGAGTGCACAGAGGTTTGAGAGGGTACGTGCCGGGCTTCTGCTGAGTTTTATGAAGATGGTGGGTGAAGCTGCCACCAAAACTTTTGAACAGAACAGGAACCTTAAAGGTGTGCTGATAGGCGGCCCGGGGCCTGTGAAAGAGACTTTTGCTGACGGCGACTTTCTCTCTGAGGCGCTGAAGAAGAAGATTATAGGCATAAAGGACTTATCATATTCGGGCGAGCCGGGACTTAAAGAGCTTCTTGAGAGGTCTGATGATGTGCTTAAAGAGGCGTCTGCCACTATTGAAAGAGATATCATAAAGGATTTTTTTGATCACCTGAAGAAAGAGGACGGCCTTGCGTCGTATGGGCATATTGATGTTGTCAATGCGCTCAAGATTGGTGCTGTCAAAAAGCTTATAGTTTCTGAGGATATACCTCTGCGCCATTTTGAGCTGAAGTGTAAGCATTGCAGCTTTTCTGAGGAGAAGGCTGCAAAGAGAGAGAGCCTGCCTGACAAGTGCCCTAAGTGTTCGGGGGAACTAATTGTCTCTGAGAAGGCTGACCTTGTTGAAGAGCTGGAGAAGATGGCTGAAGACATGGGTTCTGCTTTTGTGGAAGTGAGCTCTGAGACGCCTGAAGGCGCGCAGTTTCTTCAGCTTGGCGGCATCGGGGCTGTGCTTAGGTATAAGATGTGAGAGTCTGGGATATTTTTGTGTCTTTAATAATTATTGATATTTTTCGATATAGCTTTTAATTTTTAGTCTGAAAGTTTTTAAGAAATCATCGATCTTTCTTGAATTTAACCTCTTCCCATTTTTTTCTTCACCATTGTGCTTGTTCAGGCAATATGTCTTCCACGCCTCAAGACTTTTACCATCAAAGATTGTGCCCTGTTGCATCTCTTCTACAATGCTGTCGTATATGCTTTTTATATACGATATATTATCGGAGCAATATTCTTCTCTTTCATGCTTCAGTATAAGATCTATATCTTCAATTATATTTAATGTATGATCCCATCTTGATTCTGTTACTGTTTTCTTATTGTTTTCAAGATATAATCTAAATGATTCAAGAGTAATCTTTTCAAGCTCATCATCTGTAAATTTATACTCAAATACCAATTTATTACACCTTTTTTTTAGTGTCTAGATACTCTTCAATGTATTTTTTTAATGTCGTGTTAACAAAATTATTGACCAGTTTAAAATTAAATCCTAATTCGTCCTTCTTTTTATTATAGAAATAGAATGCCCAGTTATCAAGGCTGTTTTCAGAATCGTCTAAAATACTGCTATCCTTCATATTTTGTAATAGTCCGGAATATATCGTATCCATCTTATTATAATCCGCTTCGGGTATAGAATCTTTATCGTTTAGATATGATTTCAGATCATTCCCAAAATTATAGACATAGTTAGTACCTCGTGCGGTATTTTTTCTTTTATTGGCAGCTTTATTTTTTATAAATTTCAAGAATTCTTCCAGGCTTATCTCCGGATTATCTGATGATACCATAGCATTCACTTTAAGTTATTTTTAATTACTATAAAAACATTAATATTTTTAAAGATACATCTTTTGTCTTTATGTATGGGATTCTGCCATGTCCTTAATTGATATATCCCTATGTATATATGTTAATCCTTAAATAATAGTAAAAGCGATTGATTTTTAAAACTTTATGCATTATTTCTGGTATCTATTGGTTTGATATATGGTGAGCAGTAGTATGGGTAATGAAGAAAAGTGTACATATCTTGTTCTAAACTATAATGGACCTATTTCCGGTCCAAAATTAGATTTTAGTAATCCTGCTATTACTTCATACTTATTAAATGAATTATATGGAAAAGAAGTGTCTTCAAGAGTTATCAAGGTAGCTGAAGGACTATCTGATCATATGTTTCAGATAAATGTTGAAGAATCAGAAGAAGGTACTATAGATTATGATACAGATATTGCAATTTGTTTTCCTGAAAACCTTATAGAGAATTATCCATTAAATACAACTCTTGATGATGTTGTCGGGCATTCGGAGGCAAAATTATTTATTGAAGACCTGTTCGGCATGTTTAAGTCACATAAGGACTATGGAGAAATAACTGATGAATATTCAAACTTTCCGCATATTGTTCAGATGTACGGGCCGTCAGGTATCGGGAAGACTATGTTGACGGAAGCTATTAAAAAGGAGTGCAGGGATAATTATGATGAAACTGTGGAATGGTCTCCACATAACTATTTTGATCTGCTGCAGGCATTCATGCTTCAGAACAATGCAATATTGAACAAGATATATGATGAAGCCCATACTGATTCGGATAATGGAAATATAGCACTTGTGGTCATAGATCAGGTAAACCTGAAAAAGGATAAAAAGTTATTTGATATTAAGGATACTTCATATTCTTATTTCATGGCCTCTTTGGCTACAAATATAGATATGCATAAACATGCTAACATAGTGACTCTTATCATTAACACGGCAGATGATATATCTTACCTTGATAAGGATATTTTAGGGATGGCACAGATTATAGGATTATCGTCTCCAGATAATAATGAGAGACTTGAAATAATTAAAAAGATGAGTGAAAAAAATACTGTATTTACGCTTCAAGACTCTGAAATTAAATATATTTTTGACAAAACAGAGGGAGCTTCCGGAAGGGATTTGGATAAATTATTCAGAAGATTTGAACAGGATATCAGAGTTTGTGGGAGTAGTGATATGTTTATTGAAGGTCAAATGATTGATATAATCAATAGAAATGTTGGGTTTTTAGATAAATACAGTCTTGTTGAAGTCAATCCAACAAAACGGTCCTGATTCACTTCTTTGCTTTCTTGCGTTCTTTTTTAGTCTGGAGTATTATGACATTGTCAGCTGCATGCTGAAGAGCTTTTGAGAAGCCCGGCTCTATGCCTATAATGATGACTTTTTTGCCCATCCTCTTGGCAAGCTGGACGACTGGCAGGAAATCCGCATCTCTTGTCGCAAGAGCTATTATGTCTATGTGCGGGCTATAGATTGCCGAAACTGCTGCTGTGGCGACATATACGTCTACATCGCTTGCTATGTCGTCTTTTTTTTCTCCGACGCCTATTATAGGTTCAAAGCCCTGGTTTGCTACAGCCTCTATAAGCTTGTCAGGTGCGAACTGGTTGAGAAACACTTTCGCTTCCCTTAGAGAGCCGTATTCTGAGAGATAAGATTTTATCTGGTTGAGGTCAATTTCAAACTCCTTTCTCAGCAGGTTCGGGCCGTCCAGAAAAAGGGCAATTCTTGGTCTTGAAATATTTTTCATCAATCTATTAAAAAAGTTCAACAAATAAAATCACCATGTCCTGAAAATCAGGATATAATTATATTGACGGGGTTATTATAAAAAGGTTTTGTTTTGGAGTGTGATAAAAACCGATATCATGCACTATAACTTATGACTGGTATCATATCAATCGCTGAAGTCCTCAAGAGTCTTCTTATCAAGGAATTTCGTCTTTGCTGCCTTTATCGTACCTGTGACACCTAATGTCCTTATTATTACCGGTTCGTCATCTATCTTCTTTATGAAGGCCAGAGCTGCCCTGATATCCTGGACATGGTCATGGCTGCATCTTATGATGCCTATGCCTCTTTTTTCATTGTATAGGTTGGACGGAATCCATATATGGAATCTTGATGTGCCTGCCTCTCCGAAAAGCTGGAGCGCTAAAGACCAGATTGTCCTGACAGTCTCTTCAAGTGAAAAATGTTTTTCTGAGATTATGCTGAAGACTATGTATCGCTCACGGATTCTTATATCAGGGGGCAGTCTCTTCAATGGCATTATAATCATCTCTTTTTGCTGTTCTTTTTTCCTATTATTTCTACGCCCGGCATTATATGGTTTTCACTTTTTACTTTTCTTATATGAGCTATCATGCTTTCAGGCACTGATGAGATGCAGTCAAGAGATTTCGCAAGCTCGAGGCCGACAAGAGTGCCAAGGGATGCGAGCTCCCTGCCTGTGCGCATCTCAAAAGCTTTTTCTGCGCCGCCGGATATTACAATCGGTGCGTTAAATTTTAGTGCAAGCTCTGCATTGTCTCTCATATGGGCAAGCATGTGTGACCTTATCTTTCTGTAAGTGTTAAGGATCATCTTGAAATTGAGCTCGATTGCCACATTATTCTTTGCGGCAAGTCTTGCCATGACATCGTCAAGACCTGAATCGCGCCTTCCTCTTTCAGGATGCGCAAGTATGTCAACTCTTGCGTCTTCGACAGCTGCCCTGTTTATCTTTGAGGAGCCGCCGGAGACTATCACAATGTCTGCTGTTTCTCTTAGGCGGCTTACCTGCCTTTTGAGAATCTCTGTGTCTTCTGTGCTTATCTCTACCCCTGCAAGGACTTCTATCTTGGGTTTCTGTTTTTTTATCTCTTCTTTGAGCCTGCTGATATTGTCCTTGTTCTTGTCTTTGACATGGTCAATTATGCAGATTGATGAGAGGTTAAGTTTTTCGGCCATGCTTATGATATCTTTGATGCTGCTTTCGCCTATGGACAGGTCTGAATATATGTGCAGGTCGCAGAATTTTCGCTCCATAGGTATCACTGTCTGATAAATATTTGCATTTTTCTTTTTAAATAGATGACATGGGTGTGAGGATTTAAAAGGAAATAGAGAGATTATTTAGATATTAACAGTTCAATACATTTAAATCATTTTCCTTATAGATGTTTTCTATGCATAATTTCTTCCCGTTTGGCGGGAAGATACCGAGTAAATCACAAAGAATAATATTTGGCGGGAAGATACCGAGTAAATCACAAAGAATAATATATAAAGATTTAAAAGCAATATAAAAATAAGGTGATATAATGTCTCAGGCAACCACGATGAATGATATAAAAAATGATCTGGACTTTCTGAAAGATAAGATACTTCAGATTGAAGCCACAGTAAACGAGATAGACACAGATATACATAAGACATTAAACCCTGAGTACATCAAAAAATTGGAAAAGATTGAAAAAGAAGACAAGCGCGTTCATTTCAAAAATATCGAGGATTTTGATAAACGCTTTGGTCTATAAGGCTGTGTTTCTTATGCCTTATGAATTCGAGTTGACGCAGACACTTGAAAGGAAATTTAGCAAGTTAAGAAAGAGAGACCCGGTTCTTTTGCGTTCATGCCGTAAAAAAATTATGGAAATCATACAAAACCCTTATCATTACAAACACTTAAAATATGAAAACCGTTTTAGGGTACATGTAGGCAATTCCTTTATTCTGACATACAGAGTACATGAAAGCAAGAACCTAATTGAATTCATTGACATTGAGCACCATGACATCGCATATTTATAGAGATTCTTAAATACTGCAGTGCAGACAATAGATTCGCGTTTTTTGTATAGATATAGATACTTTATCATTGCAGTTGTTCAATACATTTAAATCATTTTCCTTATAGATGTTTTCTATGCATAATTTCTTCCCGTTTGACACCAAAAGGCAAGGTCAAGACAGGTTCATGGACATGCTTTCAAAAGCGCTTGAAGAAGAGAAGAATCTTGCTGTCCAGGCGCCGACAGGGATAGGCAAGACTGTATCTGCGCTTGCTCCGGCTGTGAAATATGCTGCCGAGAACGGCAAGACTGTCGTCTTTCTTACACCCAGGCATATGCAGCACAGGATTGTTATTGAGACACTGAAGTCGATAAAGGAAAAGAATACTGAAGCTGACATCCATGTCGCAAACATTGTGGGGAAGAGGTGGCTGTGCAGGTTTGATGATGTCAAGATGATGAGCTCAGAAAATGTGTCTGAATTCTGCAAAAAGATGAAGGAGAGCGGCAAGTGCATATACTACAAGAAGATGTTTCGGAAGTCGGGCGATATATCTGATATATGCCAGTCTGTCTTAGGGGATCTTAAGGATGATATCATGACATCTGAAGATGCAAAAGACCTGTGCGAAGGGAAAGGGCTGTGCACATATGAGATGCTTATGCTGCACCTTAAGGAGGCGAATGTGGTCATAGCAGATTATTATCATATGCTGCATCCTTTTGTTCAGAAGATGTTCCTGTCAAAGCTTGAGCGTGACATGAAAGATATAATACTTATCATTGACGAGGCGCATAATGTTCCGGGGCGGGTGCGCGAGCTTCTGTCATCACAGCTGACATCCGAGCTTATGGACAAGGCGATAAAAGAGGCTGAAAAGTTCAATTTCAGGGATATCTATGATGACCTTAAGCATCTAAAAAAAGATATAGGGTCTTACTGCATCAAGCATATAGGAAAAGAAGAGGAAAAGCTTGCGAGGAAAGAGTTTCTGGTAAAGATTGTAAAGAATGTATCTGATGATTTCAACCAGTTCATAAATGAGCTTCTTATAGCGGGTGATATAGTCACAAATGAAAGGAAAGTGTCTTATATTGAGAGCGTCGGCAGATTTCTTACGGCATGGTGCGGAAGAGATGAAGGTTTTGTAAGAATTGTCAGGGCGAAAAGAAATATTGACGGAAGTGCGGGATTTAATGTCTGCTATGACTGCCTTGACCCGTCCATGCTGACCAAAGACCTTTTTGAAAAGCTTCATTCTGTGGTGCTGATGTCAGGGACTCTAACGCCTGTTGACATGTTTATGAATGTTTTGGGCCTTGATGAAAAGACTACAGAAAGCCTTGTACTTGACTCGCCTTTTCCGAGGGAGAACAGGCTTATATTGATAAAGGATGATGTGACTACCAAGTTTACTGAAAGGAGTGAGAACCAGTCCTATAAGATTGCCGGAAACATTGTAAAGGTGATGAACAATATTCCCGGAAACATCGGCGTCTTCTTCCCGTCTTACGGCATGATGGGCTCTATCTATGACCTTATGGAACACAGCACTGTGGATAAGGAGATCATGGCTGAAAGGAGGGACATGACAAAGGCTGACAAGAAAAGGTTTTTTGACAGATTTTCATCCTATGCTAAAAAAGGTAATGGGGCTGCGCTTTTTGCTGTCGTCGGCGCTAATTTCAGCGAGGGTGTGGATTTTCCCGGAGAGCTTATGAACGGGGTCATCGTTGTCGGCCTTCCTCTTGAGAAGCCGGACATAAAGAACCAGGCACTGATAAATTATTATGATCTTAAGTTTCAGAAAGGCTGGGAGTATGGGTATACTTATCCTGCGATGAATAAGGTGATGCAGACTGCAGGAAGATGCATCAGGTCTGAGACTGACAGGGGCGTCATCATACTTATGGACAAGAGGTTTCTGTGGAACACTTACAAGGATCTTCTGCCGCGCGATGCACAGATATATGTGAGCGGGAACCTATCTGGCGAGCTTGAGGAATTTTATAAGATCTAACGGATTAATGCTGCTTCGCCGCGGAGTTTCTTTCTTAATGCCTCATTTTTATCTTTTAATGATGCGAGCTCTTCGCTGTCTAAGTCAGGAAGGTAAGTGAATGTGGAAAATTGGGTTTCCTGCTGCACAAAAATATTATCTAAAGTTATTTTCATCTTATTGTATATTTCGTCATCTACTGATTCTTTGAGATGAGATAATAGATTATCATAGCTCCAGCTTTTGGCCAGCTTTATCAGCCCTTCTTTGCCCTGACTGTTAGCTATTGCAACAAGAGGCACTGTTGTGTAATAGTTCTCAGTCATCAGATTGAAGTGTGCGCTGTCAAGGATTGAATTCTTGCCGTTATGGGTCCAGGTTATGCCTCCGTTTTCTTTGATAAGCTCGAGCATATCTTTGTCTGTTGAGCTGTCACCGACGCATATGACATCTTTCAGCTCAACATTCGCTTTTTCTGCAGCTTCTTGCACTGCCTTTGCCTTTTCTTTGCTTCCTATAGGGCGGATGTCGTTGTACATTTCCATGACGGCCGGTATCTTTGCGAAATCTATAAAGAAAATACCTTTCATGATAAGATAATCTAAATAAGATTCAGGATTCAAGTCTTCAATGCGTTTGATTGATTCATTAAGTACAATCTCATTTAATGGCTTTATCTTTTCTAATGAATCCAAGATAATTTTTTTCTCTGCTTCATTCAGGGTATATTTATCATTATCAAGTTCCATAGGGGTTCCGTAAATATTTTTGTTAGGCACTATACCTTCATTTATGCTGTATAGGAAACCATTCCAGCTTGTAGATATTATGTTGAGCTCTGTATCTAGAAGTTCCTGGATATCTCTTGCACCCTCTTCGGCGCCGGGGTAGAGTATTCCTATTTCTTTGTAGATGTCTGCAAGCTCTTTGTCTGTGATATCAAGGGCTTTGAAGAAAACAGGAATTAATCTGAGGGTGTCTCCTGATGTGTAATCAAGCTTTTCTATCAGATCATTTGAATATTGTGTGCCTCGGACAAGCTCTGCTATTACATCGTCAAAGCCGCTTATTATCCTGTATATCATTTCTCCTTCTTCTATAGAATTGACAATCCTTCTCTTAAGAAGGAGCTTAGCAAGCACATCAAGAGCAGCATCGATTGGTGTGATTTCGCCTTCATAGTCGGTACAGAAATTGTAGTTCAAATTTAATCACCAAATGATGTTAAACTAATAAGATTATGTCAATGCAAATATTTAAGTTTTCAGCAAAGTATTTTAAGGTCTGATACAAAGACTTTTGCATGGCTGAGCCCGGTGGGATATTTTCTGATGTTTACAAGGATATTACAGGAAATGATATCTCTGTATCTGCAAGGTTCTACAAGTATTCAGGGGTTAAAAGCACTATCCGTCTGAAGGATGGCGTCTTGGAAGTAAAGATATCCGACCTTCTTTCTGATGCGCCTGAAAAGGTTCTTAAGGCTCTTGCCTATATTCTGATATCAAAGATCCGGCGGAAAGAGTGCCCTAAGGTTTATCAGAAAGTATACAGGCTGTGGGTGAACTCGCATGAGATGAATCTCAGGCATCGTGAGGTCAGGAAGGACAGGGGGCATAAGGCAAGGCATAATCCTGTCGGGTCTGCTTATGATCTTTGCGAGATTTTTGAGGGATTGAATGAGAAGTATTTTTCCGGTGTGCTTTCCATGCCGTCTCTCTGCTGGGGGACAAAGGTTACTGTACGGAAATACGGGCATTACGACCCGTCAAAGCATGCGATACTTATCAGCAGGACTCTTGACAATGAGAAGGTGCCGCGGTTTGTCGCTGAGTTTGTGCTGTACCATGAGATGCTGCATATAATGCATGATTGTCGGAAGACTGATTATCAGAACCGTTCGCATCATAAAGCTTTCAGGGATGATGAGAAGAAGTTTGAGAAGTATTCCGAGGCTGAGAGATGGCTGAAGATGCTCTCTGTGAAGAATATTGTCAAGAGGAAGGTTTTTGGGTTGTTTGGGTAAATGTTTCTATAAATTCTTCAATATCTTTTTTCATCTTTTATCCCTATATCTGTCCTGTAATGAAGATTGTTTCCTTCTATTGTGACCATTCCCATAAGCGGGTATCCTTTTTTCCTTGCAGTCACTATGTCCTGACCTTCAGCCACAATGTTGAAGACACGGCCTCCGGATGTGTAAAGTTTGCCGTCTTTTACCTTAATTCCTGCGCCATAGACTTTGACGCCGTCTGTTTCCATCACTTCGTCAAGGCCTGTAATTTCGCAGCCTTTTATCGGGTTATCAGGATACCCTTTTGCTGCACCTATAATACATACCCGTGTCTTGTCATCAGTCTTTAGATTGAAATTTTTAAGGTCTCCTTTGATGCAGGCCTGGATAAGCTCATAATAATCACATTGCAATCCAGGGAGGATGGCCTGAGCCTCAGGATCGCCCCATCTGGCGTTGTATTCTATGACTTTCAGTCCGGAATCGGTGAGCATGCCGCCGAGGTATAGGATACCTTTGAATGGTACGCCTTCTTCTGCCATGCCTTTGATTACAGGAGCGATAAGTTCTTCATCAATCTTATATCTGATATCTTCTGTGACAAGGGCCGGACTATGCGCTCCCATGCCTCCTGTATTAGGGCCTTTATCATCGTCATAAAGTGTCTTGTTGTCCTGGGCTGTATTTATGATCTTATAGTTGTTTCCATCGCTTATTGCAAAGACTGAGAATTCTTCGCCGATGAGACCTTCTTCTATTACAAAGCTTTCACCTGATTCTCCGAAAGTTTTCATCAAATCAATTGCAGCATATGTCTCATCTATATTTTCTGCTCTTATGGCACCTTTGCCGCCGCAAAGGCCTGACGCTTTTATATATAGCAGGCTGTCCGGTTCTTCTGAATATATGTTCCTAACATATTCTTCAGCTTTGGCTGTATTATCAAAAAATCCAAATGAAGGTGATGGGATGCTGTGCCTTTCCATGAAAAGACGTGACCATATCTTGTCTGATTCTATATTTGATGCTTCTTTTGTCGGGCCGAATACATTGTATCCTTGCTCTTTCAATGTATCTACCAGGCCTGAAGCCAATGCATCGTCCTGTGCGACATCTATCAGGTCTGATGTATAGAATTCTGCAATATCTAAAAGAGAATCAGGGTCTTTGAGATTGCAGTCTTTTTCGATTATTATCTTTTTGTCCGGGTATCTTTCTTTCAGTGAATATGGGATAAAATCATTTCCCGGCGCTATAATGACTCTTCCGACATGTTTGCTTTTCAGATAAGCATCGGCAAGGGTGTGCTCCCTTCCACCGGCACCGATTATTAGAACTTTTGCGTTTTTCATAGGATATATGAGATGTGGGGATATAAATATTTTTGCATGCTTTCATCTAATTTTGCCTGACCTATATAAGGTTCCTTATCTCATCAATCTTTTCTTCTGTAATTGTATCAAGAATATGCCTTATCTTTAGCAGGAGCTGTGCCAATTTATTTGAATCAAAATCAACAGGCCTGTTCTTAAGGTAGTATTGATTATCTATCCTTAATTCTTTGTCTTCCTCAAGAATTTCTGTGTAATTGAAATCAATTATATCTTTTTCCTGCAGCAGCTCGATAATCTTTATTGTACATGAATGTATCTCAGTCTTGATACCTATTCTCATCAATATAGCATATGCTGCAAGGTATTCAGTGTAATATTTTTGTGTTGCAAGCCACATATTTGAACCGGAATCCTTGATAAGATTTGTGACTTTAAGTGTTTCTTCAGCATTTCTATAATATTCTTCTGCCAGATTGCTATTGGGTTCAATGAGTCTTAAGCCTTTCTTTTTGCACCATTCAATATCTACCATACAACATCTCCACAAAAAAATCGTGACCTTTAAGAATCATATGTTTTTTTCTGATTTCTGTAATAAATGTTTTTGTCAAATCTTTTTTTTCTGCCTGAATAATATGAACCTTTACAGAATATGTTATTTCAAAATCTTCTATTATTTTTTTAATATTATTTTTTGATATGACCAGCAGATCTATATCATTGAATTTTTCAGATGTCGCTGCTGAACCAAAAACCAGCATATTTTCTACTTCGTGTGCAAGCAATGTATATAATCTTTTTATTAAGGGCCTTTGATTCATTATTCTAAACATCTTCTCTTTTTCACATATTGACAAGTATTCTTTCAAAGCAGGATTATCTCTGTTTATTTCATAGAATAAAAACCTTGTTCTCTTATCTTCTAACAGTATTTTTTCCTTGACTAATATTTTTAGTTGATTCTTGACTGTCTGGTGCGGTCTTTTGAAGTGTTTCTCTAATTCGCTTAATGAAACTTTTTTGTTCAGATCATCCAGATATATTTCCAGATAGGTATAATTTCGTACCATAAGGTATGAATATATACCAAACTATATAAATCTTTGCATTTATTCCTGAATATCTTTATTTTTTCTATCTAGTCCCAGATCAGTCGTCTGCCAGAAACAGGGATTCAGGCAGGAATGTCTTTTTATAGTATTGGTAGAATCCGATAATATTGAAGGTCTCAATCAGGTCTATAAACTCCTGCCTTAGCTCATGTATCAGATACCTTATCCTGGTCTTGTTGAATGACTCTATATATATTTTTTACAGAAGGTATGCGGGAGGAAGGGGGATAAAAGTTACAGAGTCTTTTTACGGAAATGAAACCGGATGTGCCTGTTCTTCAGGGCAGGAGATGCTGGCTGTTTCCCAGTAGATGATGGATATCATGGCTATGATTTAGTGTTTAAGTTAATCATTTCCTGCTTTTTTCCACAGGAACTCAAAATAATTCCTGTAGCTTTCGGAAACATCCCTGTTTTTTATGAAGATTACGATTGGCTTGTCAGTTGAGACATTTATCGCTACTGTATCCTCATAGATTGTGGTTGTGGCCGGGCTTTTTACCTCTTCAAGATACCTGACGCTTATGTTCGGCAATTTTGTCATGCTGTGCCCTTTGAATTTTTTATCTGTTATCATCCTAACTTTCATATCTGTCTTTAGAGATTTTCTGATAAGGGACGGCATATCATACGGAATGATGTCAAAACTTTTTCCTGATGCTCCAAATACGCAGACATCTGTTGACTGCATGACATTTTCCATAAGCAATCTTAAACCATTCTTTCCTTCATGTATGTTTATTTTCTGTTCGACATCAACCTGTTTCTCTATCTTTTTTAGATCAGGTATCACTGACATCACAATGTTTTCACTTTCTTTGATTCCTGCTAAAAGGCAATCAGGACTTGCAGCTTCATAATATCTCCTATTTTCTTTATTGATATAATTTACAAGACCTTTATCTATCAGGTTATTCAATATCTGATATACCAATGTCCGGTCCATACCCATCTTTTTTGCCAGTTCGCTGGCTGATATGGAACCTCTCTTGAGAAGCGCAAGATAAATCCTGGACTCATTTCCTGACAGGCCTGCTTTTTTCAGCTTATTCAAAATGCTATCCATGATTATATTTTTTCCAGATAACTTTAAATTGTTATTAGTTTAACTAACAACATTATTATAAATATGTTGTCAGGTATAAGTAACATATATGCTTAAAACAAAAGAACTCACAGTTGTAGGGCTTATGGGCGCATTGATGTTCAGCCTATCCCTTCTGGTCGGGACTGCGTTGAATGCGGTGACAGGAAACCCTCTTGCATCAGGCCTTATTACATCATTCATACAGGCTATAGTCATTATCATAACAAATATGATGGTCAAAAAATTCTGGGTAAATACTTCTATCTGGGGCATTTACGGCATTCTTGCCATCCCTACCACTTTGCTTGGAGGCCTTCCCGGCATATTGAAGGTTATACTGGCTTTATCTATCGGTTTTCTCTATGATGTTGTAGTCCGTCTTGATAAATATAAGACACGAAGCTTTTTTATTGCATTCATAGTTATCTCTGTTGCTTTGCCGCCTTTGTTTGTTGCTTTTTATTATCTGGCAGGCCTGCCTGTTGAAAACATGATCAAGTTCCTGCCTGTACTATTAGTTGTCTATCTTTCAGAAAGCCTTATAGGTGCTTATCTGGGGCTAAGATTATTTTACAGGATAAAGGACAAAAAGATTATCAAACAGTTTACAGGGTAGGGCGTGTGCTTCTTTTTGCTATAGTTTCTGGTTTTGTTCTTGTTGTTTATTTTGGATGTCTAAGGTTTTGGAGATTATCATGATTTGGATTGAAGACCTGTCATTTGAATATTCAGGCAATGAGAATATTCTTAAAAACTTAAATCTTAAAACGGGGAAAAAAGGGTTTTTCTCGCTTGTGGGTCGGAGCGGGTGCGGCAAATCAACACTTTGCCTTGCGTTGAACGGGCTGATACCTCATGAGATTGGCGGGAAAATCAGCGGGAAAGTTGAAGTCAACGGCCTTGATACGCAAAAGCATCCTATAAAAGAGCTTGCCACTCATGTGGGTATGGTGTTTCAGAATCCGGAATCTCAGCTTTTCGCGCTTTCTGCTGAGGATGAAATTGCATTCGGTCCTTCTAATCTTGCCCTGTCTTTGGATGAAATTGAAAAAAGGGTGACCAATGCTTTAAAACTGCTGAAGATAGAGCACCTGCGAGATAAGAGCCCTGAAGAGATGAGCTCGGGAGAGAAGCAGAAAGTGGCTATAGCGTCTGCACTGGCTATGGAGCCTGAAATACTTGTCCTGGATGAGCCGACAGCAAACCTTGATCCTGCCTCTACTGAAGACATATTCAGGATACTTAAAAAACTGAGCCGAAATATGCTTGTATTTGTAGCTGAACATGATATCGGAAAAGTGCTGGAGTACTCAGACATGATTGCTGTCATGGATAAAGGGAGTATAGTTCTTGAGGGAACTCCTGAAAAAATACTCAATGACAGCATGATTGACAAATATCTATATCTTCCAAAGATATGCAGGATAAGTAAGAAGATAGGTATCTTCCCTATAGTATCCAAGGCTTCTGAACTGGCAGAGAGAACAAGATTAAAGAGAAGGCTTTCCAGTGAAAAGAAAAGAAAGAAAAAATCTGAATCAATCATTGAAATAAAAGATCTGTGGTTTGAATACAAAGATAAAACAGCTGTGCTTAAAAATATCAATCTTGATATTAAAAAAGGTGAATTTGTCGCAATTGTCGGGCAGAACGGTGCAGGAAAGTCAACCCTTGCGCTGCATCTTAACGGGTTGCTGAAGCCGTTGCGGGGTGATATTATTGTTGACGGAAAAAATACAAAGGTTGAGAAAGTCTCAAGCCTTTCAAAAATTGTAGGTTATGCTTTTCAGAATCCTGATATTCAGTTCTTTGAAGACACCCTTACAGAAGAGATAAGTTTCGGGCCGAGAAACCTGGGGGTTAAGGATTCTGAAATAAAATTAAGGGCTGAAAGCATCTTCAGGTATACAGGGCTTGAGAAGTTCAGGGACAAAGACCCGTTTTCACTTTCTGTTGGCCAGAAAAGGCGGGTTAGCATTGCCTCTATATTGTCTATGGAACCGAAGGTGATTATAATTGACGAGCCTTCTACCGGCCTTGATATAAAGACAATAAATTCTCTTATGAAGCTTATCAAAAAGCTTAATTCTTCAGGGCATACGATAATTATGATAACACATGATATGGAGCTTGTTTCTGACTATGCAGAAAGAGTGATTGTGATGAAAAATGGAGAGGTCATAGGAGACGGCAATACAGGAGATGTATTTAACAACGAGAAGCTTGTCAGGGATGCGCAGCTTATGCTGCCGGAACTGATGCGGTTTGGGAAGCTTGTGGGAGATATAGATATAATCACAATGGATGACTGTCTGGATGCGATTGAAAAAAATAAGTGTTGTAGATAAATATGAAAATCTATGAATATGTTCACAGGGATTCTCTTATCCACAGGCTTGACCCCCGTTCAAAGCTGGTCTGGCTTGTTGTCTTTTCAGCACTGGTGTTCATGACATCTGATGCAAAGACAATTGCAATGCTTCTTATCCTGACTCTGCTTGTGGCTCTTGTTGCAAAGCTGCCGAAAAAACAGCTATGGAGCAATACGAAGATTTTTGTCGTCCTTATGCCTATCGGGTATATACTGCTGTATTTTTTGCTTTTGGGCATAAATATGGAGGCGTTTGTAGGCGGGCTTGTGTTCAGTGCCAAGTTCCTTGTGCTGATATTTTCCGCAGTGATATTTACGATGACAACTTCTGCAAGAGATCTTCTTTTCGCACTCACTAAGCTTAAAGTCCCGTATTCATTCGCTTTCATGCTTACGATTGCAATAAGGTTCATACCTGTTATCTCAAATGAGATAAATAATGTCATAAATGCTCAGAGGGCGCGGGCTTATGAGCTTAATTTTTCCTTTAAAAGCCCTTTAAGAAGCGTACAGAATTTTATCCCTGTCATTATACCTGTGTTGATGCTGTTGCTGAAAAGGTCGCATGAGCTTTCTCTTTCAATTGATTCAAGAGCTTTTCGGGCAAATAAGATGACATATCCTGAAAAGCTGAAGTTCGGTCTTGAGGATTGCCTGTTCCTCTTTTTTGTTGCTGTTGTTTCTTCGATTATTCTTGTATGAATAGATAACACATGAAATTAAAACAATAAGAAATAGGGGATATTCTAACAATAAATTCTCATTTGCGTATAATCACCATATTGTTCGTCTAATTCATCTAAAGTTGTTTCAGTAAATGGCGCATTTTTATTATATTCCGGTTTGCCTTCATTAATATATGAATTCATTGAATATGCCCGGTGCATGATCTTTAATGGCTCTTGTTCAATTACAACGGCCATGTGGGTTACAATTTGGTATTCTAGAAATTTAGTGGCCTCAATATTTTCAAAGACTAAAATAGATTTTGATTTTAATTCACTTATTTCTGTTAGACATGATATAAATTTGTGCGCTTCATAAGGAGAGATGTGATGCTCAAAATCACTAATTCCAAATACAGTTAATGCGGCACCGATACAATTTTGAGGTCGTTCATGACCATCATATATTAATTTTATCCGGTCTGGTAATCTCTGATTTGCCATATTATTTATTTAAATTACTTATTTTATAAATCTTTGTTTTATATTTACGATAGAGTGATATTTTGTTGGTTATCTAAATATGTTATACATACTGGTCTTAGCTATTTAATACGAATATTTCTAAACCTTCTCAAAACCATCTCTTATGAAATGGCTGTTGGGGATGACAAAAGTCTTTCTTCCAGACTTGATTGTGGTCGATAATGTGCCGAATTCGGTTATAGTGCCCGATATACCACTTACTGTTATCTTATCTTTCTCTTTCAGGCCTACTTTTTTCATCTGTATGCCTGCCATGAATGACGGTGCGACATCCCGCATAGAAAGGACAAAAAGGCCGGATGCTGCCATGAGAAGCACTGCCATGACAACAGTTATAGCTGTGGGGTCAACACCTAATAATCTCAGTGCGATTATCAGCGTGACTATGTAAAGGACAACTCTTGCGAATGATGATGATATGGCTGCAATGCCTGACATCTCGCCTGTCTTGTCACCTGTTGAGACAAGCTCTGACACGATTCTCCCGAAAAGGTCTGCTGCGAATATGCCGATGACAATCACTGCTATAGATATTGCGATATTGGGTATGTATCTTACGACTACTGCGAATATAGTAGATATTTCATGCATGCTAAGTATTTCAAATGCTGATGACAGGGCAAGAAGGTAGACAAACCATTTGACTACATCAGCTATGAGATTTATAGCTGTGCCTTTGTATCCAAGCTCTTTGAAGACCATCTGTATCTTGCTTGATCTCATTATCTCGTCAAGGCCCATTATCTTTGATATCCTGAGTATTGTGTTCTTTACAAGAAAACCGCCCAGATAACCGAGCAGCAGAACACCTATAAAATTGAACAATATTATGTTTGAATCATAAATTCCTGTTATTAATCTTATGTCAACCATCTACTTTTTCACCTGTGTCTCTATGTAATCTATTATCCTTTTCGCTATATTTATATCTGTCGCCTCTGTCATCCCCCTTATGCCCGGGTTTATGTTCACTTCAAGGACAACTGGACCTTCTTTGCTTTCAAGGATATCGACTGCTATGATGCGCGTATCCATTATTTTTGCAATATTCAGGCTCATCTCTTCTATCTCTTTTGACGGTGTGTATCTTACGCCAGAGCCTCCTACCTTTATGTTTGCGCGTTTCTCTCCCTCTTTTGCTACTCTCTTGTAGGCGCCCGCTATCTCATCACCTACTACAAGCACTCTTATGTCCTCTCCCGGGTTATCTACAAACTCCTGTATAAGGACCTGCTGCTTGAGCACTTCCATGGATTTCAGGATGGATTTCATGGCGTTCGCGTCGCTCACATACATGACACCTTTGCCTCCGCTGCCACCTTTTAGCTTGACCATTACAGGAAAGTTTATCATTTCAACAAGGTCTTCTGCATGCTCTCCTGTCTTGAATAGATATGTTTTGGGCACTGCGATATTGTGGCGGGCAAGAAGCTCTGTTGTCAGGAACTTGTCATGAGCCACAAGGACTGTCTCTGCGCGATATGGTTTTGGTACATCTATCATGTCAAACGCTTTTACGACCTGATAGCCATACTCTCTTCTTGGAGCATCAATCTTTGGCAGGAAGTAATCAACTTTTGTAAGGTCCTGCCTGTTATATTCACAGCTGACAGATCCTGTCTCAACTATGAGGTTTATCCTGTCTACCGGAACATGCATCACGTTGAAGACTTTTTTTGCCTCGTCAATTATCATGCTTGTTGTAGGGGAGCTTCTTCCCGGGGATGCTATAAGTATTTTATTCATCGCTTTTCCACCTCATGTCACGGACCCATTCCAGGAACTTGTTGAATACCGGATTCTCCTTTTTTATAGCTGCGTGCTTTTCAAGATATGAAATACTTTTTTCAAGAAGGTCTTTTTCATATATGTCGCTGTAGAACCCTATTTTTGGTTTTATGTTAAATCCTGCGACCATCACCTGATCATTGGCTTTCATCAGGTTTATCTGGCATATACCTGCTTTAAGGAGCTGTGAGACTGACATGACTGTGCTTATCTCATCTCTTGTCAGCTTGTATTTCTTTTTTTTGCTGTTCACTGCATATGTATCGCTGCCTATTACAAGAACGCTTATTGCAAGGGCATCGCTGAAAGTCTCCTGCAGGGTTATCGGCTGGTTCAATGTCTCAAGTGTGTCTACCACACCCTTGGCTGATTCCTGTGAGTCAAGGATTATTGTGCCTGCCTTGCTGTAAGGGAGCTTTAGGATGGCCGGATATATCATCGTACCTATGCTTTTCTCAATTGCCGGGCGCGACATGGCAAGATATGTCCTTGGGGTCTGTATCATCCTGTTGTTGAGCATGAAAGGCAGAAGGAACTCATTGTAGCCGTAAAGTATTGATTCGCTGCTCAGGGAGGAGAATATGCCGTGCTGCTCGAAAATCTTAAGCAGGACATAGCAGAAATCTGCATTTTTCTTGTCCACTCTTGGAAGGATTACATCAAAATCAAGGAGGTTTGTGTTTTTCAGGAACGGGACTGCCTTTTTTTTGCAGGTCTCTATCCTTATCATTTCAATCGGTGCGTAAAGGATAGAATCAAACTTATCTTTTGCGGTCTCCATAAGCTCTATTTCTGTCTCTGACCTCTTTTCAGGACCGATTATGCATAATTTCATAAGAAGTAACACCTAAAGGCGATGTAGGTTATTTGTGAGTTTAAGTATATAAAGATTAAGAGGTGGCAATCGTATATTTTCAAACACTATCTTTGACAAATATAAATCCTATAATAGCAATGCTTAAAAATATTCAGGCATCCATTTACTCTGGTGGTTGGAATAAGTGACGGAAAAGGGTCAGGTATAATTTATTCTGACGGGAAGATTGAGGTCCGGTTCAGGATAGAGCCTGAAAATGCTGAATTTAAAGGCAAGTACAACAGTAAAGACGGTAATTCTTACCCGGAGAAGGGCACATATAGCCAGGGAAATCCACTGTCTCCTGTATCTGTCGTGATACCGATGCCTGATAAGGATGCTATACAGGCAGCGCTTGAGGCAGGGGCTGCCATGGCAGGGTCTGTGGTGACTGCCAATATAGGTGTGGAGAAAGTTGTCCTGAACACGATATCAAACCCTAACATAAGATATATAATTCTTTTTGGCAAGGACTCTTCCGGGCATATGTCGGGAAACACTATACTTAACCTGCACCGGAGCGGGGTTGATGACAACAGGAAAGTTATCGGCTCTAAAGGTCTGACACCATATCTGAAAAATGTTTCTATTGAGGCTATTGAGAGGTTCCGTGAGCAGATTATTGCTGTTGTTGACCTGATGGGCATTGATGATTCTGAAGTGCTTAATAAAGCTGTCGGCTTCACTATCCAGGAGCCGAAAAATGCAGTCCGGCTTGAGATTGTGAGAGATGGTAATGCTGAATCTTTTGTCCTTTTTGATCCCGGGAGATTTGGCAAGAAGCCGATGAACATATCTATCACAGACACTCTAATGACAAACGGGCTGTATGAGGCCTTGACGCATTATTCCACTTCTATTCTTGTACCATCTATCGCAAAGGCGTATCCCCTGCTTTTGGATGCTGTCATGTGCGCAGGGCTTGAGCAGGATCTTCTCGATGAGAGGCTGTCATTTACAAAGGAATTGCTCAATGTCACTGTGCATATAGAGAACCCGCTTGAGGATATGGTGCCTTCCGGGTATAAGCCTGAGGCGTGGCTGAAAGATTCAAAAGAGGTGCAGCAGTATCTTGGAAAGTATGCGAACACATATTTCAGCGAAGACCTCACTGTCGGTCTTGACAACGGGAAGATATCCAACATCAGGAAGAAATCAGGCGAGGAGGGGATGAAATATACATACGGGTACTTTATCCAGAAGCATTATGAGGTCAAGCAGATACTGAAGGTTGCAAATGAGGTTGAGGAGAGCATTCGGAATAAGGAGCCGTCAAGAAGGATACTGATATCTCTGCCGGATCCGAAGATATTTAAGAAAGTGAGCGAAGTGCCGTGCTTTATTGATTACCAGCTTTTCCCGCGATACAATAAGTACGATGATGTCTGGGAATTGCATGCTACAGCTCATATGAGGTCGCATGATGTCAAGAATGCGTTTCCTGCCAATGCTTATGCTTTTGCTACGATTCTGGAGAAGATAAGTTCTATTACAGGGACGCGGCCGGGGACACTTACCATATTCTTCGGCAGTGCGCATATTTATCTGAATCGGTGAGGGTTTTTATCTATTTTTTATCCTATGACTGACATGATCATACCAAAAATAGAAAATAATACATTCAAAAGAATTGATAACCAAGCAAGTTTCTTCTTTTTGAATATTGCTATAATTCCTGATAATATGCCTATAACTGCATTTGTAAAAAATATTTGGAATAATATCCACATCCTATCGAACGGCATGTTTGTAAAATAATATAAATAACTGAAAATATATGAATAAAACAATATCAACATCAAACTGTAAAACGCAAACAAAAATGAGACTCTAATCCAGAATATGCCATTTTTTCCGTCATCTTTCTTTTTTTGTGATATTTTTGCGGATATTGGTGAAATCTTATTATTCTTCGCATCCATATCTATTAATTGCATAAATCTGTATATATATATCAATAATTGATGCAGATCTTTAAAGAAAAAGATGAATAATCAGAAAAAAAATATTAAAAGTCAAAGAAAGAATAAAAGAAGGTTAAAAGATCAGCCCATAGCTTCTTCTTCTGAGCGCATGTTGCGTTTCTCGCTCTCGGCTGCCTTCTTTTCGACTTCCTCTTCGATGCCCAGCTTCTCGACAAGATCCTTGTACCTGTTCCTTATCGTGACCTCTGTGACGCCGACAACGTCTGCGATGTCTCTCTGTGTCCTTTTCTCGCCGCAGAGCACAGCCGCTATGTAAAGGGCTGATGCTGCGATGCCTGTAGGGCCCTTTCCTGAGATTATGTCCTCGTCAGCTGCCTTGTCAAGTATATCTTTTGCCTTAGCATGGACATTTCCTGAAAGGCCTAAAAGAGAGCCGAACCTTGGTATGTATTCTTTTGCAGTTGCAGGAAGTATTCTTATGCTAAGCTCACGGCAGATGTACCTGTATGCTCTTCCTATCTCTCTTTTTTCTATGCCGGATGCTGCTGAAAGCTCGGCCAGAGTTCTTGGAGAGCCATGCTCTCTTGCTATGGCATATATTAGTGCTGTGATTATGCTTTCCATTGACCTGCCTCTTACAAGGCCCATGGTGACAGCTTTCTCGTAAAGCCTTGCGACCTCTTCATGGATGCTGGTGTTAAGGCCAAGATATGATATCTGTCTTACAAGTTCTGAAAGAGAATATGAAAGATTCCTGTCTTTTGACTTTGTAAGCCTCTTGTTCCATTTTCTCAGGCGGTAATACTGCGCCCTTTTCTTTACCGGAACCTTATAGAGCTCGGCTGAGCTGTTTCCTATATCTGTAGAGAAACCTTTATCATGCTTTGTGAATGTTATGGGGGCGCCAGTCCTTGTTCTCTTGGACTTCTGTTCGACATCAAAAGCTCTCCATTCAGGTGAGCTGTCAACATCATCAATCTCCATCATAGTGCCGCATCTGAGACATATAAGTTCTCCTTTTGTCGTGTCTCTCTTGAATTTATCATGTCCGCAGTCTTTGCATTTCATTTCATCCATAATTAATCCCCTCTCAGTAATTATCGTTTATATTCTTCTTATCATGAGTAACTTTATAAAATTATTGATGAAAAACAAATGCTTTTATAAGCGAAATGTCATAATTCTTATAAAGCTTTCTAAAATTAACGTAAACCTTTATATACTTTTACTATTTATAAGTGTTTGGGTTTGGTATTATAGTGGTATAGTGGGATATATGACAGTTCTATAAAATTTGGACAGCTAAACTAAAAAGGAGATATGGGCGTCTTAAAAATTAATCATGCTAAAACTCTTTGCCTTTCAGTTTCTCTTTTGTTGTGATATGGGGAGACATTCACAAAGATTAAATCAACCGGTTCTTCTACAATTGGTTTATGGTCATCTGTCAATAAGCTAAACCAGACAGGGGTTGAAACAACATATACTTTTTCTTCTCCATGAATCCCCCTTTGAACACCAAAAGAGATATCCCCTCTAGATCGATGCAAAAATCCAGACCATATAATCCTATATTAACTTCTTATAGTGGTCTCTTTCTTATATGCAGGGCATCTGCGCCAATATAGATATGGCCAGAAAGCACATGATAGATACGCTGAAGGTCGGTGCGGGTATTATAGGGATTAAAGAAGGGATAGGGAGAGTTGAAAGTGATATGCTTGAAAGCGTATATGCATATGCTGCAGGATGCGGCGACCTGATATATGAGATTTCACAAACGGGGGTGGATTATCTTCATATCATACCTGACAATGAACTTCTTGCCGGATTTACAATAGGTGTTGTTGCAAACCTTACGGCAGGCTTTATAAAAAGCGAATATGGCAGCCTTGCAAATTTCATACGGCGCAAGAAGCTGTCTGATGAATTCATTTACAGCAGGTTTATATAGATGTCTCTTGTTCTGGATGCTATGTTTTTCCAGGAATATTTTTCTGATGCCTTTTTCCCGTTCTCTGACAATGTCTTTCTTAAGGAAGGGGTATCAAGCAGAGATATCATTGCTTCTGCAAGGTCTTTTGAGTCTCTTTCCCTCACTTTAAGAAGATGTTTTCTGTCTTTGAGATCTTCGGCAATGCCTGCATTTTCAGTCGTTATTACAGGCGCGCCGCATGAGAGCGCATCAAGGACTGTTATGCCGAACGGTTCAAAGACTGAAGGAAATACTACTGCTTCCGCTTTCATGTAATAGTCTCTGATATTCTCTGTTTTTGTGAAGCCTATGAACTTCACATTGTCATCAATGCCTAAAAGAGATGCGAGGTCTTTTAGCTGTTTTTCGAGATATCCTTTGCCTATTATTACAAATTTTGTTTTTTTGTTTTTTTTCAGGACCTCTTTTGCAGCAAGAAGCAGGTATTCTACGCCTTTCTGGCTTGTGAGCCTGCCGCAGTAGACGACTAGATTTTTCTCTCTTTTTGATGGTTTGCCTAAGTTTTTGAATGTCGGGCCGTTGGGTATGACTATTATCTTGTCTTCATAAATATTGTATTTTCTGATAATCTCTTTTTTCATGAAATCACTTACAGATATTATGATATCTGCCTTAGCCATGCCTTTTTTTTCTATATTGTCTATAATGCCTTCTGAATTGCTGCTTTCATCTGCAGATCTCATGTATTCAAGAGAATGGACTGTAAGGATGAGAGGTATTTTTAATTGCTCTTTAAGTGCTATGCCTGCATCTATGCCGAGCCAGTCATGGACATGTATGATGTCAGGTCTTTGGGCAGTCTTTGATATCTTACGGTTGTATCTTTTTACTGTGGCTATGAGGCTGTCTATAGTATTGCATTGTATCTTAATGTTTACAGGATGTATCTTGAGGTTTCCTTTTTGGGTTGTTTTTGGCATATTGATCTTTGGGAGAAAAAGGTCTATTTTCATATCATCTTTTGCTGAAAGGTTTAGGGTAAGATTATGTATATGGGTGTCAAGACCGCCGTCCATCTTCGGGGGCCAGCCCCAGCCGATCATTAGAATATTTTTTTTTGGCATGAGATTAATTATGGTGCTACAGATAAAAAAGGTATTGCTTTATCACAGGTTGATGCTGTCTATGAACCTGTCAACTTTTATGTAAAGCTCGTCAAGGGTGCTGTCGTTTTTTATTGCCTGGTCTGCCATCTCTATGACATCGCCCATGCCTTTGTTCTTCATGTCTCTCTCGTCGCGGGAGAAGAAGCCTGATTCTGTGTCCGGGTCTTTTTCTGTGCGCCTGCCGAATCTGCTGCTGTCGGGTGCTTCAACTGCAAGAAGGATGAAACCGGGGCAATGCTCTTTGAAGATATCTATCTCTTCGGGGCTCCTGACACCTGTGATTATGGATCTTGGGAAATGGCCTGCCTTTTCAATCGTCTTTACAGCTACTATGTCGTTGCCGAACTCTTTTCTCATGGCGTCGCCGACAAGGGACAGGTTGTCTTTTGTGATGTCCAGATTACGTTTCATACACTCGCTTTTTAGAGTGTCGCTCATCGTGAATACTTTGAAACTGTGCTTTTCTGCGATGTAATCTGCGACTGTGTCCTTGCCTGACCTTGCAAGACCTGTTATACCTATTATTGTTTTTGGCATTGTGAATCACTCTTTTTGTTTTAGAGAAATTGAAGCAGAACAGATAAAAGCTTTTTGATGCTTCATGATAATATTCAGACATTCTTTAGCTCTTCGCATTCCCGGCATATCCATTTCTCGTCTACTTTGTTTAATTCGTCCGAATGGTTGCCGCACTCTTCGCACATGCCGTCAACTGTGACTCTTTCGGGTGCAGGGGTTATCTCTTTTTCTGTCTCTTTCTCGTACAGGTAGTTTACAAGTGCCGGCATTGTCTTGAGCATGTCTGTCTTGGTGATTATGCCGCAAAGATTTCCTTCGCTGTCAAGAACCGGCATTCTTGATATATCGTTTGCTGCCATCTTCATTGCGACTTCTGTCAGGGACTCATCATCCTGCGCCGTTATTATGCTTGAGCTCATTATGTCGCGCACTTTAGCATCTCTTGGTGAAAGATTTTCTGCCACAACCTTTTTTACTATGTCATCAAGAGCGATTACTGCAACAGCATTTTTGTCTTCAATGACGATAAGGCCTGATATGTCTTTCTCTCTCATGACGATGGCTGCCATCTGGACAGTCTCATCTATGTCAACTACAAACACTTTATCAGACATCACTTCTGAAACTTTTACATGTTCCGGCATATTAATCAATTCCTTTTTTTGATATATTATCTTCTTCCTGAATCTTTATATTTCTTGAGATTCTGGCTGAAAATATGTGCATGTCTTTGATTTTTCTGGTCAAAAGTTAGGCAAGGTGTATCAGGATGAGCCGGTACACCTTACCATAGGAGGTTAAGATTCAGATATATCTTCAGGACTTGTACAGTCCGGATCTCCCGGATAGGTGATTACCTTGTTTTTCTGGCATCCTGCATAGTCGCATGTCTTATCCTGGTCATTGTCTTTTCCATCACTGCATTGAGGAAGTGCGGGTTCGTCTCCTCCAATCATGACACTGACCGAATCCTGGGCATCCAGGCCATTATCTGCCCGGGCAACTGCTGTTATGATTGTTTCACCGTTATAGGCCCCAGTATTGAACTTATACTTAAAAGGCGAAGCTGAATCTGTCATCTTATAGTTTCCGTCAATATAGAAGTCAACTGACTTTGTATTTGTGGATACTGTTGCTGCTGTTATGAATTTATCAGATACTGCAATTCCATCTGCAGGATCTGTTATTGTGATTGCGGGAGGAGTTAAGACTATGCACCTATCATCCTGGCATACACCAGAGCATTGGTATGTCTCGTGGAAGCCCAGGTCATCAAAACAGTAGACTTCATACAATTGAGTGCTGTCAATACAGTAATCATAGGCAGGGCTGTCATCAATCATGTAACCTGTTATCTCTCCTGCGACATCATAATTTTTTCCGCCGTCTGAATCTTCACAGAACCGGGTGACACATGCACCGTCCAGGCAAATGTCCGGACAGGCATATGTCTGGGAAGTTCCTATGTCGTTGCTGCAGTAAACTTCTCTCAAAGTAGATTCATCAAGGCAATAATCGTAGTTTACGCCTTCATCCATAGTCGCTGTGACCTGGCCATAGACTGAATAGACTTTTCCGCCATCAGAATCATGGCAGGTGGTGGTGTCAATACAGTTGAAATTTAAGTCAAACGGTCCTAATGCAGGATTTGAGTCGTCACAATCTTTTTCCTTATTACAGGCAGACGGGCATGATGCCGGCTTATTGTCTGACAATCCCCAAGTGCAGTAGGTATCATTATCATTATCCACACACTGTACCTGATACATATCGGGGTCGGGACTGAAGAACGGCATTTCCGCATACATGTTGCCGTACCTGTCAGTCTGCGGTACAATCATGTTTGCATATCCGTCTTCACCCCATCCTGTACCCCAACTGTTCTTAATTATCCATACTGTCTCGTCCGTATTATCAAAATAGCCTACCAATGTTATGAAATGCCACCATGAACGAACGCCAAAAGATACAGTTCCCTTATTTATCAAAGTATTCTTGATTGTCTCATCATCGTTGGCATAGGAACCGTAATTTGTTATCTCCCATGGCTGCTGTGAGATACAGATATCATTGCAGACAGTATCTGATGCCTTGTAAGGCATACACTGCTCATTTACCAGGCCGTCTGCCCTTAATTCACTATATGTCCATGAAAGATATCCACCATTTGCGCAGCTTCCCGGATGCCTGCAAAGACTGTCCTGTTCTGCCAGATTGATATCCAGCTTTTGATTGTAATACATGTTTATAACACCTTCTGTGGCTCCGACTGCTGAGAATGCCCAGCAGCTGCCACAGGCACCCTGGCTTTTTACAGGTGTGACCCAATCCTGACTGTGCCTGTCTCTCCAGTCCCATGATGCAGGTGATGATGAACCGCCGCTTTCTGTGTCCGGCTCTTCAGTACTGGCTGCCTGGTCTTTCGGCTTTATCTCAAAGATGCCGCCCTTATAGAATTCAAAACCGTTCAGGTTCGGCAGGTACTCACCATTGCCTATCACTTTTTTCTTTTCCTGATAGCTCAGCTGCGATACAGAAGTGTCTCCTGCTGTCCAGCCGAGCTTTTTCTCATTAAGCTTTTTTATCTTGAATTTATCCTGCTTGTCTTTCAGTTCTTTGCTGAACCTGTCGATTCCTTCGGATTTAACTGAAGCATCCAGATTCTTGTAAGAACTGATAGTATTGATTGCTTTGATATCTATTGCTGCATCTTCCACCTGTATCTTCAGGGCATCTGCCTGAACTTTTTCAAGTGCGCATGTCTCTTCACAGAATTTGCTTATGACAAAAGAGCTTTTGCCTGCTGCAATATCAGGATAGCCTTCATAGACAAGGTATTCATCCTGCCCGGATACAAGGATTACTCTTACAAGACTGTTGTCTGATTCCAGATTAACTTTTCCGCTTATTGAAAGGCTGTAGATCTTTCCGATGTCAAGAGGTATTGTTGAATCTGATGCTATCAGCCTGTCGAGTGCAGATGATGAAGGTGAACCGTCCTGTGTAAATTCGGATATCCCTGCCTGAGGAAGCATAACTTTCGTTGCCTGACCTACCAGGTATCCATCCCCTTTCGAAACATTAAAAAAATCAAGGATAAATATGCCTGCTATCAAACAGGCCACTACCATAACTGTAATATATGCTGTTGAAATCTTGTTATTTTTTTTCATCATTTTTATCACCATTTTTAAGACTTTTGTTGGGATGTGCCGGTATTTACTTATATAGTTTGTAGTATATAAAGATTTCGGTTTTGGTTGATTGAGAAGAAAGGGATATATCAAATCAACTTTATTGCACCGGCATCATCATCATCTGCATTAAATAACTTGAATTTCAGAGATTTGACAAGGTTTTTTTTAGTTGAATAAAAACGTCCGTAACTATGATAGACTGAACCAAATGGCAATGGATTGTGACCGACAGCATCTATATCCTCTCCGAAACATCCGATTGTGCAGGGGAACAGATGTGCATTTTCAATCATAGATATCATCTGCTCACTCATCTCTCTTTCTGTCAGCGGCCTGTTTGCGCCGGTTTTTATTTCCTCTTCCATCTTTTGTGCATATGCTGAATTTTCCGGAGGATTTATACCCATAAATGTCAAATACCTGGGATTGATAGCATTAATAACCTCTACTGTGCCGTCTATATGCTCATCATAGAATTTTTTGCCGCCAAGGCCTGGCATGATCATGACAGATGTATTAAAAAGAGTGCCAAAGTCTGTAAATATGTAAGGGAGCCTTATCTTATTCAAAATTTCTGCACTTTCCAGAATATCATTTTTTGTATATCCTTTGTCTACATAGTCCAGGACTTCATCTGAGCCGCTCTCCACACCCCAGTATATCAATCTTGGCACTATTCTTTTCGGGCTCATCACTGTCAGGCCGGTATCTTTCAGAAACCCTGAAATGCCTTTATTTCTGTAGCCTGTATACAGGTATTTCATATCTTTTGGCCCTTTTTTCTTTATGCTGTCTGTCCGGCCGTATAATGATACTCTGTCCGGTTTTCTTCCGGTATGCTCAATAAACTGATAAATTGTATAATCGGTTGCTTCATGCAGCAGTTCAGTCTCTGTGTCAATTGCATCTGCACCGCCTATGAATATTTTTCTCAGATATTTTGTGTAATCTCCCAACTGTTCAAAGATGTCATCAACATGCTGCTGATACTCTTCCAGAGTCTTTATTTTGTGCGGGACACCTTTAAATCCTTCACAATATGTGCATCTGTTATAACTGCAGCCGGTATCTAATTCAAATATTATAGAATGAGGCACTCTTTCTGCGGGCGGGTAGAAATCTATGCCTGCGGGATAAAGATTTTTGTTGCTGTATAATTCAGTCAGGTTTTTGTTCATGCTTATTGTTTGAGGTATAATTTTTTAAAACTT
>WTCA01000082.1 GCA_013138805.1 archaeon | reverse complement strand
GTAGCCTGAGCCATCAGTACCATGGACAGATATGGTGCCTAAAAACTTATAAAGATATAACCTATTTAAATCCTAAACCTGATATAATCAGTCAAGGTAGAACCATGCATTATTATCCGTATCGCTGTCAGGATGGCACTGGACACCCACATGACTGACTTTCCTACCCTCAGCAGGCACCTTATACTCAGCATATGTCCTGATGGACGGGACGCAGGTCATGTTGTACAACGGTGCAAGGCATCTTATGGTCATGTACGCAAGATCCTCGCAGTCCATGTCACGCTTGCACCCTGTGATATCGTCAGGCACGGCAAGGAACAGACTGCCCTCATCAGAATCGTAGCATCTTATATATGCAGACTGCATGTCATAGTAATCAAAGACAAAATGTGATTCTGGATCATAGTAATCCTCGATGCCATCACAGCCGACCACGGCATGACTTATGTCCATTATGTTGAGAGTTATATAATACTGTATAGGCATCCACATAAACACCATCATGACCGAGAATATGATGCCTATGATGATCCTGCCCACATCCTTCCTCTGCACCAAGTCTCTGATCGGATATATCAGCATCCGCCTGACATAGAAAGGCATGAAATATAACGTGACCAGTTTCCATACGATGTTGATGGGCTGGAACAGGTAATAGACAGACACGATGAAGAAGAACAGGATGAGCCAGTACTGGTACTTGAGCCATCCTAGGTACGGCATCATCAGCCTGAAGAATGAGCTGAACACCCTATGCTGGCATTCCATGAAATAATCAAAGTTGGCTAGCCTTTCAGGGTCATCAGCAAACCGGTTCCGCAATGCGTGATACTGACCGTTGATGAACTGCGATGTCTTAGTTGACTTGGGTGTCCTTATCTTATCTGCCATGAAAATCTACATCATTCATATTTTTTAGGATATCTGATGGATTCTTGGTACCTGTCAAGATCCTTAATGATATCCTTGCATATCTTAACATTGTACAGCCCCAGATTAGCCTGCCTCAACGCATCGGGTGTATTGGGAAACCTGCACAGCACCTTGCCTGTCTTCCTGTCCTTCCTGACAAGATCGCCTATCATCGTGTTAGGTGTTGACGGTCTATGGTCTGACAGCGGATACCGGCAGTATCGACAGAACATACGTTCATCTATCTTATCCTGTGTACGTCTCCAGCCTTTCTTTTGTCCCATCCTACATCAATCCTCAATCATCTATCAGTACCAGTGTCCTGTGCTTAGGTCTCATCATATTCTTGCGCACCTCAAGGTTATTCAGTTTCATGACCTGTCTCTGGTACCTGTTAAGCTGTGTCTCTGTGAACCCCAGCTCTCTCCTTGTCTTCTGCCTGTCCACGACCTTGTGCTTCTTCATGTATTCCAGCAACCTGTCATACCCAGACATGACAGATATGTCCATACCTTCGTCGTCATCTTCATACTCACCCACATCCATCTTATCATCCTTGCGGTTGAACAGCCTCACAGTAGCACCTCTAATCTATTGAACAGGATAGTCATTGATATTGAAATTGAACTCAAGCCCTAACGTCTTGGATATCTTTGCGACCATGATGGTGACATCATGCAACATGCCATCCAGATCCTTATGGATCACGTACATCTCAAACTGCGTCCCTGATATGCTGACCAGCTCCTCGCTGTCACCTTTTTCAGTCAGGTAAAACATCCTGTCCGCCTCAGCCAACGGTACTGGCAGGCTGGTGCTCACATTATCTTTCAGCCTGTGCAACGTCTTCTCAAAGTCGCCGAACTCAGGGTTGTCTGCTTTGGCTATGTGACATAGCGTTGTGGCAAGATTGACGCAGAACAGGAACTGATGTGGTTTATTCAGTGCACCCACAAACAGCTGTACCAGATTCTGCTCTATCATCCATATCGCCCCTTAACTGATATCCTATGTATCCGAATCCATGCTATAGACATCAATACCAGTATCAGTATAAAGATATATTCTTTATGTCTCAGCTCACGTTCTGCATCTATCCTGTCCGTGATACTGTCCATAGCACCGTCAACGTCATCGATCCTGTATATTTCTCCATCCATAGCACTTGTGTTAGGCACCAGCAACATCAACAGCATGACTGATGCAGATATACATAAGTACAATGACATCAGCTAGCACCATATGACTTGCTTGCCTTCAGCCCCAGACATGGTATCTGCACCTCATCGACGAAGTCATCCAAGTCATCGATCTTCATGATACAGCATCTACATATCAGGACTGAATCATCCATGACATCACTGTAAGCCACTGCCCTGCCACAGACCTTGCAGGTACCATTATAGATCTTGCGTCCTCTATAGACAGCTTCGCCCTTAAGTACGCAGAGCATGAACGGTCTGCCTCCAGACATATCCTTGAGCCTGTCGAACCTGTCCCTGACCTCAGCATCTGTCATGTCTGCCATCTCTATTTACCACCAACAAATTTAGCCCTGTCTTTCTTGCGCTGGATGGCACGCACCAGCATGTCCAAATCAACACCGTTGTCTATCAGGACACAGGCATCGTCGACCTCGGCACTGCCTAGCTGGGTGTTCTCGGCATCCAGCTCTATACCGCAGATGATACAGGTAGCCATCCACTGACCACCTCAGCCTGACGACCGTCTAGGTCTCCTATCTACCTTGACCAGACTGCCGTCCTTGACCTCAGCCTTAGGCAGTACCTTAGTATCCATATCATGACTTATCTTGATGTATCTATCCTCGATCTTAGCCATCCTCTCAGTCAATGAATATATCACTTTCGCATGTTCAGACAGCCTGTAGAACACTGCACCTATCAATATCATGCTCAATACACATAAGGCTGATAATATTATGATGCTGTTGGTCAGCCCAGTCACGTCCACTATGCTCAATGCCATCATCCATCATCTCTCACTTGCTCGTCGCCTTCTGCACTGTCGTGTCTCCACTATCAGACAGAGCCTTGATTAAATTAGCAAAAGCAGATATGACGCTAGGATGGTTCTTGTCGTTATCTTTCAGATCAAGCCTAGGTGTCCATTTAATCTTAGCATCAAGCATGTCTGGTGTATCTTTCTTGCCTGTCAAGGTTATCACGCATGTCTGGTCAACTGTCATATCATATCTTTCTCCTTATCCTTATCATCTTTGATATCTCTTGAACATTCTATCAGGACTTCGTTGCAGTCCATACATTCCAGATTGATGCATTCCTTAGCTCCCTCTGAACTGTGTGACTCATAGCCTATGATGAGTATCTTGTGACCCAGATGTTTCTCTAAGTCTTCATAGCCTAATCCCATATCTATCTTGCCCTATCCCTTGGTTTCTTGCGTTCCATGCCCAGTGGCAGGTTCATGTCCAGTGACTTCAACAGCTGTTCACCGTATTTCTCGGTCTGGGCATACAGCGTATCTGTCAATGATATGTTCTTCTCGGTGTCATAGGTGACGATGCTGTTGTCCACCACGTTACCGTCCCTGTCTATGAATATGGGCGTGTAGAAATACCTGTCCTTCTCGATGTCCAGTGCCCTGATGATTATGACACCGCTGTCATGATCCTCGAACATGAGATTGTCCGGCATGTCATATGTGGTCAGCCTGTACTTGGTCTCCTTGGCATCATCCATACTGCTCTTGCCTTTCTTCTGTGGCTTGATAGGTGACGATATCTTGACTTTCTTGTTTATGTAGACCTTAAGTATGAAATAGTCAGGATATATGAGCCACTTGCGGGTCTTCCATAACAGCAGGTTCTTGTACCCATCCTTGGTGATGCACTCACCTGCATAGTTACCGATGAATCTCTGACGGTTATCATGTTGCAGGTATACGCTGAACGGCTTGTCCAGAAATTTTGACATGGTCAAGATACCGTATATGACCAGCACGCCGGCAAAACCGTATATGCTCATGTAGAAGAGACTGCCTGAATTTTCTAGGCTGGCAGATATCATCACTATGAATGCCACGAAAGAACCTATCAACAGAAATATGAACGGCTTTCTTGACTTGACTATCTTGGCACCCACACCACGTTCCTTGCACATCTGAAATATCCGGTCATAGTTCTTATAGAAGATATCCTTGTCAAACCGTTCCATGACCATCTGCTTAGAGAAGTACATGTATGCGAACAGCCCTATGCCGACCAGCAAGAATATGTACCAGTAACTGAGGAACAGGGGGACGAGGATACCCTGAGCGGGTTCAGATACTGTTGCGGTAGCCTGCTGTGTCGTAGTCGCTACATGTTCTGTAAAAGCCATGATACTCAATGATACGAGAACATTTAAATACTTTGTTGTTGAAATCATGGTATATGAAATGGTTGCGGGACATCAGATATCGATTCAGCTACTACCTGCTCCAGCACGCAGATATCATGGTCATAACCGGTGCTGTCATATTCTTCCTGTTCATGATGTACCAGACCTACATATCTGTAGAAAGAATGTTTGAGGTGCTCAAGATATGATAGATTCTATCGTGTTCGACAACTGCATCAAGACAGAGGACAGGATATACTATCTGGTGATGCTGGACTATGACGACATGCCCGAACATGAGGTCTCAAAAGATATCAAGAGACTTCAGGACAGGTACGGTCTTCATATGGCATCTCTGTACAGGACAAAGCACGGGTTCCATGCCGTGTTCTTCTATGACTGCCTAACTTCATGGAAAGACTGCATGGATGTCATACTGGCTTCACTGTGCGACCAGAAATACAAGGACGTGGCAGTCAAGACAGGCAAGGTGAACACACGGATATCCGTCAAGTACAGCAAGCCTGACAAGGAGTTCATCCGGCATGTCTACCCAGACAAGAAACTTGATCTGGACAGCAATACCTGCAAGATGATCAAGGAAGGCAACAGGATCCATGAGCTGTATGACCGGCTGATAGCCATGGGCATTGACCTGAACAAGGACATCTGGACACAGCCAGTATCCTGACCTATGAGAACTCAGAACTCACCATTGAACTTCTGGGTACTCTTCCGTCTCTCAGCCCTCAACCTGACCCTCTCCTCTCTTACCAGCCTGTTCATCTTAATCTCTTCTGCAGACACCGTACATTCCTTGCACTTGATAGCTTTTGGATTCTCGCTCTGGAAAGGCTTGTCGCAGATCAGACATGAACAGTCATGCAACGTCACCGGCACTTTTCTAGGTCTGCCCTGCTTTCTCTTGACTAGCTCCTTGTCAGGTTCCATGACAGGCTCAGTATCAGGTTCAGGTCTGCCTGTCTTATCAGGTACAGTTATATCAGGTGGTATATCTACATTGGATACTGCCTTAGATTCATCCTTGGTTCCAGCCTTGATCTCATCAGATCCTTTCACAGGTGACTGGTTACAATCTTCATCTATGACCTTGTCAGGCTTAGGTATACCTGACAGCCTCTTTGACTTAGCCACTGTACCCTTTGACCTGTGCAGACCTTTGGTCTTTTCTGCAACTGTGTCAGACACAGAGTAGACGAACTGTCTAAGCCCCTTGTTCCAGCATGACTTACATAGCTTGTTATCCTGATTGACCGACCTGTATCTCTTGCCACAGGAACTGCAGATGAGTTCATGATGTCTGGGTCTCAGCCATATCTTGACCATCTCAAGGACAGGTCTCATGCAGTCATCAAACTCATCTGTCTGGCTGAAATTATATGTATGCATCTCAGTCATGACATTGCCTGAATATTGCCTGACTGTGATCAGGATATCCATAGGTGGTATGACTATACCTCTCCTGCTCCTGATAAGATCATAAGACTGCCATGATGCCTTAATAGGTCTGAGTCCCTTCGTCACCTGCCGTACGAACTGTCTCTTGGCAAGCACCTTGAACCTGAACCTGTCCTTATTAATCTCATCATTGCCTGAACAGTATTCTATCTCTACACTGATTACCATATGATCATCTCATCTCTTATCTCTCTTCACAAACTTTAATTATTGCGACATTGGTTACACATATATATTTCCTATCATTATCACAATCAACAAGATACATACCACAATGCTGTCTGGTACTACTAGTGCATATCACCTCAGTGCCATCATTGCTCTGTATAGATATATTCACGAGAACAGATGATAGGCTCATCAATGCATCCGCACATGGCTATCATGATAATAAATATACAGCCCATAACAAACTTATTGATATCTGTCACCATCTATAATCACTTTCAATATCTGATGACAGTCTTACTGAAATCTCCTGTTACACTGCTGATCTTCCTGCGTCTGGACTGCCCTATCTCACTATCTATGACATTGACTGTCATACCTATCTCAATATCGACGGGCAACATGAACCTGCCGAACAGCATTGTGACAATGACCCTGAACAGTCCATGTCTCTTGCGAGCCTGATTGAATCTATAGTCCATATCAATATCAGTCCTTCTTATCTTTTCCATCTCCAGATTCAGAGTCTACCATGATATCTTGGATCTCCTTGCCTCTGAAATATTCAATGAGGCATTTATATGAACAGAAGTCATGGCTTGACATCTTGCCTATCGCTGACCTGTTATCAAACATGTCCAATGATATCCAGCCTTTAGGGACTCTGACCCGTAGGTCGGTCTCCAGCTCACCCCTATGAGAAAAGATACCATGCTCTAGTCTATCCATCTTTTTATTGCATTTTTCACACTTGAACCTGACCTTGATATCATTGACTGCCATCATATACCACCTTTATGTCTCGTATGCAACTTGGCTATCGCCTTGATGTCCTTAGCTCTCTGGACAGCGTTGGTGACCACCCAATCATCCACTGACCATGTCTTAGGACGATAGAACTTATTGGCTATCGATGACATTGACCTGTTCAGGACATGACCTATGTCTGCATATGACACGTTCTGGTTCCTGAGCTGGAGTGCCCTGTTCTCCTCGACATCATCCCAGCCACGCCGGTGAGCTGTATACCCTTTCACCCTGACACCGTTCCTGACAGATGCATTTACCTTGACCTTGTCACCGACAGGCTTCTTCCTGACAGGTATGGACACAGTCTCATAATCTTCCGGCTTGTCTGTCTCCTTGACCTTGACCGTAGCGCTGTACCCTTTCTTGTCAGGTCTCAGGCTAAGTATCTCAGGTCTCAATGTCTTGGCAGGATTGTCCATGGACGTGACCGTGAACTCAGGGTAGTTGCGGGCAAAGTCACCGGTCATCCTCTCCTGCACCATCCGTATCACGCCGTCTATGGTACTGAACGTCCACCTGACAAGGATAGTGTACCTGATATATATGTTGATATCACCGTACTCACCATGGGTGCCCTGAACGTACCCTTCCAGTTTGGTCTCCATGATAGTCTCGCCGTGAGCTTTCGCATATGCGTCCATGTCAGGATACTGCACCACTATGGTGTCACCCTCATCCTCGATCCTCTGAAAGCTAGATGACCAATGGCTCTTTATCCAGTCATTGAACAGCAGGTTCCGTATCTCTGGCGGTCTTTCCATATAGCATCACTTCATTACTCATTAATTGTCAGGCTCTCAATATAAATCATCATAGCACCATATCTCACTGATCCAGCCCATCGCTCCTAAGATACTTATGGAACCCGACAGGCGTATGCTGAAAGAAGATATCCAGCAGGCTCTTGACCTTTGACCTGACATTACTGGACATCTCACAGCCGTCACCACCATACCAGTCGTGGGTGTACTTCAACGGTCTGTGATCAGTCCTCAGCATCTTATACCTGTTGACCTGCTCGCCATCATGGTCATGTATGTTATATGGCTCATAATCTTCTGACTCAAGATCCTTCAGCCTTGACGGCAACAGCACCACACCAGTCTTAGGATGGATTGTGTACAGCGTCCGAAATACCCTGCCACTGTTGTTGTGCAGGTTCATGTCGACATTGTTAGGCTCATCACCGAACACCTTGTCAGTTATGTCCTTGGTCATGCTGACGAGGACATCGTTGATAGGTCTCATGTCAACCCATCCATAGTCCTTGTACCTATACCCTATGTTATCATTGATCAGTCGGGGTACATCTATCACATGAGCTATCAGGAAATCAGGTATCCTGACATGAGCACCACCGCCTGACATGTTCAGGATAGGCTCAAGACTATAACTGTCCTTAAGATAACTGCCTATCATGTACGCCTGCCTGTGTGTATCTTTAAGATTATTCTCATCACCGTCATGCGCATCTATGTCAAATGCGAATGTGAAAGACCTGATCAGGTCAGCACGGAATTTAAGCGCCCTGAACACCTGATGCCCTGCCATGGCGGTGAACCACTGCGTATTCGGTCTGATGGCATTGACCAACGCTTCCTGTATCAATGGAAACCGTTGGTCGTACGACAGGAGTGACTGGTATACGTTGCATCCTTCCATCAGGTGCCATGCATTCCTCTCAGGATCATCCGCCGTGAGATCCCTGCAGGTCAGACCATGCCTACTCGTCTTGACATCCTCATGACCCAGTAAAAACAGTTCTTTGGTATAGATGTCACCACCCCACTGTTCGCTGTACTGCCTGAATATAAAGTTCCTGATGGTAGGGGACGCATACCACATCTCCTGCACAGTCTTGGGTCTGGTCTCGGAGTCTTCCATGGTATACACTTAAATCCTAAAAACTTATAAGTCTTGCCATCATCCCTGACAGGCTCTCAGTCCTCAGCCCTGAGAAAGACAGTCTCAATATAGCACCTGCCGAAATATTCACAGCCCTTGCACAGGGTTCCTTTGTCATAGCCGTTCAGCCACCTGAACCTACCGAAGCATGGCAGGGTACCCTCTGGCGGGTCGCTGTCCTCGTCACGTCCTATATCTCCAGACCCGACAACACCCTTGCCCAGAAAACCGGTATTCCTGCCCGACAGGTCAACATCCTCGCAGTTCCTCATCGTACCCTCAACTCACTTCAATCAGCCTGTTCTCAATGAGATGTATCAGCATCAATGCCATCGCATCAGCCAACTTTTCATTATATTCAGTATGCAAATATTGTTCAGTAATGCAATTCTGATAACATATGACCCATACATTATCTAGTTTATCTTCTGGTTCATCACCGATCTTATCAATCCTTAAACTCCATATATCTCCATCTTTAGCTCCTTCAATCAAGTATGGCAACATCTCTCCAAGCTCTGCCACTGAGAACGCAGAACATATCTTTTCTTTTCCAAATGATGATTTATGACGATATTCATGGGTTCCTTTATCCTCTTCAAATCTTATTTCACTCATGACCTTAATCAATTTCTCTTTAGGTATTCTGCTTCTTGTCTCCCATACCCACCAGAACAGAGAGTCCTGACTGACTTCAAGCTCTTTGAGTCTCTTGCTCGGTTCTGATGATACAACCTGTATCTCTAATTCCATATGTATCACATCATTAATCTCTACAGCTCAGGAGAGTACAGTACACATCCCTCAACACCTGTTCATCATCTGTACATGAACTCCTATAAATTATACATTCTGCAGATAACATGGTATCACTCGAAACGGACATGTCAGGTTCATAAGTAGTAGACATGAACAGGACAGTAAAAAATAAGATAGATGCTACCAACACAACCGATACACATACTGCTATCAATAAACTTTTACACATTGAAATCCCATACCAATATCATATATAATATTATATATATAATGATGAAAACACTGATTATGATAATCAGGATAGCCGTTATCTCAGACATGCTATCAAATTCGTAGTACTTGCAGGAATTGTCCTTGTTATCAATAGATGGGACTGCATAGGTGATGTCTGTACATATCTCTTCAGGCTTGATCTTCTTAGTCCTCAGGAGAACCTTCTTACATACATATCCTGAATAATGCTTGCAGTCCTCACAGAATACTCTACTGCGGTCAGCACCAGTCTTAGCCATAACTGTACTATACACAGAAAACTATATAAATCCTATATCAAGGACAGAATATCAACAGCACAGCCAAGACGAATGCAAAGACTAAAGCCAGCAACAATCCCACCTCTTTTGAGATATCAGGTATCAAGTCCATGAATGATCGTTAGAACAGTCAATTACCCTCGTTTAAAAACGAGGGCTTGTAATTAGTATGTTTCTTATTGACTTCTTACCATTACATTCGGCTGATTGACAGACAGCCTGCTGATCTCAGACATGCCGATGTCAGCGATGTTCCTTGAAGCATTGAGGTCTGCATGAAGCTGAAAGCCACAATTACAGGAGTACCAGCTACCGTTCCTGTTTGATTTATGTATCTTATGACAGTTGCTACATTTCTGGCTTGTATATCGTGGGTTCACCCTCATTATCTTTTTCCCTAACGCTTCAGATTTATATTCCAAAAAAGTCTCAAACTGCCTGAAAGACCAGTTGCCTAACTGTCTGTTGAATCTCTTGCCTAATCTTTTATGGTTCATCCTTGTAAGCTTCTCAATGGCAAACACTTTAAAATCACTTTCAGCAATCACCTTGCTCAACCTGTGATTCGTATCAGTCACAAACCGTCTTTCTCTACTGCTTATCTTCTGTAGTTTTCTTCTTGCAGAAGGAGTGCCTTTGGACTGCAACATCTTTTTTAGATATTGGTATCTGCCTTTGATTGCTTTAAGTTTTTTGGAATTAAAAAATTGATTGTTTGAACAGACAAGGATATTGTTGATACCTCTATCTATCCCCAATACTTCTTTTTCTGTGTATCTATCCTGTTTTGGTGCATCTTTCTTGACAATGATATTCAGGTACAGATTATTGTTTTTATATACTAAAGTCCCTGCAACTGCTGACCAGTCCATATACTTGATTGAATGTCTATTATCTTTATATCTACTTTTGATTCTTCCTACGATAGATGATATG
>WTCA01000069.1 GCA_013138805.1 archaeon | reverse complement strand
TAAAACCAGGCTGTACAGTATCAGGAATTGGAGGTATTGTGTCACGGATTGTTGACGGAGTATATTCTCTCAGCGGCTCCAATGCCAAATCAGCCAATTCCTGTTCGTTTAGCGGCAAAGAGTCTGCCAGAAGGCCGTAGTTATCATACACTTCTGCGAGACTTGTGAAATCGTCAGTATTATCCAGTTTCCTATATATCTCGTCCAGATTGTTTTCGAAGGGGAATACTCCAGGAATAATGGAATCCATATATATCAATTCTTTTGTTGTCTTTTCAGTGCCTGTCTGGTATGTGGAAAGCATATCTCTTACGAAAGAATCATAATCTAAATCTTCTGCCTCTAATGCTTCAGTGTCAAATATGCCTAGTTCATTCAGCGCTTCGGCGACAGTACCGTATTTTGGCTTGTCAGCTTTTACTTCAGAATATATTGTTTTTGCTGTATCTTCGTCAAGATATTCGAGACCATACATTTCACCTAAATTGTTCACAAGAAGACTGCCTAGTTTTACACCGATATCATCAACAGATAATATTTTATATGCGAGGTCTTCTATAGAATATACTGTACTTTCTACTTTGATTTCCTGTGGTGCTTCCAATTCTGGAGTCTCTAATTCTTGAGGCATAAATATTACCTAATTTATATATTGTTTATTTATCTTTATAACTGTTTTGGTGAGAATATTTGAAGTGTAACTTCATAACGTTTGTCCTTCCTTGTCTTGGAGATATTTGAACTTCCAATCTGCTGATTACGAGTCAGCCGCCCTGCCAGGCTGAGCCACAGGATATAGATTACCTTTTATCATAATGACTGATAGCATTTATAAATTTATTGCTTACAGCTCCCGGATAAAATTGAGAGGATAAAATTATAAAAATGCGTTAATATATACTATAATATGTATAAAAGAAAATATGAATCAGTGCAAAAACCAGAAAACAGATATAACTCAGGCACTCCAATATATAGCATCTCAAAAGGGCTATTATATCCCATAAAGACAATGTCCAACCCTTATTACAACGGTATTGTCACTTATTTTGATTATTTTGATAAAGTTGATAATATACCTGACATTATTCATTCCAAAGAAAACATCCTGGATGATGAGGGATGGCAGGAATTGGTATCAAAGAGGGAATCTTTTGTTGATATGGAGAGAGGGAGCCTTAAGTTCAGCGTCTATGAATTGTCTGGACCAAAACAAGATGCAAAAAAGTTTTCATCTGTATTCCAGACCCTGACATCTGATGTCATTGTGGTTGAAGATCTGAATGGCTTCAATGTGGTTGCTTTTAGAGATTATGACACTCGCAATACAAAATGTTCTTTTCGGCCAGGGAAAATAAACAATATTTCAAATGTGGGATATAACAAAAAAGAGATTGAAGTCCTGAATACTGCATTTTCGGTTTTTTTTGATAAATCATTCAGGGAAAAATACAGATTCTTAAACATTGAAGTTGTGAGTCCGGAAGAAGCAGCAAATAAATTGGAGGGTTCCGGGAGAACCTTATTTGCCCTGTTTCCACAGGTACTGACAGTCCAAGACTTATATAAAGGCAATATAGAGATTGACTGGAAAAGACTTTTATAATCACATCTTCTTCAGTGCATCAGTATGGATCAGTTTATGCCCCTCGTGCTCATAGAAATGTTTCAGGAAAATTCTTAATACTGATGAGCTGTCGTATTCTTTCAGCATTTTCTCAAGTTCTGCTATGTGATGCCTGCCGTGCGGCTTTTCTGCGAAGCGGAGCATTGCCTTTATTTCTGTGTCGTTGAGCTTTTTGAAAAGCTGTGCATCCTTGTCGTCATCTTTGTGTATTTCTGAGAGAGCCCTTATATTTTTTATGTGGTTGTCTATGCTGTTTGTGAAGGTGTCTGTTGCCATTATTATTTTCAGGATCTCTTTTGAGAAGGCGTTGCTGTGCATATTATGGATTTATGTTTTGGATTTATATATAAGTTAAAGCATATCCATCAAGGATTTAAGATTCTCTTCTTTCTGCCTGCTGAAAAGTTTTTTTGCTGAGTCTGTATAATATTCGTGGCTTTTCAGGAATTTTATCTGGATCTGTGCCCATTCTTCTTTTGATTTTCCTGATTCTTTTCTGAGCAGCTCTGAGGTATAAGGGAAGTAATCACGTCCCAGAGCTTCAAGGTCTGCGTCGCACATTATCATTTCCAGCCTGTCTTTCGGCGCTGTGGGAACTTTTGTGGAAAGTATCAGGCAGACTATATTTTTTATCTGCTCTTCTGAATAACTGAATTTTTGGAGCTCTTTTTTTGCTATTTCTGCGCTTTTTTCCTCATGATCTTCTGTCCTGTCCGTATATCCTCTGTCATGATAGAGAGCTGCAGTCTTTAGAAGTATCAGCTTGTCTTCCGGTATCTCTTCAAGTTCGGCAATGTAGCAGACGCAGTCGAAAAAAGTTTTTGTATGCATCCAGCTATGGTATTCTATGTTTTCCGGAAGCTTTAGAAGCTCTTTTTTTGCATGGAAATATATTGGCAATATATCTGTCTTTTGTGGCATATGTATAATTTATGCAGAAAGCAATAAATAAATTCAAAAAAATCTAAATCTGCCCAACTATAAAAAGTTATTCTTGACAAATTAATCTTATGCAGATTGATACTGAGAAGATAAAGGAAGCTATAAAGGTGCACAAGGCGAAAACAGTTGCTATACAGATACCTGAAGGGCTGAAGATGCAGGCACTTGAGATATATGATGCTGTTGAGGCGCTGGGAGTTAAGAGCGTTCTTATTGCCGATCCGTGCTTCGGCGCCTGCGACATACCTGATTTTCAGATGAAAGAGCTTGGCTGCGACATGATAATACATTTTGCGCATTCGCAGTATGTCACGAAGACTGAGATTCCTGTCGTATATATTGAATACAGGTCTGATAAAAATCCTACAGGTATTCTTGAGAAAAATATCAAAAAGCTTTCTGGCATCGGGAAAGTTGGGCTTGTGACAACTGTGCAGTATATTGATTTTCTTGATAGCATGAAGGATGCTCTTGATAAAAACGGTATAAAGGCGTATGTGGGAAAGCCTAAGATTGCGACGTATCCGGGGCAGGTTCTCGGATGCGACCAGTCGGCGGCAAAAGATGTTGAAGATGATGTTGATGCGTTCCTTTATATCGGTTCCGGGCTTTTTCATCCACTCGGCATAGCGAGGGCGACTGATAAGCCGGTCTATTGCCTTGATGTTGAGAAAAAAGAAGTCTATACTATTGAAGATGAGAAGAGAAAATATGATATAAAGATTGCTTTAAGGCAGCACAAGTTTGATGAGGCAAAGACTGTGGGCATACTTGCGACGACAAAGAAAGGCCAGATGGCAAAAGATGTGTTTGCGATAAAGGATAAGATTGAGAAGGCGGGCAAGAAAGTGTATATTATTTCTATGGACTATATATCTCCTGAAAAGCTGCTTGGGATGAAGCTTGATGTTCTTGTCAACACTGCATGCCCGAGGATTGAGGAAGATCTTGTGTTTGATGAGCCTGTTGTTAACTGGGAGAATGTGAAAAAGGTTTTATAAACATTAAAATTTTATAATAGTATATGCAAAAATCCGAATTCTTAAAGACCGCTCTTGAAGCAGCAAAAAAAGCTGAAGAGATAATAATGCAGCATTATGATTCAGGCAAGCTTGATACAGAACTGAAAGATGATATGTCGCCTGTGACTGTCGCCGACAAGGAAGCTGAAAAGATAATAATAAAGACTATCAGATCGAGGTTCCCGGAGCACTCAATTCTCGGCGAAGAGTCTGGCCGTGACGGGAACGATTCTGAATACTTATGGGTAATTGACCCTATTGACGGCACCAAGAACTATATGCGAAAGATTCCAATCTTTGCGATAGAGATAGCGCTTATGAAAGACGGTGAGGTCATTATGGGGGTATCTAATGCACCTGTGTTAAAAGAGCTGTTATATGCGGAGAAGGGGGAAGGTGCATACCTTAACGGCAGGAAGATAACTGTATCCGGCACCAAAGAGCTTGACAAGGCATATCTCTGTTTTGGCGGCCTTAAACACTTCAAGAAAAGACTTGATAATCTTATCCGGTTTTCTGAGTCGGCGATGGCATGCAGGGGCTATGGAGATTTTTTCGGATATCATCTTATTGCACAAGGAAAAATAGATGTGATGATTGACTGCCACACAAACATCTGGGACATCGCTGCGATGTCTATTATAGTTGATGAAGCTGGCGGAAAGTTTACAGACATTGAAGGCAATCCGGTGACAGAAAAGATTGATTCTGCATTGGCCACAAACGGTAAGATGCATGGTGAGGTCTTGAGACTTTTATTGAAGTAAATATTGATTCTCTTATTTTTCAAAATATTAATAAAGTTTATCTGTTTGTTATTATTATGACAATAACTGATGATTTAGGATATTTAATCAATAAAAAAGAAGACTTATCCGAAACTGAAAAAAGTTATTTTGCATATACAGTATTGCAACGATTTGATCAGGTCATAGAGACTGTCAAAAAAAATGGTGATTTAGAATTTTTTAGTGTGGTGGATTTCATACCACCTTCGTTGAGGTATATAGTTGCGGATTATATGAATAAGAAGATAGATTCAGAACAAACGCAAACTAAAATAAGCGATTTAAAAACACAGGCTAATGAATATCTAAAACAGATGGGTTTTGATCAAGCTTTTGCGATGGATGAGGAAAAGAAAGATATAGAATCTATTCAAGGAGAAATTGATGCAATGGAACATTTATTGCAAATAATTAAATCTGTGAAAAATTGAGATCCATTAGATTCTACTTTTTCAAAACTTTCTTTAAAAACTGCCCAGTATAGGACGTTTTTATCTTTGCTACCTCTTCAGGCGTTCCCTCGGCTATTATCTTGCCGCCCATGCCGCCGCCTTCAGGACCCAGGTCGATTATATGGTCTGCTGTCTTTATGACATCAAGGTTATGCTCTATCACGATGACTGTGTTTTTCTGTTCTACCAGTCTGTTAAGGACACTCAGGAGCTTCTTTATATCGTCAAAATGGAGACCTGTAGTCGGCTCGTCAAGGATGTAGACAGTCTTTCCTGTCGCTCTTTTTGACAGTTCTGCAGTCAGCTTTATCCTCTGCGCCTCGCCGCCGGACAGCGTTGTTGATGACTGGCCAAGCTTTATGTAGCCAAGGCCCACATCATTTAAAGTCTCAAGCTTTCTTCTGATTCTCGGGATATGTGTGAAAAACTCAAGAGCTTCTTCCACAGTCATGTCAAGGACAT
>WTCA01000093.1 GCA_013138805.1 archaeon | reverse complement strand
ATTTGAACCGGGGTCATAAGCTCCCAAAGCTCACAGGATGACCATTTTAGCATGCGAAGCAAAAAAACCCACTTTCACACGAAGCTACCCTACAGTCCCATTGATTTTATCAATTAAGAAAAAAACTTTATATATCTTGGTAAATTATCAAGTGATTAAATAGTATTTATAATGTATCACAAACAACTGTCCAAAACAAAAACTTTATAAGCATAACACTGTTATATTATACTTATGGCAGACAGAAGAACAATCTATCTCGACAACAGCGCAACCACACAAGTACACCCTGAAGTCAAAGAAGCTATCCAACCATATCTCTCAGAAAAATACGGCAACCCGTCAAGCATATATCATAAAGGCAGGGAAGCAAAAGAAGCTGTAGAAGACGCAAGAAAGAAAGTCGCAGCACTCATAGGCGCAGATCCTGAAGAAATCATATTCACATGCTCTGGCACCGAAGGCAACAATATGGCACTGAAAGGCATAGCCTTTGCAAACAAAGACAGAGGAAAACACATAATCACGACAAAGATAGAGCATAAGTCAATCCTCAATACAGCAAAATGGCTTGAAATGCAGGGCTTTGAAGTAACATACCTCAATGTTGATGAAAATGGCACAATAGACATTGAACATCTCAAAAAAGCGATAAGGCCTGACACAATACTCGTATCTGTGATGTTTGCCAACAACGAGATAGGAACAATACAGCCGATAGAAAAGATAAGAGATATCCTTAAAGACAAAAGCATATATTTCCACACAGACGCAGTCCAGGCAGCAGGAAAAATAGATCTTGACGTCAAAGAGCTTGGCATAGATCTCCTGACCTTAAGCGGCCACAAGATGCACGCAACAAAAGGTATAGGCGCCCTTTACATAAGAAAAGGCACAAAGATAGAACCTATACTGCACGGCGGCGGCCAGGAAAGAAGCCTGAGATCAGGCACAGAAAATGTACCGGAAATTGTAGGCATAGGAAAAGCGGCAGAGATAGCAAAAAAAGATCTTGAAAAAAACAGGATACTCCTCAAAAATCTTGAGAAAAGATTAAAAGAAGACATATTCAGGGAAATACCAGAACTCATCCTCAACGGCCACCCGGAAAAAAGGCTTCCCGGAAATCTGAACATATCTTTCAAGTACATAGAAGGAGAAAGCGTTGTCCTCATGCTGGATGAGAAAGGCATCTGCGTCTCCACAGGATCGGCATGCACATCAAACAGCCTGAAACCGTCTTATGTACTCACAGCAATGAAAAAAGACCCCGTCTTCATGCACGGCTCCATACGGTTCTCAATCGGAGCCTTCAACACAGAAGAAGATATTGATGCCATAACAAAAACTCTTCCGGAAATCATAAAAAGCTTGAGAGCCATAAGCCCTTTATACAATAAAGATTAGGAGATATTCACATGTACTCAAAAAAAGTCATGGACCATTTCAAGAACCCGAGAAACACCGGAGAGATAGAAGACGCAGACGGAATAGGCGAAGTAGGGAACCCAATCTGCGGCGACATAATGAAGATAACAATCAAAGTAAAAGACGACAGGATAGAAGACATAAAGTTCAAGACTTTCGGCTGTGCAGCAGCAATAGCCACATCATCCATGATAACAGAGATAGCCAAAGGCAAGACTCTTGAAGAAGCAAAAGAGATATCAAAGAAAGATGTGTCATGCGCTCTTGACGGCCTACCGCCAATAAAAGAGCATTGCTCAAACCTTGCCTCAGAAGGCCTCAGGAAAGCAATTGACGATTATATGATGAAAAAGAAAGACTGATTCTCAACAAAAACAGCAAGATTTTTATCTTCAGGAAGTAAATATTAATTATGCATACTGCAAAATCTACAGCAAAAACACAATTTCATGAAAGATATGTAGAAATGTACCTGAAAGGATGCCAGGAATTTGAAGACCATCTATACAACCAGGGATACATAATGAATGTACCTTTAAGGGAAATCAAAAAAAACAGCATCATACAGTTCAACAACAGCGAAAGGATAGCAGAACAGCGCAACCTAAATGACAGATATCAGCTTATTTTCATTTCACAGCAAACGCTAAAAAAATGACTGATAAATTTCAGCAGGAAGAAAAAGACAAAACAATAATATTATACCAAATCGACATAGATTCAATTGAAATAGATCAGGAAAAGGAGCAGCTGTCATTCACCGGATATTTCATATACAGAAAAATCAAGGGATAACTCAATTATCATACAAAAACTTCTGCAGATAGACCTCACAAAGCCCTTTATACTTACCCCAGTGATTCTCTGCAAATGCACGGACATCCTTATCTGAAACAATATCCGTCCCGTAATCATTTCTTATTATCTTCCTGATAAGAGAGTCCACATAGAAAAAATCATATCTCCGTCTCTGGAAAAGCATAAATATGTCAACAGAATACGGACCTATACCCTTAACAGAAGACAGCCTGTAAGCATCATCAACCTCTGTCTTCTCCCTCATGAACCGCGCTATATTCTCAATATACTCTGACCTGTACCCGACCCCGCACCTTTTAAGAAGACTGGTATCAGCAAGTATATCGCAAGGATCAGGAAAGACCTTTCCATCACCATAAACATCAACAATCTTTGCAACCATCGCCTTATACTGCGCAAAACTGACATTCTGCGAGCATATTATAGACACAAGAGCCTCAAAATCAGTAAACGCAGACAGAAGCCTGTTTCCCGTTATATTGTCCATAAACCGTCCCAAAACCCTATCAGCCCTGCAGGTCATATAAAGATCGGAAAAGTCTTCCATAGTGCCTAAACAATATGATATCCTCTCTTTCAAAAAACCAACCTCATCCTTATCCAGTCTTTCATCCAAATCAACAATAAGTCTCTGGCCGTCCTGAAAAAACGACATGGTGACTAACTTTCCATCTACCTTCACAGACCTCTCAGCCTTATCGGAAAAGAAGAAAAAGAACGGCTGATGCCTAACTATCTTGTCAATATTGAAATCATCCTTAAGAGACAAAACAATCTTATCCATAGAACAGAGAGATACAGTAAGTTATTTATAATAATATACAGAACTAATATAAGATTTGTATGAGAGCTATAAAATGTCTTCTGATACTTCTTTTAGCGCTTATCCTCATAGCATCCCCTATCAACGCTCAGGAAAGCCTCCAGTGCAGCAATGAGCATATAGATATCCATTATTTCTACAGCAACGGCTGTGCCCATTGCGCAAATGTAGAGCCTCTTATCGAAAAGATAGCGGCAGACAATGAGAAATATCCTGATGTAATTGCACATTACCACGAGATACACAACGGAGATGATTATTTCCTTTTTGAGACCGCCTGCAGCAAGTTCAGCATAACTACAAAAGGTGTGCCTCTTGTAGTCATAGGAGACACACACTATCAGGGTGATACAGAAATAATAGGAAATCTTGAAGACAGGCTGAAAAATGCAAAACCTGAAGACTACAACTGCATACTGTCCTGTAGCAATATAGAAGATATAACAATAACTGACGATAAAAAAGAAAAGCTTGAGCTCACATGGCCACTGATAATAACAAGCGGTCTCATTGACGGCATAAACCCATGCGCATTCGCAGTCCTCATATTTCTTGCAGCAACACTTATGATGGTCGGAAACAGGAAAAAGATGATCATGACAGGCACAGCATACATAGTCGCTGTATATGTCACATATTTCATAGCAGGGTTCGGTCTCCTGTCAATAGTCCAGTATGCAGGCATTACAAAAATCATATTCTATCTTGCGGCAACCATAGCAATCATATTCGGCCTGATAAACATAAAAGACTTCTTCTGGTACGGGAAAGGCATAACTCTCCAGATACCTGCAGATAAGAAAGGCATAATATCAGAATACGCAAAAAAGGCGACAATACCTTCTGCTATAGTTTTAGGTTTCCTTGTCTCACTGTTTGAACTGCCCTGCACAGGCGGCGTTTATTTCGCGATAATAGGCCTCCTGTCAAGCAAGATGACACAGATAGCGGCAATACCATATCTTCTCGTCTACAACCTCGCTTTCATAGCGCCATTGATTGTAATACTTGCAGTAATCTACAAAGGTGTGGATCCAAAGACAGTAGATTCCTGGAGACTGAAAGAAAGAAAATGGATGCGCCTTGCAATGGGAATACTCATGGTAGGTCTGGGTCTATTAATGCTTAGCGGATTTATTTGAGATTCATTCAGATATCAAGAAAACGCCCTTACTATCTTTTTTATTACCCCCATCTCCTGAAAATTATCCTGCCTATACACCTGATGCTTAGAAATTATATCAAAAGAATGTTTGACCCCATGCGCATAAAAAAGATAGTCCGATTCAGATAATCCGTTTTCAATAAATCCTTGATTAATATTTGAGCACAGAATCTTCAAGCCATCCTCAAAATCTATGCCTTCGTCAAAACAATTAAAGATCATGGCTGCTGCATCTTCAACACCATAAGAATAAAAAGTAAAACCTGACCCGTAAACCTCAATATATACCTGGTATTTTTTTATTAAATCTGCAAATAGGTCTTCCGTAAACAATGTCAATTGACCATAAACCGGATCATCGCATCCGATATGTTCCCCTGACAATAAAAAAGAAGGAAGCTCTTGTTCATGCAACATCTCCAATAATTCATATGTATTCATCTTTTTCCATTCAGGAACAACCATTCTCTCAAGAGCTGGATATTTAACCTTATTGAAATAATTCTCATTTTTTTCAGGATCAATCCTGGAACTCTCAGAATAATTATTTTTAATCCATTCAAGCCACATATTCGCCACAAATTCAGCAGGATTTTTCAGGCCATATCTATTAAAATAACCGTTCACCTCAAGACCTAAATCATCACCAAGCAAGCCAGCTATGCTATCGTTGTCCAAAAAAGAATCTTCTTTGCCCTCACGCCGATTATAATCTATATGTATAGCTTCCAAAGCCTCAATAATATTATGACCCATATCAATAATTAGAAAACCAAAACTTAAAAACCTTCTTCCTCACTCATATCTCAGCGCATCAACAGGTTTCATGCTCGCCGCCTGTTTCGCTGGAAGAGCGCCTGATGCCATACCGACAATAAATGAGAACAAAACAGCACCTACCAGAAGCTCAACGCTCAGATGCGCTTTCAGAAGATCGACAGATAACACATTTTTGGCAGCAATCTCAATTATCTTTGCAAAACCGCCACCAACTATCACACCTATAATCCCGCCGACCGCACCCAATGTCCCTGCCTCAATAACAAAAAGCGTTAATATATCATTATTTCTTGCACCTATCGCTTTCATTATCCCTATATCATAAGTCCTTTCAAGAACTGATGTATACATAGTGTTCATTATGCCGATACCGCCAACCACAATAGATATTGAAGCAACACCTATCAAAAACCACTGCACTATGCTAAATATTGTGCCGAAACTCTCCTGAAGCTGTTCTGTTGTCTGTACATTAAAATCTTCCTCTCCTTCTTTCAGGTCACGCGATTTCCGCAAAGCTTTCTCTAGATCCTCTGCAACCTCACTTACATCAAATCCCTGCTTTGCCTGAGCAAAAAGCACGTCAAATTCATCCTTATTATCAAAGATATCTCTTGCACGCTCTATATTTATATAGACAGACCTATCATCCTGTTCATTCCCTAAAGTTTCCAGAACGCCTATGACCTTAAAATCAACACCATTAATAGTAATCTTGCTACCTAAAACTACACCTCTTTCAAAAATCTTGTCATCTTTTGCGACAGAAGATCCGACCACAATAACATTCCCGTCACCGTCTTTCAGATCCCTGCCGTAATCAAGCTTAAAGTTCTGCATGCTGTCAAATATTCTTTTTGAGCCGGGATCTAAAGGCATCCCTATCACGAATGTATATTCTGATTCTTCCTTATATTCCACTCTTATCGATGAATAGATCATCCCGGCAACATTTACAATCCCTCTTGTCCGCTTTATCACATCATAATCTTTCTGGTTGAGAGGGATTGTCGCCATGCCGGCACTAAAAATACTGCTTCCAGGCATAATAGTTATCTTGTCTGCACCCATATCTTCAAACTGCCCGATAATCATATTCTCAAGACCTTGCCCTAAAGAGATTATAGACACGACCGCAGCAATGCCTATGACAATGCCTATCATAGTAAGCCATGTCCTGACCTTGCGGTGTTTCAAATTCTTGAATGCATATGAAAAATAATCTGAAATCATCTACATTACACTCCTTAGCGCATCAACAGGATTCATCCTGGCTGCGCTCTTGGCAGGGAGAGCTCCGGATATCGTACCTACGACCATCGAAAAGATAAGCGCTCCTGCAACAAGCTCAAAGCCGAAATAAGCTTTAAGCACATTGACTCCCGCAGATACAGCCATAATCTCAACTGCCTTGCTTACCGAAAGCCCGATGACTATGCCCAATATGCCTCCAAAAAATCCAAGCATAGCAGACTCCATCAGAAAGATAGATATTATGTCGCCGTTCTTTGCACCCACAGACTTCATTATGCCTATCTCCCGTGTCCGCTCAACAACAGATGTATACATAGTGTTTGTTATCCCTATCCCGCCGACAATAAGCGAGATTGCTGCAATGCCCACAAGCACGACCTGTACCACTAAAAGTATATTATTAAACCCTTCAATCATCTGCTCCGCTGTCACGACAACAAAATCTTCCTGACCCTCTTTAACATTATGATCTTTTCGGAGAGCTTTTCTTACATCTTCAGCAGCGACTGAAGGATTGATTCCAGGTTTTACCTTGGCAAATATCATAGACACTTCTTCTGTCTTTTCCAGATCGAACAGTTCCTGCGCAGACTCTATCGTGATGCGCACCATATTATCATGCATAGGACTTCCGCTTTTCTTCTGTATGCCGATTACCTTAAACTCTTTGTTCTCAACAGTTATCTTCTCGCCTAAAAGAATTTCCCGGTCAAACCTATCAGCCGCGACATTGCTTCCAAGTATAGCAACATTATTGTCAATGCTCTTAAACTGCCTGCCTTCTTCTACCAGAAAAAAATCAACATTCTCTATGAATCGTCTTGTCTCCTCATCAGAACCTATACCAAATATTGATGCACCTTCTGTTTCACCCTTATATTTTACCCGTCCTGTCTGTATGATGACTCCTACGGCAAAATCCACACTTTTTACACGATTTACAACATCTACATCGCTCTGGTATAATTTTTCAGACACATACGCCCCGGCAAACCCGCCGGCAGGCTGGATTGTCAGCCTGTCAGCCCCCGCTTTAGAGAATTCCTCATTTATAGCGTTCTGCATGCCCTGCCCAATAGAAATCAAAGCCACAACTGCCGCAATACCTATAAATATACCTATCATCGTAAGCCATGAACGAAGCCTGCGATGGCGTATATTTGTAAAAGCATATTTAAGGTATTCAAATCTCAAATGAAATCACATCAAAAGATCTATTCAGTCTTTCTTGCGCTTCTTATATTTCCTGTATCCAATATAGACGACAGCCACAATCACTATTGCCGCATATATAGTGCTTGCTGAACTCTTGCTTATAAGACCGAGCGACTGCGCTTCGGAAGCTGTATAAACTCTCATCTCAAGCGTCTCATCCACTTCAAACGCATCATTGTTTGCGCTCATATATGTCAATGTCATAGGAATTGAAAGATCGCCTGAAAAGGACGGTGATATATGTATACTGAAACTTGCGCTGTCAAAATCGTCAGAATCTATATTCCCTATATAAATTTCATCATTTGACAAAAGCTCAAAATCATCGTCAGACTCAATCTTGACAGTCACATATTTCACATCAACAAGACCCTTGTTTATAATATTCACACGGATATCACCTGTCGTCCCGCTGAGGAACAATTTTTCAGGCTCCACATTTACAAGAAGGTCAGGAGTTCCGCCAACAATAAGGCTTACTATTTCAGATGAAGTATAGTCATTGCCGACATTGTCTGAAAATGTGATTGTCAAAGGAATCTTATAAATTCCACTAATAGCCTCAGGTGTAGCAATTATCTCAAAAGTAGCTGTCTCCTCCTCGCCGCCAGCCATATTATTTATTATATATGTCGTTGATTTTCCTAAAGGAGCAAAAGGAACAGTTGCACTGCTCAGATCCATTGTTACCTTTATATTTTTAAGCGTGGAATCAGCAGTATTTTTAATGACAATATCTGCATCACCTTTCTGGCCCGGCAGAAATTGAACTGGTTTAGTTGCAATGGAGACCACATTAATATCAGCATCAGAGGTCCGTATATCTATCCCGAACGAATCAGATACCATAACACTCATTTTTGGATCAGAACTATATTTCACATACAGCTTGCTTGTGCCTTCAACAGCATTCACATCAACATTCACCCTATATTTCACCATAATACTGTCAAGACGGTTAAGTATCCCTATAACAGTCAGGGCATCATCATCTGTTGAAAATGGAAACTGTGGCTCAAGGACGATTGTAGCATTCTTTGCAGTATCCATACCAATATTGTCTATCTTGAACCATATATCAAAATAAGATCCTGGTTCAACCGGGAACGGTTCATACTTAGCGACCGAAACGCTCAATGATGCCTCAGTAGAAGCATACGCGCCTGACGACATGATATATATCAAAAATATCGCCAACGCAAAAACACCTGATCTTTTCATTTTCATAACATCTCACTCCTTATGGTTAGATACAACCATCCCATCTTTGATAAGCACAATTCTCTTTGCATGTTTCCCGACATCGGGATCATGTGTGACCATAATTATTGTCTTGCCGTCATTGTGAAGCTTTTTGAGCATGACCATTATATCTCTTCCAGTTTTCGTATCAAGATTTCCTGTAGGCTCATCAGCAAGTATGACTTCAGGATCATTCGCGAGAGAGCGTGCGATAGCGACTCTTTGCTGCTGCCCTCCTGAAAGCTCAGACGGCTTATGGCTTGATCTCTTCTCAAGCCCTACAAGATTCAAAAGCTCAACACCTTTCTTTCTCCTTACGTTTTCATCCACATTCTGAAACATCATAGGCATTGTCACATTCTCAAGAGCTGTCAGTGTTGAAAGCAGGTTAAATTTCTGGAACACAAAACCTATCTTCTTGCCCCTTATCTGTGCAAGCCCGCTCTCAGACATCTTGGATATATCCTTGCCATCCAAAAATATCTTGCCTTCTGTAGGAACATCAAGACATCCTACCATATTCATAAGTGTTGACTTGCCGGAACCGGAAGGACCCATTATCGCTATGAACTCGCCTTGCTTGATTTTCAGAGAGACACCGTTAAGGGCAGGTACATCAACCTCACCCATACGATATATCTTCTTCACATCATTAAGCTCAATTATAGGCTTTTCTTTTTTCATTTAATCATGACTCTCCAATTAAGATTTATTCTTGTTGAATTTATGTTGCAGACTTTCAAGTGCCTCGATGAAATTCTTCATAACATCTTCAAAAGCTACAACCTGATTATAATATTGTTCAATAATCATCAGCTCTTCACCAAAAATCTCCTGCTCTCTCGACTTGTATCTCTCAATAATTTTTGGAAGCGCCTCTTTCGACATAAGCAATGAAAGTTCATAATTTTTTTTCATATGATCCAGCATACATGCGACCATATCTTTTTCCATAAAGAAATACACTTTTCTTGATTTTGGTTTCTTGATTCGCTTTATTATACCCATACTTACAAGAAGCTTCATCGCAGTGCTTACTGCAGAAAGGCTGTAACCAGTCTTATCAGATACAGTTTCCAAAGATATCTCTTTAGGCTCTATATAAAGCGCACCTACAATCTTGGATGTGCAGTCATCAAACCCGTTCTGCTTAAAATTCCGTGCCATAAGCTCTATAAATTCATTTCGGGCAGATTCAACCATATTGATCACACATAATCTAACTTTCACAATTTTCTGAAAGTTATAAATATATTACATAAAGAAGTATATAAATCTTATGGACTCTTTCAAATCATGGGCATATTCAAGGCGTATGCAGAAATAGAATCCATTGATAAAGAGCCATACTGGCTGTTATTTTTAAATGAAGAATGCCTTGAATTTATTCCTGAACCTGACAATATCATTCATTCTACTGATGAATTAGGCAGAATCAGTAAAACTGCAAGAGATTATGACTTATCCAGTTATTCTTATCATAAATTGAACATCTCCGAACAATTTGAATACCTTGCAAATCAGGCAGAATTTTTTTACTTCAGAACAAAAAACAAAGAATTTAAGATAAAAGATAAAGGACCCTGTAAAGAATAAGACGGTGTAATATTGAACAGGGAATTTAACAAAACATATAAAGATTTACGCAAAAACGAGATAACATTGGGGTCATGGTGTAACCTGGCAGCATATTAGGCTCCAGACAGCTCCCGAAACATTATCTTTCGGAAACTAATGATCTGGAGAACTGAGAGGCGCAAGCTTCGATGATCTACAAAGCAGGTCTTGGGAATACTAGTTATTCTCGGGAGATACCTGAGGATTGGGGTTCAAATCCCTATGACCCCATACATACGGCCTTAGTCTAGTGGCTATGACCTCGGCCTTCCAAGCCGATATCCCGGGTTCGAAATGAGGGGACTCCCTCAAGGCGTGATTGGCGTTCATCCCTACAGGATGAAGCCAATGTTCATTATCGAATTTAATATGCGCAAAAGAGTCTTCTTAAGAAAATCCCGGAGGCCGTATCTTTTTTATCCTTTTTTATAAGAATCCCTAAATCTTATACACAAAAACAGAATTAGTCCTATTCTTCCTTGATTCGGAAGGATCATCCCTGGTCTCATCATGCCCGATATTTGTCCCGGCAGTAAGGACAACATAATCACCTTTCTTGATTCTGCCTTTCTCTTTAAGAAGCGATATACCTGCACGAATCATGTCCTTAGTATACTTATGGTCCTTAAACTGGTACGGAAAAACCCCCCAGGTCAAAGCAAGGCTCTTTATAGTCTCTTTTTTATATGTCAGCGCATATATTGGCATCTTCGGCTTATACCCGGACAATACTTTGGCAGTACGTCCTGATTCTGTAAAGCAGACAATAGCGCCAGCATCCAGGCTTGTAGCCGACAGCACAGCAGAATGGCTCATAATAGACCTTATCCCTGCAGTATCAGCCTTTCTGGGCAGATGTGTCTTGATCTTACACTCAATCTCCCTTGCTATTTTATCCATTGCCTTCAATGACCTGACAGGATATTTACCGGTAGCAGTCTCACCAGAAAGCATCACTGCATCCGAACCGATAAGGATTGCATTAGCCACATCTGTAACTTCAGCCCTCGTAGGTCTTGGATTTTCTATCATAGAATTCAGCATATGTGTCGCAATGATCACAGGCTTCTTGGCACAATTGCATTTCTTGACCATATCATACTGAAATATCGGAACTTTCTCAAAAGGTATCTCAACACCCAGATCCCCTCTTGCAATCATTATACCGTCAGACACCTCAAGAATGCCATCAAAATTATCTATAGCTTTAGGATGTTCAATCTTTGATATTATCTGTATATTGCTGCTCTCCTTATCAAGAAACTTGCGAAGTCTTTTGATATCATCACTGGACCTCACAAAAGAGACTGCAATGAAATCAACCTCATTGTCAATTGCAAATCTCACATCTTCCCAGTCCTTCTCTGTAAACGATGGAAGCTTGACATCAGCACCGGGCAGATTGACTGTCTTTTTGGAACCGAGGAGAGCATCATTCAATATCCTGCATATAACATCAGTATCATTCTTGCTGATCACCTCCAAAGATATAAGGCCGTCATCAATCATTATCTCACTGCCTTCAGCCACATCATCAGGCAAAAAGCTGTAATTGACATATATAGCATCCTTATTGGTCTTTTCAGTAGACAAAGTTAAAGTATCGCCTTCCTTGAGCTGAAGTTTCTTGTCAAGAATGCCGGTCCTTATCTCAGGACCCTGCATATCAAGCAATATCGATACTGGAAAATCAAGAGTCTCATTCAGTTTCTTTATCTTATCTATCTTAGGCTTATGCTCTGCATAATCACCATGCGAAAAATTAAGCCTTGCAACATTCATACCTGCAGCAGCAAGATGCTTCAATGTCTTGTCATCTTCGGATGCAGGACCTATAGTACATATTATTTTTGTCTTTCTCATAAGATGTTACATTTAACAGTCAGCTTTATAAATCAATTAATTTTCATCAATTCGCCAATTCTTAAAACTTATTAATTTATAGGGCAAAACAGCTATATGTCTAAAAAAAGGTCGCTAAATATCAATCCTGCAGTTCAAAGAAACAAGAACATGATATCCGAAATAGCGTCGAGACAGATTGAAAATATGCTGAGCCTACATCCTACAAGCAAAGTATCATTATTTAATAAGTTTTTTAAAGATTTGTCAAACAATACGCTCGATATGTACAATTCAAACACAGGCGACACGCATTATGAATACTCGCATAACATAGAACAATCTATATTGAATGAATTATATCGCAATGTAATGCAAAAAGGATTGCCTACAAATTCATGCCCTGATTTTTTAAGCATAAATCAGGACACAGGAAAGATTGACCCGTATGAATTGAAATGCAGAAGAATATACACTTCAAACGGATCTGAAGAAAAGATACCATCAATAAGCTTAAGTATTGGACAGTTCCTGAAATATGAGATTGATCTGGCAGACAGATGGGACTCAAATTTCATAATAACCTGCTATCTATACACAATTGACAAAGATATAAGAAAAATAAAAGAACCAAGAATTATTGCAAAAAATATGCATCCTAAACACATTGTGCTCATCCCTGCAGGATATATAATTGAACATAATGCTAGTTTTGAAAATGCATTAGATAAGCTTGGAATAACAATAGACGATATAGAAAATAAAAATTCGCATATATTAAAAACAGTAAAGCAAGAACTTAAGAAAACAGAGAACAACGCTGCATATTTTACACTAGGTTCAAAAGAGATATCTGATATAATAAATAATACAGCCGAAAATAAAGTGCATCGAAGAGAACTGACAACTCAAAAAGAAGTACTTAGATGGCAGGACAATGAAGATAAAGAAAGATGGATGAAATTAGAAAGTGAAAAAATATTAGTCTCATGCGCTGAAAATGGAACAAATTTAAATCAATTTTTCAATAGGATAACAGATAACATGGAATCTATTGAAGAACATGGAAGTATCCATAATGGTATAGACGATTTCTTGAAACTGTTTCCAAAATATACAAATACTGCACAAAATGTAAATTTATCACAATTTAGCTAAACTATATAAAATTTACTCTTATAATAGTCTTGTTAATCTATTGGATCGATGGTCTAGCCTGGTTATGACATCGCCTTGACGTGGCGGGAATCGCCGGTTCGAATCCGGCTCGATCCATTGGAACAACAGATCGAGCATGCCACCCGAGCGCAAGCGAGCGGTGTCACCAGTGATCAAACTTATGTGGAAGTTTGTTCTGGATCCGGCTCGATCCATTCAACCAAATAAAAAAAACAAAGCTCCCGTAGTGTAGACCGGCCAATCATTCGAGACTCTCACTCTCGTGACTCGGGTTCAAATCCCGACGGGAGTATTTTTTTATGTTTTTTTAAAATCAGCAATAACAGAAGTTAGCAAGAATCAGATGCAATAAAACACTTCTAAATTCCCATACCCTAATTCAACAACAGTATTCGGTTCAAGAACTGTGACTTTTGAACAATTTGGACATAATAGCTCAAGATGTTTATCTACAAGTTTTAGATCCTTACCGGCATAAATAGTACTGTGTTTAATAAATTTCGTATCAGATTGATCTTTTTTAAAACAATGAGGACATGTTATTACACCTGCACCATTCTTTTCATTAGCGTAAATCTTGCCTATTAAATCTGTATAATTTTTTCCAAGAACAGTTTTCCCTCTGCGAAAATCATTTTTTTTTCCAGAACAATAACGCTCTGTATATAGACGATCATTTATAGCTTTCTCAATTTCAGAAATACTATACTTTAGTGCCCATATAACTGAATGATCCGGCATTTCAAGGATTTTATTGACCAATTGAAGCAGTTCATCATCAGGTTTTTGTTCCACCAAAGAGTTCATCCACATCACTTTATCATTAATAAGAAGATAAAAATTTTTAAAAACATAGGTCTGCAAGAAAAACAATGAATGAAAAACATTTAAAAGCTTTCTTAAATAATAATCCAGCATCAATGCGGGGGTAGCCTAGCCTGGTCAATGGCGCAGGGTTGAGGGCCCTGTAGTTTAGTACTTACGCGTGTTCGAATCACGTCCTCCGCACTCCTTCTTATTTCAAAGTACAGCACGATTCCTTCATAACCATCAAAAAACCAACATATATATACTTAACTCTACAATAATCAAGACATCAAGTGATACAATGAAAGCAGTCATTCTTGCAGGCGGGAAAGGCACAAGATTAAGGCCTTTGACCTACGCCGTACCGAAACCACTTCTCCCGATAAACGAGAAGCCGATGATGGAGCACATAATACTCCACATGAAAAGCCATGGTATAACAGAATTCATAATATCTGTCGGATACCTCGGCTACCAGATAAAGAACTATTTCAAGGATGGCGCTGAATGGGGTGTCAAGATAGAATATTCAGAAGAAGACACGCCTCTGGGCACCGCAGGATGCCTGAATCCGATAAGAGACAAGCTGACAGACACATTCCTTCTCGTAGGCGGTGACAATCTCACAAACATCAATTTCAAAAAATTCATAGAATTTCACAAGTCACACAAAGGAATAGCATCTGTAGCCCTGTTTGAGCTCAAGCAGAAAGTGGAATACGGCGTCTACTCAATAGACAAAGACAAGAAGATAACAAAATTTGAGGAAAAGCCCTCTTTCAAATACAACGCAGGCACAATGATATTCTGCCTCGAACCGGAAATCTTTGATTTCATACCAAATAAAAACAGCAAAAACCAGGGACCTATAAACATCACAGACGACATACTTCCAAAACTGATAAAATCAAACAGGCCGATATACGGCTTTCCTTTCTGCGACTACTGGATAGATGTCGGCCGGATCTCAGACTACGACGAAGTGAACGGCGGAATGCTGTCTGAACAGTTAAAAGAAGAGAAAAGATCTTTAAAAAAAGAATAAACAATAAATACTAGCGCATACAATCTATAATTGTTGGTCAAATGACAGAGATTATCTCAGTTGTGTCAGGAAAGGGCGGTGTCGGCAAGACAACGCTTGTATCCAATCTTGCGGTAGCCCTTACAAAGCTTGGCGGAAGAGTTCTTGTCATAGATGGAAATGTTTCAGGAGCTAATCTAGGGATACACCTTGGCGTCCCTTCTGTGTACCCTGTATCGCTCAATGATGTCCTTCATAAAGATGCATTCATCACACAGGCGATATACAGGCACGCCTCAGGATTCAATATCATACCGGCATCCCTCAGTGCACTGGGCGCCAATTCACAGAGGCTTAAGCACATAATGTATGACATTCTCGGAGATTATGATGCCATACTGATAGACGCTTCAGCCGGCGTCAACAAAGAGATGAGATCTGCCCTTGAGGCATCAGACTCATGCATAATCATAACAAATCCGGAACTCCCTGCATTATCAAATGCCCTGCTAGCGAAAAAAGAAGCACAAAAACAGAATATACCTATAAGAGGTATTGTAATAAACAAGTCAACAGGGCAGAAATACGAAGTGAACGACAAAGATGTAATAGACTTCCTCGAGCTTCCTGTTCTTGGAAAAATCAAAGACCACAGGAAAGTGAGAGAATCCATAGCTATCGGAAAACCTATACTTGAACACAGGCCGCACAACACAAGCTCATACGGAATAAGGACAATAGCCCACAAAATCACCGGTATAGAACCTCCGAAAAGGACAATCATTGATTCTTTGAAAGGATTCATAGATGATATAAGATAAAAGACATCATTATCATCTATATAAATATTACTGATAAAGATTTCATGTCGGTGTATAAAATGAAAATATACATACAGAAGATAACAGGTATGGATATATACTATGACAATATCTCAAAAGAGCTTGTTCTCAACGGAAAACCTCTTGTGGTATCCATACGCTTTCTAAAAGAAATGAAAGATGTCATCCATGATAAGGAATGGTCCAGTACAGTAAAACCAGACAGGAAAATGTACTATATGTTCAGAGACATCCATGAAGACGCAGACAGAAAGGCAACAGAAGATAATAATCTAAGGTACGATATAACAGTCATACCTCCTGACATGATAGGCGACGAATATGTAAAGACACAAGGCCACTGCCATCCATGTGTAACTGGAACAGACGTAACCTATCCGGAAATATACCAGATCTTAAACGGCCAGGCCATATTCATGTTTGAAAAAAAAGAAGGCAAAGAGACAAAAACATATCACATACATGGAAAAGAAGGCGATATAGTGATACTGCCTCCGGGCTACAGCCATGTGACAGTAAACCCGACAGACCAGATACTTATTGTCGCAAACTGGACAGAATCCAAATTTAAAAGCGATTACAGACCTATACTGAAAACAAGAGGCCTGGCCTATTATTACATAAGAAAAGGCAATGAAAGCGCATTCATAAGCAACACAGGCAATAAAGATAAATCAACACTGGAAGAGCTCAGACCTATAGACCCTGAACTTATCGGCCTGAAAAAAGACGAGCCGATGTACACTCTGATAAAAACACCCGAAAAACTCGCATTCCTCGTAAAGCCGCAGGACTACGGAACATTCTTCAGCAAAGTCGTTGAATGATAATAAAAAGATTTTTAATGTTTTGTTCTAATTTAAAGTAATATGGACATCCCTTATAGTAACAAAATCATATGCGATCTAGAAGTGACAATATACAGATTTAGCCTGCCCGAAGACTATTTTGCGTTTTCCAAAGATATAGTAATACTCCCATTAAAAGAAAGAAGAAGCACAGAATACGATTTCTATGCGATTATAAATGCCGACGACACCCTAAAGATAAAAGACAGAAGAAATTTCATCCAAAAGCAAATATCAAGAGGATTAAACCCTAAAGAAAAGACAGACCAGGATATAGATTTAAGATACCTTCAGGAGCATTACGAAGATATCTCAACACTTATCGGTTCTAAAACAGAGAAAACTATGTCCCTTAACAATAGCCTTTACACTTAAAGATAAGAACCAAAACTATTTATTCTATCCTGAAGAAATCATCTGTATGCTAAAATCACAGTTGTTCAGGCTGAAAGCAAAAGTGTTGAACCACGCAAGAATAAAGTCACCGTGGATAATGCATTTTGACGCAACATCCTGCAACGGCTGCGGCATAGAAATAATTGCATGCCTGACCCCAAAATATGACATAGAACGCTTTGGCATGGTCGAGAAAGGCAACCCGCGCCATTCAGACATCCTTCTTGTAACAGGTGCCGTATCTCACAAGACTAAAGACAGGCTGAGACTCATATATGACCAGATGCCGGAACCTAAAGTAGTCATAGTCATAGGTGTCTGCGGCATATCAAAAGGCATATACCAGGGCTGCTACAATATAATAGGTCCGATAGACAAGGTAATACCTGTCGACATCTATGTACCAGGGTGCCCGCCAAGGCCACAGGCAATAATAGACGGTATAGTCAAAGGTCTTGACCTGTGGAAAGACAAGCTTAAAGAAGAAGACAAGAGAAAAGAAGAGTATATGCTGTGATCATCATGGATTGGTTAAAGAAAATAGGAAAGATATACAAGAAAGAAGGAAATGACATCTACATAAAAATAGATGTGAATAATCTCCAGTCTACAATAAAGACAATCAAAGACAACAATATAGGCCACATCACAGCAATAACAGGAATAGACACGAAAAAAGAGATAGAAATAATATATCATTTCTGGACAGGAAAACAGATGATAAACATAAAGACTGCCATAGACAGGAATCTTCCAAAGATAAAGACAATAACAAAAGATTTCCCGGGAGCGATGCTGTACGAGATGGAACTTGCCGAAATGCTTGGTGTACAGGTTGAAGGTGCAATAAAAGAACATCTGCTCCTCGCCAAAGAATCCCCGATATATCCTTTGAGAAGAGACTAAAAAGAAAGAGAGAGAGAGAGAGATCATGATGGATAACAGAGATCAGATAGAGAAGTATGCCAAAGATAAGCTGGGAAGCGAGCTTGCGGCAGGATTTGACCATTTCAGAAGAGTTTACTCAACTGCAAAAAAGATAGCCAAAAAAGCAGAAATAAGATACGATGACCAGATACTTCACGCTGCATGCTTTCTCCATGATATAGACCAGGACGAGCCCCACGCGGAAAGATCAGCTGAAGAAGCGGAAAAATTCCTTAAGGATACAGGATACCCCGACGACAAGATAACTCTTGTGAAAAAAGCGATACTGTGCCATATACCTAACGGCAAGCCGAACACAGACGAGGCCATACTTCTTCATGACGCAGACCTTATAGACTTTTTGGGAGCAGTAGGCATAGCAAGACTGTCTATTGCAGCATGGGACTGGTTCGGTGCAGAAGAGATTAAAGATATAATAAAGACACTTAAAGAGTACAGAAAAGTGTACGACCTGCTCGTGCTCGAAGAAAGCAAAAAGATTGCAAGAAACAAGACAATAGTCATGGATCTTTTCATAAAGCAGCTGGAGGAAGAGCTTCAATGAGCAGAGAAGACAGCTACTCCATACCTTTAGGCCCTCAGCACCCGGCTCTTATTGAGCCTGAATACCTCAAAGTGCATCTTGACGGCGAGACAATCGTTGATGTAGATATAAACATAGGCTTCATGCACAGAGGCATAGAGAAAGCTCTCCAGCAGAGAACATATATGCATGACAGGTTCCTGATAGAAAAAATATGTGGGATATGCAGTTCAATACACACATTATCCTATTGCGGTGCTGTAGAAAAGCTTGCAGAAGTAGACATCCCGGAAAGGGCCAAATACATAAGGATGATCATAGCCGAGCTTGAAAGGCTTCACTCACATCTCTTATGGGTAGGTATAGCAGGCTACGAGATAGGCTTTGATACAGTATTCCAGCTTGCATGGCGCGACAGGGAAATTGTCATGAACATACTGGAAAAGATATCAGGCAACAGAGTAAGCTATTCAATGAACACTATAGGAGGAGTAAGGCGCGACATATCAAAAAGTAAGGCAGAAGAATTGCACAAAGCCATAGACAAGATAGACGCCCGCATCTACCATTACATAGATGTTTTCACGAAAGACTCAACCATAATAAAACGAACAAGAGGCACAGGCATATTGACAGAAAAAGATGCGAAAAAATACTCAATTGTAGGTCCCACTGCAAGAGGCTCAGGCATATTCTGTGATATAAGAAAAGATGACACATATCTAAAATATAGCACCATAGACTTCAATGAGATAACGCACAAGACGCTTGATATTGAATCAAGAGCAGTGGTACGGCTCAAAGAGCTTCTTGAATCAACAAAGATAATAAGGCAATGCCTTAATATGATGCCTAAAGGTAACCTTTCAGTAAAAGTGCCGGACATCATTCCTGAAGGCGAGACCATATTCCACGCAGAAGCGCCCAGAGGAGAAATACTCTATTATGTCAGATCAGACGGTACAGACAAACCGTACAGGGTAAAGATAAGGACACCCACCCTTGCAAACATCTTGTCGCTCAAGCCGATGCTAAAAAACCAGCAGCTTGCAGACATGCCTATAATAGTCGCATCCATTGACCCGTGCTTCTCCTGCACAGACAGGGTCACACTCCTTGACACAAAGACAGGCAGGACAAAGACTGTGGACGAGACATACCTTAAATCTCTTAAGAGGCAATAGCTATGATATTTGATATCCTTATATACCCCGGAATCCTCTTCATCATAATATCAGCCATGCTTTATTCAGGAATCATGCGAAAGCTTGCGGCAAGGATGCAGAACAGGATAGGTCCACCGATATATCAGGTATTTTACGACATCTTAAAGCTTACAGGGAAACAGAACATACGGCCTGTCCAGGCAAAACCGGGCTATACACTTTTCCCTGCTATAGCTCTTGCCTCAACACTGACAGCAGGATTGCTTGTCCCCGTCTACAGTACAATAATATCTTTCCCGGGCGATTACATAGTCATAATATACTTTCTGCTCTTCAGCTCAGCAGCAATGTTCCTGGCAGGATACGCGTCAGCGAACAATTTTGCAGTGGTTGGCGCCATAAGAGGTATCGTCCTCATATTAGCCTACGAGCTGCCGTTCATAATAGCAGTCATTGTCCCTATGCTCGCTTTCAGCCTGAACTCAATACATATCTTTGACACATGGCTCATCGCATATTATCCTCTGGCAGCGATATCCATGTTCCTGTCTATTCTTGCAAAAGTAGAGATTCCGCCATTCCATATCCCAAACGCGCATCAGGAAATTGTTGGCGGCTACACGGCCGAATTCACAGGAAAAAGGCTCGCACTGATAGAACTTACGACAATGGTAAAGACTTTTGTCCTGATACTGCTCATGATCTGCCTTTACCTTGGAGGTGCACAGAACATATTTGTCCTTATCGCAAAAAGCCTTGCTGTTCTTTTCGCGCTTACAGTAGCAAGAGTCCTTTTCGCAAGGCTGAGGATTGAACAGGCATTGAGATTCTACTGGCTTTTCGCACTTGTGGCAGCGATAGACCTTATGAGGGTGATCTGGATATGAAAATGCTGACAGACATAATAAAAAATATCATAAGAAAACCAGCTACCGAAAAATACCCATACAAGAAAGAGCCGGTTCCTGAAGGTTTCAGGGGCAAGCAGATATATGATAAGGAAAAGTGCACCTACTGCGGCCTTTGCGCAAAAGCATGCCCTGTCCACACGATAGGTGTAATAAGAGACAAGAAGTTCTGGCAGCTTGACCTGTCAAAATGCATATTCTGCGGCAGGTGCGAAGATGTCTGCCCGACAAAATGTCTGAAGATGGGAAATGGCTATGAACTCGCTTCACACAAGAAAGAAAATTTTGTTATAAAGTAGACCAATCTGAAAAACAAACATTTATAAATATAAATCACTAACAAGTAACTATGACGCAATTCAAAGCTAGTTTTTATAAATTAACAAAAGATGAACTTGAAAGAATAGACTTAAGAAAACTATTCTTTGAAAAAAATCCTGACGCGCATTCCAGCAATTATCATCAATCTATAAATCTTGACCGGAGAGAACCATCCTCGTCAATATGTCTGGAGAAAGACACTTTAGATTTAAATCCTGCATTAATAGATGATTATTTGACCAATAATACATTTGCAATTGATATAACTTCTCTAAATGATGAATTGCTTGCTAGATATTTATTAGTCTATGAAGAAAATTCAGGTAAAGGAAATTTTCAATATGAAACTTATAACATTTCTGAACACATCAGTTTTTTCATGTCAAATCCAAACGATAAAGTCAGGCGTTATACAATAGATGATTTTATCGAAAAATAAACTAATTTTTATCCAGAATATCTCCTAGCAAAGAATTCACATAACCCATACCCGAATCATTGAGAATGACAACATCAAAGTTTCTCTTGTACGCCTCAAGACTCTTCTCCTGATTCTCATTCAGGAAACCTATCTTTATGATATTATCATAATCAATACCTTTTACCATCTTTATATCCTCAATAGAGTCGCCAAGAAGTATAACATTTTTTCTGTCC
>WTCA01000067.1 GCA_013138805.1 archaeon | reverse complement strand
GGTGTGTTGTCTGTTGTGTTTTGAGTGTTGTTTGTTGGAGATTCAAGGTAGATGAGTGGGAGTGTTTCATCTGCTGTCGCATTGACAGTAATAGTCCTTACTTCTGTCTGATTCTCATTACTTGAACTATCTTTAGCAAATGCCTGGTAAGTATAAACCCCGTCATCCAGACCGTCTGTTGAGTTTTTACTTTGATTTATGTATAAAGCCCATTTGTCTGTGTCGTATTTGTTTAAATTCATGAAATAAAGTTGCTGGATTTCTGAGGATGAGAGAGAGCGGTTCCAGACGCGGACTTCGTCTATTGTGCCGTTGAAAAAGGTAGCAAAAGAAGTTCTTTCGTTTACTCCAATATTATGAGTATTCAATATGGACATATCACCTATTAGGGTTGTGTCAGTATCCTCCAAGACACCGTCTATAAATATTTCCCTGTAGCTTTTATTTGTTTGAACAGCAACAACATAATGCCACCCGCTATCGTTTACGGGGGTTGTTCCTATTGTTTCACCTTTCCAAACACCATCTTCTTTAAAATATATCCTAAACGAATAAGGAGTTGTTACACCATCAACTTGAAAGATTATGTTCCAGTTAGCATTTACATTATAACCTTCTGTATATATCATACCTCCATTCACAGTTTTAATCCATGATGCTATAGTAAAACTACTATCATTTCCAATTATTGGAGTGCCTGAAAGCGCCACATAATCATCAACCCCGTCAAAATTGTAAGCACCTTGATATTTTCCAGTTGTATAATTTCCAGAATCATCAGCACCAACATAAAGTGTTCCATTATTTCCAGAATTACTTACATCAACAATTATTGTTCCATTGCTGTTGTTATAACTTTCTCCAATACCAGAAACATTATCAAAGTTCATCATTAAGACTAAAGAGTCATTATAGATTGTGTAATTTGTCCCGTTCCAGTTGAATTTTACTTCGTTTAAGTTAGGTTCTGTGATTGAGACATTTATTTCGATGCTTGTGTTTGTGGTTGTTGTGTCGTTTGCAGGTGTTGGAGGTTCTGTGAAGTTTATTTGCTGGTAAGTTGCGCCCACTGTAAAATTTCTTGTTAAAGATGTATTTAGATTAGAGGCATTATCCCAACAGCTTATATTCCAATTATAAGTTCCATCATTAAATCCTGAAATAGTGTAATTTGTATATTGTCCGGATGTTGATGCAATACTGCTCTGGTTGACAGTTCCGTTTATTGTCAGGTTGCATAATAAAGAAGCATCCAGATTATCGGTTGCTGTCCAGTTGAAGTTGATGCTTGATGTTGATAAGGTTGCCCCGTTATCCGGGTAGTTTAATGTTATGGTTGGGTTAGTTGCATCTATTGTTACAGTCCTTTCTTCTGTCTGGTTTTGATTTCCAAAGGCATCTTTAGCAAATGCCTGATAAGTGTAAACCCCTTCATCCAGAACATCTGTTGAGTTTTTACTTTGATTTACATATAAAGTCCATTTGTCTGTGTCGTATTTGTTTAAATTTGTGAAGTAGAGCTGCTGGATTTCTGAGGCTGATAGTGAGCGGTTGTAGATGCGGACTTCATCTATTGTGCCAATGAGCCACTTGCTACTGTGACCAGTAGCACTCCCTCCTATAAATATATGACTATCTTGCGTATCTAAAGTAACAGAACTTTGGTCTATGTTTGGATCTAAAACACCATCTATATATCCTTTCAAATCACTACCATCATAAGTAATCACTAAATGATGCCAAACATTGTCTCCGATAATTATACTCCCTTCAAAATTATATGTGTTCCATGATGAAAAGTGAAGATGACTATTACTAATAACTAATTCAAAATTCTTATTATCATTGTCATCTGGACCCATTAGAACAATAGTTGCCCACAAACCAGTATGAGGACCTCCATTAAACCAGGCAGAAAATGTTCGAGTATCCGTTCCTGAAAATCCAATATTATTGGAAGTTTCTACATAATCATTCATTCCATCAAACTCAAACGCCCCACCATATTTTCCTCCTGTTAAGTTCATAACAGTCCCATTATAAACTGTTCCATCATTCCCATAACCACTAACATCAAATACATGGGTATCATTCTCACCCAACGCAGAAACATTATCAAAATTGAACATCAGAACCAAAGAATCATTAAGGATAGTGTAATTAGTCCCGTTCCAGTTGAATTTTACTTCATCCAAATTAGCTTCTGTGATTGAGACGTTTATTTCGATGCTTGTGTTTGTAGTTGTTGTGTCGTTTGCAGGCGTGGGAGGAACAAACGAAATGTTAAGTGGAGTGTCATCAATGACTTTTATCTCTGTGTTGCCGTTGAGGAGGATTGTGAAAGACTGGAGGATGCCGCCCGCATCTGTTGTGAGGTATTGGGTTGTTGTTCCTGAGGATGATGTGTTGTAAATTGAATATTGGGTATTTGGTAAAAGACCTGTCAGGTTGTATCTTGCGGTTAACCCTGCCGTTGAGTTGGTGTCGTTCCATGTCATTGTCGTGTTGGACCATGTGGTGAGGGTTCTTGTCAGATATTGGTTTACAATAAATATATTTGTCTTGAGCCAAATGCTGCCGTCTGTTTCGTTGTTGTAATTGAACCAGGAGGTTGTGACAGCGTTGAAAGATATAGTTCTTTGTCCGGTGAAGTTTGTATTTATAAAGTTGTTGTTTGTGCCTGCACCAAAGAGAGAATAATCAGTTGTTGTCGGCGAAAAGATTGAGCCACCGGTTATGTTGTTTGAGTTAACTCCGCTGAGTCTGATACCTTCACCTCCTGAAATAATGAAATTGTCGGAGAATGTGTTGGTGTTGGATGAAGAATATAGACCTATGCCATTACCGTCAGATGAGCCATGGTTATTGGAGACTATGTTCGAACTGGATGAATCAAAATAGAAGCCATGACCTCCACAGGAAATATTATTATCGGATACATTGTTTGAATTGCTGGATGACTCGAGATTGATGCATGTGGCACCTGCTGAAACATTATTGTTGATTATTGTGTTTGAAGTAGATGCGTCAAGACGTACTGCGACACTGTTTGTATTGTTTGAAGATATTGTGTTGTTTGATATT
>WTCA01000015.1 GCA_013138805.1 archaeon | reverse complement strand
AAGATAGATAAGTTCAATGTCAGCTGATCCTCTATGCTGAAACAGTGTATATTGCAATGTAAATCATATGATATCACATGATATGCATGAAAGCTATGTCGGTCAGGTCACGTTGATGTTATCTTATATAGAGAGGATTCTAAAATATAGAGTATTATGGTTATCGTCATGACATCCAATGTATGTAAATCATTTTTTGTGGCATTATTGATACTTCTCATGATATGTCCTGTCGGGTCTGCATCCATTGATGTAGGCTATCTGTACGGAGACATAGATATACATTCAGATATCAATCTGGCGACCACTACATCTGTATATTATTTTGATATAGATTCTGATAGCATTGATGACTTCTCGTTTCAGATACTTAGGACAGGCGGATGCTCTGCTAATCGGCATCTGGACATGCTTAATGTATCTCTGATGAACCATATATCTTTCGGTAGCTTACCTATTACAGATAAGGTCATAGGCTCAAATATAAACGATAGCCTGCTGACTCAGGTAGATTGGGATATAACCCTGAGCAACTGCAACACGCAATATAATGTATTTGACATGATTACGACAGATGGCAGTTATGCTCATGTATCTATATCATCTGCAGAACCTCAGACTGGTGATGGTCACATCAATATACTGGCATATATCCAGACAGACGAAGATGAGCCTTCACGGTTCTCGTCATATCAGCTGGAAGAACTGTACTCAGTGCCTGTGACTGGTCTGGTCAGCATTGACGGGTCACAGGATTCAGGGTACCTATACTATGCGACATCTACTACAGTGGCAAGGGTAGACAAGGCTACAGGGCTGGTCAATAAGGTCAATTCAGATTACACAGGCATCATCAATCTCATATATGATAACTATGATGACAACGTGATAATAGTTCATACTGGAGATGCACAGGTAGGTGTGACGAGCGGTAACGTGGCACTGTTGGATACCAGCCTTGTCGAGCAGTCCAATGATACTATACCAGTCCTGCCGTATATAGCTCAGGGCGGTGTCATAACAGGTGCAGACATAGGTAAGTTCGTCGATTATGACTATGTTGACGTGATATATTCCATGTGCGAGAATTACAGTCTGGGGGCACTGTGCGGTGTGTACGGATACAGGATAAGCTCAAGTACGATCAGCCAGATATTTGAGTTCACTGAGTCAGGCAATGTCAGTGCAGATTATCTGGAAGGCATCTACGGTGTGGGTGTAGGCGACACTAATTTTGATGGTTATTCAGAGGTCAATTTTCTGTTCTATATAGATAGCCTTGCCAAGTCAGGACTGATATCTGTCAAGGTGGATGACGTATACAATAACCTTTCAGAGACAATAATAGGTGCAGACATATATGAACCGCAGGTGACATATAACAATATAGATGTCGATAACTTTGACGTGCGTTCAGACGGTGCCGAGATATCATTTATCACTGATGACAATAATTATAACATGATTTACGGCGGTGTATATTCAGGTAGCATGACGATAACGCTCACAGACATCTCTACAATGGGCAAGTCGACCATGTTCGGTAACATACCAGAGGTCATATTCCAGAATGATGAGGGTATAATCATATACAGGTACACTGTCGGTTACGAGGATTTCCCTGAGCATGTAGCAGGGTACCTGTCTCTGCCCAATGTAGGACTCAATACCAATCTGGACGGTGAATATAACATAGTGGAACCTTTGACTGAAAATCAGGACATGCTATTTGCAGGGTCTACAGGGTTCACGGTATACTCGACATCTAAGGTAGATACTGTGTCGCCATTGACCTGCACTGAAAACTGGTACACTGGTGCATGGAGCCTGTGCTCGCTGGGTATCCAGACACGGACAGTCACTGACCTGAACGCTTGCGGTACTGAGATATATAAGCCAGACACCACGCAGACCTGTGATGTTGAAGGATATGACCCTGTGACTGGCATCAATACGTCTCTGGTAGGGTCAGGTGACCTGCAGACCTATATATTGTACACCACATGCCAGCCACAGTATGAATGTACGCAATGGTCAGACTGCGTCAATAGTCAGAAGACCCAGACCTGCGTGGATATCAACACTTGCCATGAGGCAGTGCCCAAGGTATACCGAAGATCGACCTGTGTGGAGAGCGATAACGTATACTGGGCTGAGGAGATACATGCCACCATACTGTACGTCGACTCGGTGCTGTGGTCACCCTTTGCCAACATAATGATGATAATATTTTCGATTGCGTTGCTGGTGACAATATTCTACATCTTTATCGACCTGTTCAACCTGTTCAGGAAAAAGGGAGGTCGGATCTGATATGTCAAGGTATAATCTGATAGTCATAGGTCTTATGATACTGGCACTGACCATTATGATGCCATGCACAGTGTCAGCAGTGTCGACAGGTGTCACAGACGCCAACTACACTGAGATCTGCGTATACGGCTACGTCGTCAATGCGTCATCTGTCAACATGTCCGAGCTGAGAGACAGACCTTATTACAACGATTTCATGGACATCGTGTTCATCAAGAGAGTAGCTCCTGACGTGGATGCATATGATGACGGGTATGACTGGGGCAAGAGCATAGGTAAGCTACTGTCACTTAACTTCACCAAGGAATACACACCGCAGGAAGCGTACCACAACATATACAGGGATGGTCAGTCCTGCGTCAACATATCATCTTTCGGTACCTATGACACATACCTGATCAAAGGCAGTTATAGGTGGGTGGCATATAACCAGACACCTGACATCAGCTCATTGACACAGCAGATTGTCGTGGGTGAGCTGGACGTGCTTGACAAGGGCATATATTCATATGACTTCAGCATTGATGAGGCGACGGTCAATCCGTTCAGGTATTATTACAACGAGTATAAGTCAGCGCTTCAGATATTCCTGCTCCTTGCCGTGATAGGTGTCATGGTAGGTACTGGTCAGGGTCTAGGCAAGGCGATCATACTGGCTGTCGTCATCAAGGTGCTAATCGAGGGCTGGACTACGTTGCAGGGGGTATTGGTATGATAACATTTAAAGATGTAACAAAAAGATCATATACTGTCACAGCATTGCTGTTCATCATACTGCTGTCATTGTCAGCCTCAGCCACATCAGTCTATGCCACGCCGTTCAATGAGTCTGCTGAGTACATAGACGACGACTCGCTGGACAGCATAGCACGGACATATGACGAGTATGACTGGCTGTTTGACCTTGCCATGGTATTCAGTGGTACGGGTGACACAGTATATGACTTTGGTGCCAATGAGATCGCCAATGATACACTGATATCCGCACCGCCATATCAGTTCATAGTCATGGACGTGACCGGCAAGAACAGGCTGGTGCTGTTCAAGTTCACGGACAGTACAGGTACCTATAACACGTCTGTGTACAATCCTGTATATATCAGGTGCGGTATGTCTGCGAAATATGTGATAGACATATCTCAGGGATCTACATATGCCAGCACGGGCAGTTATTACATGGCTTATCAGTTACCGTTGCCTGACGCAAATGGTATCAGCTCAGATTTCTGCCTGTTCGTCCCCCACTATGATGTCACCCTTGAAGTCATATACACAGTCAAGGATTCTATATATGACTACTCAGTGTTTGATGCGTCAGAGAGCGTCCTAGTCTGCCAGAAGAAGACGGTCAACAGCTGGCTGGTCATCATCCAGAAGATAAGCCAGTACCTGATCAACATAGTGGCACTGGTATATTATGTGACCATAACCATACTGCTCATACTGGTCAAGTACATCCTGTTCCCTGCACTGCTGTTATCTATCCTGATAGGCGTCAGGTTCCTGTCCAAGAGGATGACACAGAGATGACGAGGGGTGTCAAATATGGCTATTGACAATGTGACAGTGAGTGACCTGAGCTTCAAGGCGGTCAGTACATCTTTTGATTCACTGTCAACATTCATCCAGACATCTACGCAGGCAGTGTCTTTCTTTGTCACGTCACTGGCGTACTGGATCATATTGATAACTGTCATAGCAGTCGCACTGGGGATGATATACCTATTCTTCTGGGTATATTACAGGGGCATTAAAGCTATATTGAACATATATCCTATAGTAATGCAAGGTGTGGACTGGATAGACCAAAACCTGATAGAGAGACTTAAACGGATGTCTGACGGTGATGATGAAGTGGCTGAACCGGAACCGGAACCTGTGTATGAAGACAGGCAACAGGACAGACCGCCAGACAGGTATCTTCGGAGAGATGAAGGCTGACGATTGAAAGGACGAAAGAGGTGAAAGTTGATGTACAGGGTATCAAGATCACGATGGGTCTATGTCATAGTAGCCTTAGCTATCCTGTCACTATCCTACCCTGTCATGGCAGTATCTGAGACATGGATACCTACCGATGCGACAGCCTATGACGGTGGTGCAACTGATGTGACATCTAGAGTCAACCAGTCAGATGGTGTCCTGTACTCTCTTGCTGACAGTGAGAACATAACAGTCCATGGTTGGAACGGTACCGTCGAAGCAGGAGAGGTATTGCCATCAGTCATGATATACGTCGAGATTGATTTTACGCACCCGAATGCTTACACATATATATATACGAATGTGACTGGGTCACATAGCCAGTGCGGGTCTTGTATGACTGCAGTGGGCTTTACTGGACTGTACTCCTGCAACCTGACAGGCAACTGCAGTGTCGATACTGGCTCAGAGCTGAACGGCTTGGAAGTTCAGGCATACATGATAGGTGTCAGTGTGAGTTATGACCATATATATCTTGATGTCACACGCCCTCCAGACATTGCACCTCCTGAAGCGCCCGTATTGGTATCGCCAGATAACGGGTCTCTCATCAATACTGACACGCCATATCTTGACTGGACTGAACCGTATGACAGGACAGGCATTGACGTGTATCAGTTGCAGGTATCTAACAGCACAGGGTTTGAGGCTGGTAACCTGACCCTTGACAGGGATGACATATCAGACAGTGATTATACAGTGACTGCTCCTGAATCGTTAGACGACAGCATCTATCATTGGCGAGTCCGTGCCAATGATACTGAGGGTAACGGTTTTGGTAGCTGGTCAGGTGCATATACGCTGACAGTAGATACAATATATCCTGTACTGACCGTCAATTCACCGTTCAACACGACATACCCGTCAACCACAATCGCCTTTAACGTGACCGCCATAGACATCAACTTGGACACCTGCTGGTATGACCTTGACAGTGTTGGCTACATACACCTGCCTTACGCTGGGTACGGTGACGATTATTACGGTGAGAACTCTACCATGACACAGGGCAGTCATCAGGTATATTTCATGTGCAATGACACGGCTGACAACCAGAACATATCTGCCACTGTACATTTCAGCGTGGATACATTGCCACCGGCAATGCCGGTCAACCTGTTGCCCTATGACACTGACCATACCAATGTCAACCAGACTAACTTTACTTGGACACAGCCATATGACCAGACCAGTGTGGACGCATATCAGTTGCAGGTATCCAACAGCACCGGTTTTGAGGCGGGCAACATAACCACTGACATAGATAGCATCTATGACCTGTACAATGCACTGACAGCCGTGGACGAGCTGGGTGACGGTCTGTATCACTGGCATGTCAGAGCCAATGATACTCTAGGTAACGGTTACGGTTCATGGTCTGCATATTACAATGTCACCATCGATACCGTATATCCAGACTGGACACTGGGTTCATATCCAGCCTATGACAACAGCACAGTCGTGGCGGACAGCGTGACATGGGACGCATCAGTCAATGACGCTAACCTGTACCGTATACTCCTCAACGTGACTGACCAGTACGATGCGGTCAAGCACAGCAATTACACCGATGACTGGAACACCACCATATTCAGTTTCGGGCATGTCATAGATACGAGTGGTTGGGATGACGGTGATTACACGGTTGAGCTGTCTGCGACGGATGATCATACTTACGGTGACCTGTGTGGTCTGACCTATGATATCCAGATAGACGGCATCAATTTCTGCAAGGGTGCAGTGTGCAAGAAGATCTATTTTGGGTATTATTCAGGCGGTGAATATCATGTCCTGACACCTGCACAGGTGACCAATTTCAATGTGACTGCAGGCATATATGATACAGGTAACGGTGAGTATGTTTTCAATATGGAATTTGACAGACCTGCCACAGATGTCCTGTTCGGTTTTGCTATACCGAAATCATTGATGACTGTGAGAGATACTGGTACTGGTCATTTCATATGGCGTGACTGGTACATAGACTTTGAAGACCTATTGGGTACAGGGTTCCCGATAACATATATTGAGACTGTACAGTATCATGTCATATATACCAGCACAGCATACTGTGACGTGGCTGTAGGAGAAAGATGCAAGCTTGAGTGATATACATGGATAAGATGACTATATATTTAGCAGTCAGCCTGATAGTATTACTGTCATTGTCTTCATCAGCCTCTGCCATAGTCATAGGAGGTCTCAATACTCAGACTGAATATTACAGCATAGAGGTGGACAATACTGCACCTGTCATATCTGACTATGCCCTTACAGATCATTACTATTCACCCATCGACCTGAACGAGACGGTCACGGGCGGGCTGTACGCTAGATGGAACCTGTCAGATCCTAACCTAGACCTGTCGTCATGCAGTGTATCATACCGTGCATATGACATCATAGACTCATACCAAGCCAACTGGTCTTTCATCAACGGGTCACTGAACCCTGCACTGGACAGTGACGGGTGGCTCAACAAGGACTGCGGTTTCGTGGCGGGCAATCCTGACAATACGACAGTGCGGGTCAGCCTTAACCTGACCGGTGCTCATGAATGGATGCCGACCACATTCAATTTTCATCCCGATAACGTATCCAAGGACACATCCATCAATGCGTATCAGGGTAACATAGTCAAGGTGCAGATCAATAACGTGACCGTGTCAGCCAATACAAGTTACGTGTTCAGGTTTCAGGCGGACGAGAACTCAGTGTCCACAGCCATAGACTTTGTGGTGTACGGATGCAATAAGTCATATGTCACAGGAGACGTAAGGCTGAGTGATGTCTGCACACCTGCTGATGCAGTCAGCGTGGGTGACCTGTATGATGAAGGGACATATTACAACCTCAATTTCGTCACTGACGAGAATGGCACCTTCAACGGCATCGAGGTGACAGATACCATGTATGCTATCGGTACCAGCTTCAATGCCAATAACCTTGAACAGAGCTGGGATGTCTGGGCTACCGATGGTATCTCATGCCCTGACAAGTATCAGTTATCTGCAGATTACGGTGTCACTTGGAATGACGTGACCGGATCCTGTGGCAATCATCACCTGACATTCTTTAACGGGTTTCAGGGTGAGTTCAGGGTCAAGGTCAATGACACTGTATATAATAATGCCGGCGAAGTCATATATGACCTGATAGGACAGCTGGATAACCTGCCACCTGCACTCACGTTGCATACCGACAGTGTCAGGGGTGGGTTTCCTACCATATACTCAGGTACGGGCATATCCGAGACAGGCATCATATGGATCAACACGACTGTGTCAGACCCTAATCAGGACTGGGTAAATTGCAGTTACTATCTTCTGAACGATGACCTCAGCCCGAACAGGACGATCCTGTCCGTGTTTGAGCTGAACGCCAGCTACGGTACCTGCTACTATGAATGGGATACGAATACTGTGCCAGACGCTGACTATTATGTCCTTGCCAACGTGACCGACGGCATCGCAGTATCATCAGATATATTAAGCAGTACCATGAGGATAGACAATACATATCCAGTCTTGTCTGCAGTGACCATCAATGCCACACCCACCACTGACCAAGATACTATGTTCAACGTGACCGTCATAGAGACTGACATAGACACTGTCCTGTTCGAGTACAACCAGACGACCAATTACACGATCTTGACATATTCAGTGGACGAATACTGGCATGTCATGAGCCATACGGGATATGCCAAGGGCGACATCGTCTATTACAGGTACTACGTCAATGATACTGCAGGGCACCAGTCATCCAGTGCACTATATGATTTCACTGTCGTCAATGCAGTGCCTGTGGTATCTGAGAATGACCTGTACCCTGACAGCATGTATAACAATGAGACTCTGAACCTGACCGTGACATGCTCAGACTCAGATTCTGGGGAGACATTGACAGCTTACTGGGACATCTATGCAGGCATATCGTTATTGCCTGACCTGTCGGGTAGCATGACAGTCAATGACAGCGAGTCCACACTGGTCAAGACAGTGCCTGAACATACATTCAGTGGCAGTCAGTTTGTCAGGGCGTATACGACCTGCGGTGACGGTACAGACATCAGTCCTGTCGACATATCTGACTATACATATATAATCAACAGTCCTGCCGAGATCATTGCGTTTGCGATGACAGACATAGCGTTCGACCCGTTCGACAATGATACGGCATACACATACAATAACATATACCTGCACATGCACTGCACTGACGCAGATGCGGGTGCATTGCTGACTGCTGTATGGAACGTGACAAGGAACGGTGCAGTGGTGGGATCCCTGTCTGGGTCAGGATTCATGTTGCCTGACACGTCAGTTAATCTGGTCACCATACCATCGGGTAGCACTGGGTACGGTGATGTCTGGAGCGCTGTGGGACAGTGCAGGGACGAGTTCGGTACAGGTACAGTCAGCAATGCACGTAACCTGACCATATTCATCCCTGAGACCATACTGACGCACAGCAAGGGATATGATGCCACTGCCAAAGCAGGCGGTCTGGTGACAGGCATTGTCGAGAACACTAACCTTGCGGTCGCCATAGTGGTCATGGGACTGGTCATAGGTGGATTCCTGCTGGTGTTTAAGTGATTGATGCTACCTTATAAATGATAGACAATAAATATATCGTACAGGGATTTTTATGAAATACAGTAATATATTGCCTGTCATCTTCGCAACATTCATGTTAATGTCCATGTCTGCATATGCAGTCCCGACTGTCACCATAGACAGCCCGACTGCGACCACATATGACAATGCGACAATCGACCTTAACTGGTCAGCTGACGAGACCTTAGGTGATGCATACTATTCATTGAATGATGCCAGCAATGTCAGTTTAGCTGAAGGAAATTTAATATATACAGGTAATTGGACAAGCGATGATTATATCCTCAGTAGCATGGTCGCAAATGCACAACAATCTGGAACGGTATTTTATTATGGCAGTCAATGGCATCTTATTCTTGGGGGTTTTTTATACGGTGGTCTGGATTCCACTAAAGATGCACTTACATGGGATGGGGCTGTATGGCAACTTAATGGTAGCATAGATAACGGTCTTTATAGTTTAATCGGTGGTAGAAGTTCGGCTGTTCCAGAAACTTTTTATTGGGACAGTCAGTTGCACATGATAATGGGTACTGGTGACGGTGCAACAAGATATGGCTTTACATGGAATGGGACTATATGGCAGACCAATTCTTCTGTGATAAGTGGGATATCCAGTTCAACTAACAGTGCAATAACTGTATTTGAGAAAGATAATGTATGGTATGCAATTCAAGGTAACCAAGCTGGTACTTTCAATGGTTATAATTGGACAGGCAATACATGGCAAAGCGATACTGCTATCGTAAATGGACTTAGTGATATTGGTCAAATTTCAACACCCAATGTATTTGAGATGAATGGGTACTGGTATCTTATATCAGGTGAATCTAGTGGCAATTTTTATGGATATAATTGGACAGGTACATCTTGGCAGAGCGATACGGCTATTATTGGAGGTCTTGCAACAGCAAATATATACACATCACCAGTTATCTATGAACTGAATGATACGATGTATTTTTTATCATTGGATTATACAGGAACATTTAAAGGATATAATATTACACAATCTCTTGATTATAATTTTATCAATACAACAATAACTGGTATTGAAGGACAGAATACAGTGGTCATCTATGCTACCAACACATCAGATGACATGGGCTACTCATCTGTCTCATTCACTGTGGACGCCATCCTTGATACTGGGGTGCAGAGCAACATAGACTCTGCCAAGGCATTGGGTGAACTGCCTGCCGGAGCGATCCTTGGTCTGACTGAGAACGTGTCTGTGGCAGACGGGATCCGTATAGGCATACTGGCTGTTATCTTAGGTTTCGGGATGTTCATGTTCACGGTATGGTCTAAGAGAGGCTGATGCTATCTTATAAATACTCATGTCAAATATATATACAGTGAGTCCTTATGAAATACAGTAATATATTGCCTGTCATCCTCGTAACATTCATGTTACTGTCCATGTCTGCATATGCAGTCCCGACTGTCACCATAGACAGCCCGACTGCGACCACCTATGACAATGCGACAATCGACCTTAACTGGTCAGCTGACGAGACACTGAGTGATGCATACTATTCATTGAATGATGCAGATAACATCAGCCTGTTCACATATTCAGGAGCAGGAGATACATGGGTTACCATGACTGGTGACAATGTATCTGAAGTGCAGGAATTTACAGGGATTGCGACAGATTCTGAAGGTAATGTCTTTATAGGCTATTATGACAGTGTAGGTGGAGACCTCAAGATAGCTAGATGGAACGGCAGTTGGACATTGGAGACTGTTGACAGTGACGGTGACGTCGGTCTGTTCAGTGCAGTAGCAACTGATTCTAACGATTACATATATATCGCTTACACTGACGGGACTGCAGGAACTCTTAATCTGGCTAAATGGAACGGTAGCTGGAACATAGAGACTGTGGACAGCACAAGCAATGTAGGTGACTATCCTGCTATGGAGATAGACTCTGATGACACCATACATATAAGTTACAGAGACACCCCTAATACTGCCCTTAAATATGCCAAGTGGAACGGTAGCTGGAACATAGAGACTGTGGACAGCGCAGGCAGTGTAGGGATATATACGTCAATCGCAACCAGCCCTGATAACAGCGAGGTATACATAAGCTACTATGATGTTACCAACCTTGACCTCAAGTTCGCTAAGTGGAACGGTACATGGAACACTGAGACTGTCGACAGCACAGGCAGTGTAGGTGAGATCACATCTACTGCAGTTCATCCTGAAGGCGATATCTACATAAGTTACCATGATGTCACCAATGCAGACCTTAAGTTCGCTAAGTGGAACGGTACATGGAACATAGAGACTGTGACTCCTATATCTGGTGATCATTCATCTATGACCATGGATTCTGACAACAATATATACATAGGATTTACGGCTGAGACGACAGGTAACCTGAGTGTGGCTGTATGGGATGGTGCATCATGGACTATCAATACAGTGGACAGTGATTCTGCTACTGGCTTGGGTCTGGCATCTGTGACTGATTCAGATGACAATATCTATTTCAGCTATTGGGATGATACTGATACATACCTGCGCATGGCATGGCTTGAAGCGGACAAGGCATTCCTCAACAAGACCATCACTGCACAGGAAGGTGCCAATGACATTGTCGTCTATGCTACCAACACATCAGATGACATGGGCTACTCATCTGTCTCATTCACTGTGGACACCATACCTGAAGCTGAGGTGCAGAGCACCATAGACTCTACCAAAGCATTGGGTGAACTGCCTGCCGGAGCGATCCTTGGTCTGACTGAGAACGTGTCTGTGGCAGACGGCATCAATGCGGTCATAATCCTGACCATCATAGGGTTCGGGATATTCGGGTACACCGCATGGTCTAAGAGACGCTGATGCTACCTTATAAACAGCCGTGTCAAATATACAGTCAGTGAGATACCATGAGATATAGCATTGTCCTATCTGCTCTTATGACAGCAATCTTATTGCTGTCCATGCCTGCGTATGCAGTGCCTGCATTGACGATAGACAGCCCTCAGAACATATCTTATAGTACTGTATCAATACCTCTATCTCTAAGTTCATCAATAGGCTATGATGATGTCAAATATAGGCTTAACGATAATGAATATACTTATGCTATCAAGTGGCTGGCTGATGAGTCTAAGAGGGCAGGTGTGACAGGTCAGTATATATCTAGTTATACAGGTCTGTATAAAGACAGTACACAGTATCTTATTCAAGGATATGGTGGCAGTTTTCATGGATATAACTGGACTGGGACAGCTTGGCTGTCTGATACTGCTATAGTGACTGGTCTAGGTACATATTATACTTATGAATCTAACACAGTTCCATCAGGTCAGACTGTATTCAATATATCAGATATATGGTACTTCATAAAAGGCAATGAGACCAATGATCTTATAGGATATAACTGGACTGGTAGCTCTTGGCAGGAAGACAGTGCGATAGTGTCTGGGTTAGATGGTGCTTATGGGACATACACAAGGCATGCAGATCCAGTAGTGTTTGATATAGATGATGTCAGTTACATGCTCATATATAGGTCTGACAGTAATGTATTTGGTTTCAACTGGACTGGGACTGCTTGGCAGTCTGATGATTCTATAAGACCTAGCCCCGAGGCACCTGCAGGGGTCAATTATGCACAGCCTGAAGCATTCAAGTTCAATGATGTCCAATATCTTCTCATTTCAGCCAGTAGTTTCGCACCGTATGTAGCGGTAGGATACATGTATAATAGTACAACAGGCTCATGGCAGAGTGATGCAGGGCACATAGATGAAGGTGTAGTATCACGCATGTATCTGGACACTACAGTGTATGACATTGATGGGTATCATTATCTCCTCAGCGGAAATAAATATTATAATATGGATACAGGGTTCAGGTGGGATATCTATAACTCTACATTGACAGCTGTTGAAGGTATAAATAAGATATATATGTATTCAGTGACCTATGCGGGTCTGGTTGAGGATGAGACCATATATTTCACTGTCGATACGATAGTGCCCACCATAGATTTCATAGCCCCTACGCCTGACGACAGCTCGACTGTCCAGACAGCTTCGATGACAGTCAACCTGTCAGTCATAGATGCTGACATAGATACAGTCACGCTGAACTGGAATGGCACCAACGAGACCGTGACTGGCTTTGAGACGGTCAAGACATTCGGTGCAGATGGGTCATATACATATTATGCCTGCGTCAATGACACTGCAGGCAACATCAACTGCACAGATACGAGGGCTGTAACCAGTGAATATCAGTCTTATCAGGCATACCTTGAATCCATAGCCACCATCACGGCGACCAAGGCGATAGGTGAGGTGCCGGCAGGAGCCATACTGGGTCTGACTGAGAACTTAGCTATATCAGATGCTATCTATATGGGTATATTAGCTATCATAATCGGTTTCAGTATATTCGTGTTTTCAGAAGCATCTAATAGAAAGTCATAATAAAGGTCAAGGCTGGTCAATGACCATCCTTTGAAAAGGGTATTACTCTTTGAGGTGTATCAGATGGAAAATACGTTCATGCTAGATTTCAGCAACACAGTGGGTGGGTTCATGACTGGTGTCACAGAGTCTGTCGACCTGTTCACAGCTACCTTTATCATACTATTGGCTGTGGGTGGTCTGATACTGCTGATGGGCAGGAAAGACAGGGCTGGAAACCGCTAGAACTATACTGCTTTATAAAACAGTATAGTGCTGATACTGTTTTATAAACTCTGGTGCCCAACTGATATACAGTGACTCATGATCAGTCGCAATATTTGGTGAACTACTATGTCTGAAACTCTGAACGGAACTAAAGCACTGGGAGAGATCCCAGCAGGTGCAATTCTTGGTATGACTGAGAATGTCAGCATCGGTACAGCAATAACATTCGGTATCCTGCTTGCTGTCATCGGTGGCGGTATGTATTTCTACGGAAATGCAAAGAAAGGTAAGCTTGTAAAATAAGTGAACCTTTCGGGTCTCAGAGACCCGACCTTTTTTGTTTTTTTTTTATAGAATCTTAATCTTTATATGTGATCTATCATGTCATCTGTCGTAGAAGATACAAAAGCCATAGGTGAGATACCGTCCGGTATCATCCTTGGCGTTACCGAGAACCTGACAGTCGCTGACGGTATCTTTGTTCTCATAGTGCTTCCTATACTAGGCATAGGCATGTACTACCTGAACAAGGGCAAGAAAAGAATGAAATGACTGTCTTGATCTTTACTTTTGCTTTTCTTTATATTTTTTAATCGTCAGTTCAGTGACCAGCCTGTTGCAGATGACAGCCAGTGCCTTGCCTCTGACGGTCAGTGTCATGCCTACATTCCGTCCATCTCTATGCTTGTTGACGTAGCCCAGACGTATCAGCCTGTCCCTGATACTCTGCACATGAGAGTAGGTGACATCCATCACCTTGGACATGTCGGTCAGCTTGGTGCACAGGTCAGGTCTATCTGCCATGAGTGCCAGCAACATGACATAGCATGGTATGTCAAGAGCTGTCTTAGGGTGATGTCTAGGTCTGGGAACTGTGCGGGCAATAGAAACCATATAAATCCTTAATGGTGTTCTTGTATTTATATATCTTTATCAATTATCCAGATTTGATAGCATGTATAACATGATGGCGACAAGGCATAGACATAATACATAGGCTATGACTGGGTCTGTCAACATGATACCGCCTATGCAATGGTCATATGTACTGTTGGATGCATAGGCTGGACATTCAAGACCCATCAGATATCTTCTCCCAGCATATGCAGTGCCATCAGATACTTGTCACGCATACTTCCAGACTTTCACATCGACGAACTGAGATGCGACTGCGATGGCATGAGACATTGTGGTGGTGCCATCCCATCTAAGCTGTCCTTCATGCTTATCGCTTGCCAGTCTATACGCTACTGCATATGACATGTCATGTCACCTCAATCTCAGGCTCAGGTTCAGGTTCCTCAGGATCTTCTGACCTGTCAAGGATCCTGACAGACCTGAGATGCAATGGGTTGAGTATTATCTCATCTTCATGCCTGCTCTTTATGAATGCGTATATCCTGTCCTTAGGTATCATGGCGACAAGTACCTGTCCCTTGCGACTGAACCTGTCAGCGAACCATTCTGCCACACTGAGGCTGACCGTCCATGACAGACCTCTCTTCATAGCATCTTTCTGGAGACCCCTGTATACCTTGACCTGATCAGGCAACATGTCATATGCTTCCCTGTCAGATTCGGTCATGATATGCCTGCGCTCAGTCTTATCGAACATAGACATCATGGTCTTCTGACCGTTCTGATGCGGAAACTCAGTCTGAGTCCAGAGTGCTATGGCATAGACACTGAACTGCTTACAGGTCATGTACCGTTCCAGCAGTAGCAGTAACGGTATCTTATACGGTTTCTGTATGAATGTCATGATACTCCCTATATCAGGCGACCGTGTCAGCCTTTCAGACATCCTGTCATATATCTTGGTCTTCTGCTCTTTGATGTTATCAGGGCATAAGATGACTATCTTGCCTGTCTCTATATCTCTACAGGTCAAACTGGTGAACAGGGGATGTGAGACTATCCCGTATCTCAGTACCGTCAACGGATACATGTCACAGAAATCTATGGTCATGTCCAGCATCTTTCTGTACCTGTCGCTTAGACTCATATCTTATCCGTCCTTTTCAGTTTATCTTCGTGCCTGATCCTCAGTTCCATGGCTTCCATCAGCTCTAGGAGAGATACATCGCTGATATGAGATCCGCTCTTGGTATCCCTGTACCCAGACTCGGCTTTCAAGGTATCCCATGCTCTCTTATAATCCATTTCATGCACTGTCCCCAGCCTTGCTGTGTCTCCGTCTCTTCAGTGTCACAGTGACTGGCAATATCTGTCTTTCAAGACCTATCAGCCTGACTGTGTTGGACATCTTGCCACCCACAAAATCCTCGAACCTGAGCATTGCTCTGGCTGTGCTTTCCTCACAGATCTCTTGGAGAGACCATTCGGTGTATGTGGTGCATCTCCTGAACACAGCCCACATCTTATGTGGCTGTCCTGTGATCCGTATCTTGTCTCTCATATAATTTACCTCATAAATACTGCAAGCACAAAACAGGTCACAGCCAAGATGAAGCATAAGATACCGTAGCCTATATTATTGACCCTCTGTCTCTCAGACTCAATCTCCCAGTCTGTCATGGGCACTGTCTGTAACGGAAAGAATGCGTACCACAGGTCAGACCAGCACCTGATTATTCCTGTCCTGATACCTATCATGTATCCACATACGATCCCTATGAACATGTACACATAAGGTGTCATGAGGTTCAGCAACAATTCATTCTCTATCATATTTATCCTATCCTCTTCCATTTCATCCCGTATATCCCACCACTGACAGTCTCCTCTTTCCGTCTGCACCTGATACACCGTCTCTTGCAGTGTTTATATCTTATGACAGGCGCAACGTCTCTGTCAGGATATGTCCTGATAAACTGCGCCTTGTCATAGTACAGCCAGTCATGACCCAGCAACAAGCATCTTAACATGTCAGCACCCTGCAAAATGTCTCTCCAGAAATCCGTGTACATAATCCAGACCTTTCTGTTGTGCCATCTCAATGTCTTGCAGTCTGACTTCCATCAGTATATACTGTATTGCCGGCACCTGCTCAGGACTGTCTGACAATATCCTGTATTTCTCAGCCTCTAACCTCAACAGCACGTTCATGACTGAGTCAAACGTGTCCCATGTATCATATTTCTCTATCAACATATATATGACCCCTTAGCTCTCCTTAGATTTTCTTTCTCGACCAGCGCCTGTATTATCTTGATGACAAAGAACTTGACTGTCATGTCCTCTATCAATGTATCCAACTCTGCCTCTTTGCCTTTGGCATCATCGATCTCTCTGATGAGCATGTCAGATATCCTGTCCTTGCCACCTTCCTTATTTATCTGCACATTGGCAAGAGCCATCATACCTGCCTCAAGGTCATCCAGTACAAGGCTCACCGGCGAGCCTGTATATATGCTCGATTTATTGCCCATCTTATCTATCAACATAGATATGACCTCTGGTATATCTGTCGAGCAAGCATTCAGTATTGACATGTCAATCACGCTCCTTGAAATAATCATCTATTTCCTTGACCTGTCCTTCATCTAGATTGCTGGTCTCCTCTTTTATGGTCATCCATTCATCATGTTTCAAGCCCATGCCACTGACAAGTTCAACTATATCAAAACCGCCGTTGCATAATACAAATCCTATGAACTGCGCTATCGCTTCATCCAACAGCATCCTAGATGTCTTTATCTGTCTGACTGTTGATGGAATGACTGAATAGCTCGTAAATTCGCCTGTCACTTCTTGTTCAGTGTCCTGATTCACGATCCTATGCAATGCATGTCCTTCCTGCGAGCCTACCACTAGATTGCCCTTGACCAATTCATCTTTATCTTCTCTTCGTCCCTCAAATATTATCTCCATCATCTTCACCGTTGTATAGATTGTTTTTTGAATGCAATATGATACTCATCTGGATTTTTATGTGCGCAGTCCAGACAGATCGGGGCATCTATAGGATCAAAACCTGTCGGACACATAAGATGATCATTCATGCGACCCACACAGTCTACCAACTCTCTGTCACAGATCCTGCAGAAGTTCTTATCATTGACTGTGAAATTTCGTCCACCAGATCTATCTAACATTTTTTGTCTTTCTATCTCTATCTTTAACATCATCTGAGATGCTTCTATCTCTGTATCTGTATCTGCAGTCGCTAATCTCTTAGCCTTGGCGGAGATCGGGTCATATTTCAATATATGTGGCTCTGCCCAAGCATCAAACTGTTTTCCAAACTTTAGTCCTTCATCTGAATGTCTGTCAAGGTTCAGGTTTTCAAATATATAGTCATGCAATGCTCTGCGCATCTTTTCCCAAGCGTTCAGATTTGATCTATCTTTTCCAAAATGCTGGATGTACATCCAGACATCATCAGAATTAATATCATAGCCATCTATCTTGATTGTCTTTAGTACCATTCATTGTCACCTATCACATTCATCGCCTTTTTTTAATCTTTATAACATCAGTAAAATAGGTGTCATATTCATTTTTTTCTTTCCATCTCCTGAGAGCATATTCTTCAATATCACTTTCAGATTCAATAATAAGTATACCCTCTATTGTTAATTCACATTTCATAAGTATCTTCATCCTCATCCTCAGCGTCATCTTCATCTTCATCTATCAAGTCCAATGCATTCTGCAATGATTCCTGCAGACCTGACCTAGCCCTGAAATCATTGAACCTGTCCACAATATTCTGTTTCTTATTATCGAACCTTTCCAGTGCGCCTGTACCGAGATACTCGATTATGGTATCTTTCACCAGCTCTCTGGCTATGTCTGGCAACACGATCAATGCGTTAGCTTCACATTTCCGTACCCCATAATTTTTCAGGTACTCCTGAAGATATATCATACCAAAATTCTTGTGGGGTTGATGTTTCTTGTTCAGACCTGCAACGATCTTTCCGTCTACAACTCTTGCCAGTTCACAACCGCTTCCCGTGATCAGGTTATCTATCCATGTCAGTCCATGTTTCTGTATGAAGTCATGCTCAAGACCGAACCGCTCTATTATCAGGTTCTTAGGATTGTATCCTTGTACCCTATCATCCCATCTCACGTTCTTCAGGTCTGATAGATTTTTTCTGATATGCTCAGATATCCTGAGTCCGTCAGGGTCAAAATCGCCACAGTATAGCAGGACACATTTAAGACCCTTATCCTCAGCTTCCTTGAATCTCCGTGCATATTCAGATCTCTGCAACATACTGCTCCAACCTTTGCTGGTTGCGATAGGGATATGGAACTCTTCACATATAGGCATAAATAATGTCTTCAGGTCTACTTTCTCGACCAGCATCTGTATATAATACTTTTCACCCGTCCACCAATCTGGTACATACCATTTTTCAGCTCTCATGGTCTGGTCTATCCATGACCTCAGATACTTTTTTGGTGACCTAGATTCTGGAACCTCGACACCGCTGAATTTTCTGCCCTCTTCCTCAGCAGTGAAATCTATAGGCAATATACCATTTCGTCTACACCTATTGATCCAAGATTCTACCTTGTCGAACTCATCCTTGTTGACCAGTCGTTCTGTCTCAAGCTGGTACGCCCAACCTCTAGCAGAGACCTTAAACCCTATCTGTCTAGACAGAGCCTGTATCTTCTCAGCAAATTCATGTAACCTTTCATCAGTCGCTTTCTTGCTCAAGTCAAATTCCATCATTTACACCTATCACATTTCATATATTATATCTTTCCAGCCCTGTACAGATGTCAGGTCAACATACTCAGACAGCTGGTCGTTAAGGCATCTATGGATCTCATATGAGTCATCATCATTGCAGAAATCACCTGAGGATGGTGATATATGTCCATAGCTGGACGTGTCTATATCGATCACCTTGATATTGTCTATGTACCTGACCAGATTATACCTTATATGTATCTTGGTCAATGCACAGGAATCATAGTCATATACAGCCACATAAGTGTCCACGTACGGTTCTTCTATGACAGGATACATAAATGTATCTATCTGTGTCAGAGAACCTTTCGGCAAGGTATCTATGGCTTCTGTCCGCACCTTAGACAGGTCAGGGCTTAGGTCATCGTTCAGTATGGGGATGTCATAGAAATACCTGTAAGGTTCACTGTCATCTCCTGCACTGTCATTGTAGCACTTGATATCTACACTGCCGGTCACATCGCTCAGGAGAGTCATCGTAGAGACTGTCTGAACTATCTTGGGTACCTCTATCTCGACTATCTCTGTGCCACCTGAGAATATCAAGGTCAATATTATCAGTATGCCTACCCATTTCCAGATGCCCATGAACTCAGACATATCTCTCTTGAGCTTGATGTCTGCCTTTTCCAGATCAGTCTTTCTCTTATGTATCTTGGTCTCTGCCATATCTATCACATCAGTTTTCCGGCGGTAACATCCCTTCTAATTCTAACAGGTCAATACCTCTCAGATCATATTTTTCTGTAAGGAATATCATGAAATTTATTACCTGTCTCAATTCTTCAGTCTCAATCTTTTCTTGTTGCCTGAAATACTCTTCTAATTGTTCCTTTGTCCGTACCATACCCATCATCTCAATGTCCCATAAAATGTCCCATATGTCTCATTTCAAAACAAGAATCATATTGCAGTACTTGAAGCCTGTTAATGATCATGCCTATATGCATATCCAGTACCCTGTCATCTTGAGGCTCTATATATATTATGCCTCGGTCAACAGTATTGAATGCCACGATAGCATGACCCATATCCACTATACCATCTGCGTCAGAGTCAAGGCTGATGTCCACTGCGCAGGCAAACAGTCCCGATGTCAATGCGTTCCGTATAACTGTATTAGAGAACTGCGTGCAGTCATGGTCATGGAGTACATATGAAAGCCTATCTGTGTCATCTGCGTCTATGAACTCTATGACATCTGCATATGTCGGGCTGGTCTTGAGGTCATAGGTCTCATAAAACTGTATCTCATTGTCTCTCAGCTCTCGTTTCAGGTTAAAATTTTCGTGGGTGACCTCTTTCAGGTCTCCTGACAGTGTCTCTATCTCCCTGACCTTGATGTCCCGCTCAATCTCATGCAGTTCGGTCATGTGCTCAAGATCCTGACCTATGACAGCCAGCCTGTCCAGTGTAGCCTCATGGTCTGCTGTCAATGATGCGTATCTCTGTGCAGTCTCATGGTTGACATACAAGGTAGCTATAGGAACGATGACAATGACTATCATAAGGATGTATAGCTCAGATCTATCATGTGCCATATGTATCAGATCCTGACCTCGTAATCTTTGGTGACCATCAGTCCTGTCCCTTTATAGAACGGGAACACCCATGTCTTAGTGCCTCTCTTCTTATCGCTGTATCTCTCAGACCTGAAATGTCGCCAGTGACCTCGCACCATGAACTTATGCGAGTATGCCCTGTTATTCCTGTGATCATCAAGATGCGCATTGAAGCTCTCCACCTGTGATATGAACCCGCCTATAGGTCTTATCTTGACTGTCGTAGGTATCGGTATCTGTCCTCTCTTGACACGTTTGGCGTTCTGTTCAGGTGACCTGCTGACAGTCTGGATGCCCAGATAATCATTCTCATTCTCTACCATATCGATTATGTTGACCGCCAGCACCCGTACTCTCTTGCATATCTTGTTATACGTTGACTGCTTGGCACCGTCTTTCATGGTCTTATGCTCTATGTCTGACTCTATGAGCTTTATGCTACCTGTATAATCTAGCCCTGTCAAGATACCGTCTCTCAGACCGACAGCCACGAAACTGACCATCCAGTCCTTAGTGTCTGCATGGGTCTCATACTCAGTTATCATGATGCCTTTGATGATATGTTCAAGATACATGAACTCGTTATTGATGAATATATTAGGATGGAACAGAGGTCTGTAAAATATGGAATTATCAGTGTTCTCGATCATGCCGACCAGTCTCATATCCAGATCGACCAGCCTGAGCTGTGGTGACCTTAGTCTCTTGAACGTCCTGACCTGTGATTCCCGCACTCCTCTTTCCTCGACAGTGTCAAGTATCTCATCTGTCAGGGTATGCTCATAGTACGCTATCGTGAAATGATACGGTGGCAACTGATAAAGCCTGTGCATGAACTTAGCCAGTACAGGGTCTTCATCCATCTTGATCTTGACATCCATACACAATCATCTCCTATGATCTATTGTCTACTTATGACTTTGCTGACCTGCCCCATGAACACGCTGACCTTCTTGCCACGCTTACGGCTCTTGCCTGTATCCTTATCCTTATCTTTATCCTTATCCTTATCATTATCCTTGTCTTTATCTTTATCTATGTAAGTCTTCCTATCTTTATAGCCCTTGGCAGTGTCAGGATCCTTTGCGCTGAACCTATCAGCAGTCTTTTCCTTGCGTCTCTTCCTGTCTTCATACGTCGTGTCATATACTCTCTGCAGGTTGATGTCTACCCCGAACACTTCCTTGACCTTGGTGACTATGTCCTTGGCATGAACATTGTCATGATGCCGAGCTATGATGAACCTGCTGATCCTAAGTCTCCTGTCATCAGACAGTTCTTTAGGCATGGTTATTATGCTACGTTGCTTATCTATCTTGTCAGTCTTATCAGTCTTGTCTGCCTTGTCAGTCTTATCTGCCTTGTATGTCTTGCCTGTCTCAAGCTTAGGCATAGTTCTCTTGGTATCCTTACTGAGCCTGTCCATATACCTGACAGTAGATACCTGTTTGACTGTCATGTCAACACCAAACTTTTTCTTGACAGCCTGCTTGACCTTCTTGCAGGACAGCTCAAGATTGATACCTGTCAGTATGAACTTACGTATGTTGCCTGTCCTGTCCAGAACTTTCATGGTAGGCTTGCCTGACATCCTGTACTTTGAAGGTCTTATGGGTACAACCCTAGGTATGGCTATACGCTTGATATCCCTGACAGAGTTCCTGTACGCACTGCGCAGACCGTATACAAGAAAGCAGTCTATATGTATACCTTCCAGACCTGCCTCGATCATGTCTACCATGTCAGATGCAGGTATCAGATGTCCTCGGCTGTCGAGACTGGCACAGAACATAGACTCTATCTTGCCTATGTCTGTCGAGTCAAGATCTTTGGTGTACTTAGTCCGCATCAAGAACCTGTGGATATACTGCCTTACCAACTTATCTTTATTCTTGGTGGGTGATATCCTGTCCATAGCCATAAGTCCCTTGACATCTACAGCGACAGGTTCACCGACAGGTTCACTGACAGGTTCACTGACAGGTTCACTGACAGGTTCACTGACAGGTTCACTGGCAGGTTCACTGACAGGTTCTTCATGGATACCTGACAAGATCTTGATCAGGTCATCTGCAGTCAATCCTACATGTTCTATCCTATTTCCCAGATTGAAGATAAACCGCATCTTCTCAATTTCAGTATCATTCATAGTCATACGCATCACCTATTTCTTTATGTAGCTCTCCTTGACCTTCTTGAAATACTTGACCTGTTCCTTGGTGATGTCAACACCAAACTTTTTCTTGATTACTTTGATCACATCTTTATTCCTCACACTGTCGTTCAGCAGGTCATAGAGCAGGTTACGGATACTGTTATCTTTATCTATAGTACGTAAGTCATGAGCACGCCTGAGACTGACTGCCTTACGTCCTGTCTGTTTCAGATACTTACTGTAGCAAGTCCGCAGGCTGTATACCAGCCCTATATCAAAGTCCTTGCCTGTCCTGTGCATCATAGCCCTATGCATAGATACAGCAGGAGTGATGATATTGTCATCATCATCAAGCCCTTCAAAAAATGTCATATGTATCAAGTCCTTGGCGACGTCGGTCAGGTCATCTGCCAATACTGTCCGTCTCAGGAACGTAGATATAACTGCTCTGGCGTCTGCTGATGCATTGCCACCTAAATCTTTGGCTGATGCATTGCCACCAGTATCTATATCGGGCTGTACCGCAGTTGATGAGATCCCACAATCCTTATCTTTCAATGTCTCTGGGATCCTGTCAACAGATTCTCTGCCTGCAACATCTATCTTATCATGCCCATCGGTCTCAGACAATATGGCTACCAGCTCATCAGCTGTCATGCTCACGGCATCCAGTTCTTCTTTCAGGTGAAATAAAAATTTCATCTTTTTCAGTTTATCATTATCCATATCAATGACCCCACATTATGACCTTGAGTTCTTCGTTCCCCCAGATCTTCTTGTCCATGAATTTGTCTATCATCCTGATAGCCATCTCAAACCGTCTGTATCCCACTTCAAATTCACCTTCTGAAATCAGTCTAGCCTGTTCCTCAATCAGTGTAGCGTATAGGTTGCTCAGACTGACCACCATCAATATGTCTCCGCATTTATCTGTATAGCACTGCCTGTCTGAGTCACGATATATGTAGCACAGTTTCCTGTCCAGCGTGGCTGACATCTTCAACAGCTTGTCTATCTCAGCCTTGCGCTCCTGTTCAGGCATCTTCTTCAGGGTCTCTGTATAATCACCGTCAGCTATGTAACATCTTCCTGCCTGTCTCTCATATGCATCTATCTCAGCCCCAAGCTTCTGGTCTTTGTCATGCACCTTTGACTCTTGCACCAGCTGGTATATTTTACCATAGCATATCTTACCCATCTGAAGGGTAGCTATCACTCTCTGAAACCCTTTCAATCTATGGTTCACCTGTATGAATATCAACTCTGTCTCGTATCCCATCTTACTCAGTCTCCTTTCCACCTTCAGATCTACGGCTAATCATACCATAGTCCCGAACTATATGAATCAGTGATGTCATGTCTGTATAGCTTAGCTTTATCTGGTTCAGCGGTACGTTAGACAGTGCATCCACCAATATGTCCTCTTGCTTCTGTGCAAGCTTAAAGTTTGTCATAGTCATATGTATCTCAACTCTCCAATAGGATTTATATATTCTTAATATAGGTTCACTGAATATCTTTATAAGTGTTCCTGTCTGGTGATTACTCTTTCGTGACCGCCATTATGTGTGCGCTGATCGATACATCTAGCTTGTTGACATCAGTTATCCCTTTAGACTTCAGTATAGCCAGCAACTCATGTCTGAGCAATGCTCTCAGCCTGTCGGACAGACCGCCGTCCAGATCAAGCAAGTACGATGTCTGGGTCACGCCTATCAAGGCTTTCTGGTCATTGTCTATCAGTATCATCGTCATATCAGCTCCGTTCCTTTCTCTTGCCCTTGCCATCATCCATGTCCTTATCATCCCCGACCAGCTTGGACAGGTCTTCCTCATAGGACTGAGAGCTACCTGCATCAACATCGTCTTTTAGACATTCCCTGACCCTGTCCAAGCCTATGCCTTTCTCAGATATTTCTATCATGCGTCTCTTGACATTGTCCAGTACCTTGATGATCTGTCTGGCATCCTTATGTGACTTCAATGATATATGCACCAGCGCAGATTGTCCGTCCGTATCATCCGCCAGCTCAATAGTGATCCTGCTGTTCTCTTTATCTACAGTCTTCATAATTTACACCTATCCCTCTACGATCCTGTACCTGTGATGAGGTCGACAGATGCCTGCACCTGACTCATCACCTTGAATATGAATCTCTTATCTTTCTTGAGGCTCCTGAGCCAGCTGTCTATATATGCACTGCTGTTGCTGACATTGTCCTCAAATATTCCTGCCTTGGCACACAGTATACTGGCACCCAGCTCGGCTATGATCTCCTCTCTTGAATACATGTCTGAGCCGAACGCATTGGTCTTGACGATACCGTCACGGTTCAGCCTGCCCTTAGACCCAGTGCTATGGATCATCTCATGGAACAGCGTGGCGTAATACATCTCAGCAGTGCGGAACGACTGCATGTCTGGAATCCCTATGATATCCCACCTAGACATGTAATATGCCGAGCTGTCAGTCATCATTCTGGGACTGTCAGACCATCCTGCTATGTCCTCGCAGATCTTGATGATCTCCACCGGCTCTCTCACCGCATCAGCATCCATGCCTTTCAGCGATGTCTGGTCTTGGTTGAACACGATGAAACTGCGCAACATAGGTATCCTCTTGATCTCCTGCTTGCCCGTCTCCTTGTTCTCAACAGATATCTCGATCGGCTTGTAGAAGAATATAGGCAGTCCCTTAGACCCTGCGATCACATGCCCTTTGAGTCCCTTGACCTGCCTGTAGGTGTAGAACCTGTTAGACTTATAGCCCTTGTCCCGTATCTCCATCATGAGCCATAGCATGTTGATGCCTCTGTAACTGGTCTTGGTGGCACCGTTCATAGGCAGACCTGTCTGAGTCCAGCCCTTGACCCACCTGAGACCTCCTTTCTCGATCTCAGCTATCAGCCTGTCGGTGACCATGCCGTACATGTCTTCTGTCCTGCACTTGCTATTCACCATGTCACTTACCTCCTATATCTATGTTAAGCACCATAGCCCTCTTCTTCAGGATATCGACCTCTTTCTGGCAGATGCGGATGAGCATATATTTCTGATCATCTGTTATCAGCCCTGCCTTGAATGCCTTGTCTGCATCTATGATATTGGCTTTAAGTATTGATTCAGCCTTGATGATGGCATCTCGCAGTTCTGTATCTCTCTGCACAATCTCTCTTTGACATAGATCGTCCCTATGTCTCTTAGTCCCTAAGAACATGAATGAGCCACATCTATTGACAGGTGATATGTACAATGTCCCAAAGTCTGCCACGTACCGTACATGGCACGTCCCGTCAGCCGAGTATACATGATCCTGTGCCATGAATGACTTTAGGTTCTCTGTCTGTTCCGCAGTCAGCCATAGCTGTCTCTCCCTGTCCTGACCTGCATATCTCAATGCTGTCATCTCGCCTTCCTCTGCCTTGTCGTCTTCTGCCATATAAATTGCCTCAGTCTCTGGTATAATCTATGCCTTCTTCCTTGAACCATCTGTCATAGTCCTTCGCAGACCCGAACCCTGCAAAGGTTGACATGAAGAAGTCATACTCGTCTTCCTCTATGGTCTCATCCAGCAATATTATCACGTTGCCGTCTATCTTTATCTCTGAATTGAGCATCTTCCTGAACCTGTCCAAGCCCTCGGCTGTGACGGTCGTGTCATTGCCCCAGCAGAAGCCGAACCGGCTCTCAAACGCATCCTTGACTATCAGCCTACCGTCAAACTCTTCCATGCCTTTCAGCAGTTCAATCAATTTCATATCCATCAATCCTCCATCAGCCCAGATCGGCATGACCTTCCATGACATCATGGTCGCAGGCTCTCAGCTCCTCAGCCATATGCTTCAAGATATACACCTTGATCATATTTTTCTTCTCTTCCATAATAATCAGCCCCTCATATATAAGGTCAAGGTTATCAGGTCTTGATTGACCCGCACCTTTTCAGGTTGTAGACCCTGACCCATCTCCTGTCCCCGACCTTATGGGATTCATTGGTCACCCCTTCTGACCTGATTACATATAAGACCTCCACGACATATTTCATGTCATCAGGCGTGGATCCCAGATCTTCCTCTAGAACTCGTACTATGATTATCTCGCCGTGATTAAAGCTCATCTCCATGATATCGCTCTTCTTCAGGTTCTCCAGAAACTCTCTGGTCGCCTCTACGGTATATCTTTCCAGAGCGTCAGTCAGGTCTACCATCTTCTCTTTGGCAGGCACATCTCTTGTATCTTGCATGATCATCGAATCTCCTTTATAGGATTTATAAGTCCTATTAATTATATATAGGACATATACCTTTATAAATGTATCTATCACTGTAAAGTCATAAATATTTTGGTCAAAACTTATACATTATAATGTATAAGCATTTATATAGTCTTGTACATCTGAATGTACAAGATTTAATAAGGACAGACACCAAATATGATATGAGACCATGGCTATAGACAAGCACAGGAGCAGTACGAAGAGCAGTACAGATTTCAGTACCTATGGTCTGAAAAGACCTAGATGGTGCCCGCTATGCATATACCAGAACAGGTGTGCCAACAGCTCAAAGTGGACTGACAATCTGTATGCCCGTCTCAGGAACCCTGTCACCTGCGATAGCATGGAGCTGATCGCAGGATACAGGACAAGGTGCAAAGACCTACGTTACATGCCTGTCAGGATGCTAAGAATATACCTGAAGATGCTACACAAAGGATTTAAAGATATCTCTAAAATTTTATGATGGGGTAAAAGATGACCGCAGGAAGAGAAGTCATCTCAAAGAATAAAGAATGGGGCACACCTAAAAAGTATGTTGATGCTGTCAGAGAAGTGTTCAGGGCAGACATAGCCTTAGATCCCTGCTCAAATAAGCACTCGATCACCGACGCCGACATAGAATATACCCTGCCTGAAAAAGATGGGCTGAAAGAGTCTTGGAACTATCTGAACATCTATGTCAACCCACCGTACGGAAGAGACAGAGAGAGAAAGACGACGATAGGGCAATGGTTAGAGAGATGTGCGCAGGCACATGAAGAATACGGTTCAGAGGTCATGGCGCTTGTCCCCGTAGCCACGAACACAGGACATTGGAAAAGGAGCATCTATGGGAGAGCGAACGCTGTCTGCTTCTTGTCTGACACCCGCCTAAGATTTTTAGAGGATGGAGAGGACATAGGGAAGGGTGCCCCTATGGCATGTGCCATGATCTACTGGGGCGATCATTATGAGAGATTTCATGACGTCTTCATCAGGCATGGCGCCGTGGTAGACATGTCACACCTGAAGATGCTACACAAAGGATTTAAAGATATCTCTATAAATCAATGATGAGGATGAGATGACATGGAGATTAAAGGAAAGCTGATCACAATAGCGATCGTATCAGTGCTATGCATAACCCTTTCCCTGTTCTATATAATCAATGACAACAACATGGTGAGCCGGCATCAGGATCCTGACAATGACACAGTAGCCCTTGCCTCAGACCTTACCCCTGACCTTGCAGATGCCATAGAAGGCATGATGGACATGCCAGAGCCAGAGCCAGAGCCAGAGCCTGAGCCAGACACAGATGAATATATCGTGCTCAGCAATCCCATAGACCCAGACCTGTCAGACGGAGAGGTATGCATACTGTACCTGCACAACAAGACCAACTCATGCGGATCGTTCTCCGGTGGCGGTAGTTCATACAGCCTGTCATCATCGTCATCGAACGGCGAGCCTGAAGAGGATGTGGCGATACCTGAGTTCTCCAGCGCCATGATACCTATCTTAGTGTGCATGATGGGACTGTACATGAGAAGGCTTCAGGACATATAAGGAAGTCGCACACATATCACATATCATAGTTCACCTGATATCCTGTGAAGGGGATGTCGTGGACAGATCCAAGTTATCAGGAACCCTCAGTCTTCTCAGGGGTTCCTGACAACTCTCCAATTTTTATCAGATAATAGATGATATATCATGGAAGCACACCCACAATTTAAGGCATGGGACAAAAAAGAAAAACTGTTCAAGAGAGTAAACAGCATAAGATATATCACAGAGTATGGTAAATCAACTTTCATCATAGAGATCCAAAATAGATACTGTAATGAATTTGTCACTGCAGAACGTGTTGACCTTGTACAGTTCACAGGACTCCAAGACAAGGACGGCAAAGATATCTATGTAGGTGACATACTGCAATTTGAAGGACATAAAGATGCAAGTAAGAAGGTCGTCACTTTAGAGTATGGCATGTTCTGTCTAGGGAATGACAGCCTATGGCACTACGTCTCAAAAAATGCGTATGTCATCATAGGAAACAGGTTCAAGAATCCAGAATTATTGAATACAGGTGAAAATGATGAGAATTGAAAGAGAGACTGAACCGTTCGTACCGATCATAATCAAGCTGGAAACAATTGAAGAAGCGGAAGATCTACTGCACCTGATCTCTGTTGACAGCTGTGTATCATTAAACGGTTACATGAAGACAAATGACAGAGTGCTACATGAAGATAGTCTCAGGATAAAAGGTCTGAAATCAGCGATCAAAGAAGCATTAAGATCAAGAATAGCTGAGAGATGATCATCATGTACGCCCAGACAGACACGGCATCAGACAGAGACAATTCTAACTGGTGCTCCATCTGCAAGAGGTCAGGACATACGGCAGGACAGCACATCGACCTTGTCGATCTGGGGATACTCAAAGAGACCAGAGGAGACATGCTGAGAAGGACAGCACACATGTACGGACTCAGGGAATCTGACCTGTCCCATGATCCTGACGGTGGCATAGGCTGGACATGCAGTCACGGTGCCGTGCATCCTGTCGGACGCTTCAAGGGTGACAGGAGAGAGCACAGGTGTGACTGCCATTGCTGTGTCCTACAGATCATCTAAATTAACTTTATATACATCCATCTCTGCAGGTATATAAGCATCAGAGATATAATTATATGTCCTGTCCACATAGCACACGATCATACCTGTTCATATATGTCGGCAGAGTACCCTTGGATGTCAGGAGCGCCTGATGCACGGCAAGTCAGGGCTTCCGGCTCCACCCCTACCTCATGCAGACATACCCTTATTTCCTATGGAGATTTACCTTGATTTCCTATGGAGATTTACCCTGATTTCCTATGGAGATTTACCCTGATTTCTTATGGATATTTACCTTGATTTCCTATGGAGATTGACCTTGATTTCTTATGGAGATTTACCTTTATTGCATGTAGAAAAACAAAAGATTTCAACGCTTGCCCTTGTCCATCAGTGCGACCAGCACTATGAAGTGCAGTATGAATGTCATGAAGAAATATACCGATATCTGAAACTCGCCGGACGGCGCAAGGATAGGAGTGGGTTGACCTATGACATTGAGCGGTGCAAGTTCAGGGCTGAATGTTATGATGTTTGCTATCTTGACCATGCCACTGAACATGATGTACCATAGGGTGTCCCAGAACTGGAGGTAAGAAGTCAAGAAACCCATGTATGATAATGAGACCTGATAGTTTATAAGATAGCTTATGGCTCAGTTCACTTTCTTTTCTTCCTCAACCTGTCCAAGAATTTCTGGTCATTCCTGAGCCTGATCTTTCCAGTGACTGTCAGCGCCTCGCCCAATAATGTGGATGGCAAGTCCTTGCCTGCCTTGATCAACCTCTTGTCAGCCTCTATCTCACGCTCATACGCCTTGATCAGTCTCTTGCGCTCATCAGCAGACATCTCCAGACCGACAGCCTTCCTGACGGCTGACACCAGACCCTGCCCGTTCTTGACCTTGGACATGACAGCCTTTCTCTGCCTATCACTCTTGAACCTTGTCATTCATATCACTTGAATCATATATCGATCTGTATCTTTTCCCAGCTACGGTCAACATCATAGTCGTCTTCACGCAGGTTCCTGATGAAGCCCTTGACATCTCCATCAGCCTTTGTCCATGCATGAACCAGCACTTTCAGAGCCTGCTCATTCTGTCGCCTGTCATCATCGTTCCTGCCCATGACATTCATGGCTAGCCAGTCAAACACCCTGAACCTAGGCAAGCCTCCCAGATCAAACACGGTCTGCTTCATCCAGATGTCGGTGGCATCGAAGAACTCCATGGTGGCGACTATCGTAGTGATCTCAGAATCGTCCAGATGGTTCATACCGCCAGTCAGTGCGGTTGGCTCTCTCTTCCTGCCCTTGGTGACTATATCCTGCCACAGCACCTTATTGTAGCTCTTGTCCTTGGTCACTTTCGGCTCTGCGACAGTATGCCTGTCCTTGATAGGTATGACCTTCCTGCCTGCACCCCTGCCTTTCGTTATGAATCCTGTCGTCATGCATATCACTATCATCATTTCTTTATCAGCTGTATACTGCTTTCAGGGTACCTGTCCACATTGGCTATGACCCACTGGCTACCGTCCATGATCCTTGTCAGGTTCTGTCCGCTCTTCCAGTCCCATACGTTGCTGATGTCAGTATCGTCATTCATGAACTCAGCCTGCACCAGATCGATAGAGAACTCAACAGGTTTATCATCATGTATTCCTGTTGCAATGCCAGCCCTTGACAGCCTGCTCATCACAGCCTTCCGTTGCCTGTCACTCTTGAATCTTGTCATCACAATCACAGCTCTTAGATCATTCCTCATAAGGTGTCAGTATCAATGTAGCAGTCCCATCGTCACCGTACTGACTTGGCACCTTTACAGCATAAGACCCGTCTTTCTGTCTCTTGCCCAGAGACACATAACCTGTGTCTGAATAGTCAGCCAGAGAATCCATGGCTTCCTTGCGACTGCCAAAGACATTCACCTCTTCACCGATTATGACAGCCCATGGCTCTGGCTTGATCTTGACTTTCTTGGATCTTGCCACTGTCTGCTTGACCTTGCCCTTGCGAAAGTCAAACATAGGTATGACTTTCCTGCCTGCACCTTTTCCTTTCGTTATGAATCCTGTCGTCATGATAATCACGGTACCCTTATCGTTATCTTCTTGAACCCCGACCTTTTCAGTTCATCAACACCATCATTAAAATTCTTGAACTGACCATAATGAGACCCATCAATGAACAAATTATATCTTTCATAGAAATCATTGTATTTTACAACACCTTTTATCTTACCATCCTTAGTATCCATATACGCCACTGCAGATGATGGTCTGTATACGGGTGATTTAGGTCTTATGACCTTATCTTTCCTGACCAACTTAGCCATCACAGTCTTGCGCTGTGCATCCGACCTGAACTTCTGTACCATACACAATCATTTCTTTTCTCTCTATATAAGATAGCATGAACACTTCTTCTCAGCCCAGATGTTTCTCATACAGTCTCTTCAAAGCTTCCGCCTTATCTTTCCCCTTGACTATCTGGGATTCAGGGACTGCTATGACATCCTTGCCCGCAGTATGCACTTCCTGAACCAGCCAGAAATCATTGTCGCCGGCGAAAGCCTTGCTGACCTTGACGGTCTTCTTGACAGTGCCTGATGACGGCAGGGCGGGTACCCTGAGCTTGAGCGATGCAGACCTGTCGGTGATGGGTATCCGTCTCTTGTTCTTTGTCATGAACCTTGTCGTCATAATATCATCAATCCTTAAGGTATCCTCTCTTGTCCTTATAAGCCTTATGATAGATCTTATCAGAGAGGGTCTTAAGCTGGTCTATCCTCTTATCATCTTTCACATATCTACCTCTCTTTGTGACACCTATAGGAAATGTTGTTCTCATATTAAGATATCTATCAAAAGACGGTTGCATGTCTTCTGTAATGGTATCTCTAGAGAAGATTGAAGATCTGAGCTTATATTGATTGCCGTCAATACCTGTAAACTTATAATCATTGCCATGAAGATACATAAAATCAGATATATCTTTATCAGACAATCCTTTTGTCCTGAGCATCATCTTAAACTTATCTGAGGTTGAAAGCAACCAATACATAAGGGCAGGTATACCTTTTGATCGCATATATTTACCTATGTCAAAGACAGACAGTTGCACGTCAACATACAGACCGACAAGCCTATGATACTCAACTGCACCTATATTGGATATCAACCCAGCCTGTATGTTCCTGAGATGATTGAGCAGTTGCCTATCCTTATGCAGAGCCATAAGATAACCTCGTTCATTCTCATAAAGAGTAATATCCCGTATATATTTAGGGATATCATAAAACTGTTCAGATACATCACGACGTATACCTTTAGGCTTTGGCTCCTGCCTACCTTTCATAGGTATGATTTTCCTGCTCTGTCCTTTGCCCTTGGTCATGAACCTTGTCGTCATGCTGTATCATTTCCATAATCCATAACCTGAATCTGTCAGGTCTTTGATGGTCGTAATATTCATATCCCATATCTTAGACTGTGAAGATATCCTGCTGTCAGCTATGCGATACCCTGCTTTCTGTGTCAGTACGACCAGAACATTGACAGGTTTTCCTGACAGGGTCTGGTTGGTTATAAGCTCATAGTCCTTATGGTTGACCAAGTCAAGATTATCTTGAAGATATGCATCTATGACACTACTGCCTACCTTGTCTGTCATGTATACACTGACAGCCTTAGACCTGAGCTGTTCAGGTGAATATGCCTTAAAACTATTCACAGGCTTGATGCCTGACTTCAATGTCATCATGACCTTCTTCCTCTGCCTGTCATTCTTGAATGCCATGGTCAACGCCTTCCTTCTACCTTATGCCTGATCGCACCGCAGTACGCTTTCGGGTCTCTCTTGTCCAGATTGGCACTGACACAGGATGAAAAGTCCTTATAGCTTCCTAGAGGATTGCCTGTCTTCATGACCTTCTCTCTCGGCGCACCGTACAGTATGCCGTCAGACCTTATGTCTACCACAGATGTCCTGTCAGTGTCATCGGCTGTCCTGAACCCTGTGACCTTGCCTTCCTTCAGCTGTCCGTACAGGTCAAGGAACCTTACCGTGTCGCCCTTGCCTATCTTGGCATCAAGCCTAGCATCGCCTTTCATCTGCGCTTCCATCATCTCAAGGTACAGGTAATATTTAGGGTTCTCGATCAGGTGCGCCTTGGCTATCGCCCCAGCCACAGCCCTGTCATCCGTGTGTTCCATCTCTATCTTGGTACCCTTGTCCAGCTGTATCCGGTCAAACATGCTGTCCAGCTTACCGCCATGCTTAAGACCTATCTTGCACATGACAGCCTTTCTCTGCCTATCGTTCTTAAATACCATATCATCTACACCTTCAATATTACATGCCCTGTCCTGACAGTGACCTCGATGCTGTCCACATCGCCTGTCAGGAAATGCCTGTAGCCTACCTTATCAACCATGTCCTGTGATGCCCTGTCAAGATCAAGCCGAGATCCTAGCATATCGGTCAGGTTCTCGCCGTAGTACCCTGCATCATTAAGTTGCTGGACAGGGTCACCGCCTATGTCAGCGTCTGCCATATCAGCCCTGTGATCATCACAGATACCTTGCAGGTCAATGAAAGTGATGAGCCAGTCATGGTCGAACATCTCAGGCTCAGTCCTGATCTCTTCCCTGACATGACATACTGTGAACCTCTCTGCAGACCTGATGTCTTCAAACATCATGTATTCACAGCCGTCATCAGTGATGATCCGCCAGCATACCCTCTTATTTTCTCTTTCTTGCCCCTCTCTATCTTCCTCATAGTCTTCACGGTCAACAGACCTTATCTTGCCTGTCACCTCGGTGACTGCCCTGACTACATCTAGACTGAACCAGTCACCTATCTGACCTGTCATGTAACATCATCTTTGATTATTCGATCCTGTCTCTATCTCGGTACCTCTGTTGAGACCAATCTGGTCTTCGTATCTCCTGTATCTCTTGAGACAATCTTGATATTCGTATCCAGCAGAAGTTTCAGTCGCTTCTTTATATCTTCTTTCTCAGAGGTGCTGACATCCTTGCGGGCTTCTACCTTCGCAATATCTTCAGCATACTCTTTCTTGAGTCCTTTGACAGAATATGCTTTACTGACAGGTCTGTCATTGTCATCTCTATCTTCCATCTTTACAATATCCCATTCAGATGCGTCCGCACTGTCCTCGTCATACATCCAAGGTGTCTTAGGCTCATCTATCTCAGCCTGCTTGACCGCCTTATCCATTATCTTGCCAAGATCGCCCTCCGGCGCCTTCACCAAGACCTCGATCTCGTTATACACAGGTACCTGAACCCTGTACGTCCTCAGCCGGCTCATGACAGCCTTTCGCTGTCTGTCGTTTACGAATTTCATATCAAATCACCTATCTTTGATGCTCATACCTTAAGATATCCTTTCTTATCCTTATATGCTTCATGATACTTTTTATCCATCATTGAAGATAAAGATTTCCATCTGTCCTTAAAAGATAAGTCAATGAATACAGTATATCTTTTAAAATCATCATCATCCCTAAAATAAAATATAGAACTCATCCCAATATACTTATTGAATGCAGGTTTCATAGATGTCATTATCATGTCACCGTAATGCGCTAGAGGAAACTTGATATCATAGCTGAGTCCATCTATGCCCACAAACTTATAATGCCGTCCATAGATATACAGGAAATCATCTATGAACCTGTCCCCTACACCCTGTGCCCTGAGCACAGCCCTGAACTTATGATCGACAGATACTGTGAAGAGATGATATCTATATGCACCTTTGGACTTAAGGAAACTATCTGCATCAAAGGAGCCGTCATCTATGTCACACATCAGCTTGACCCAGCCAGAATATGTATCATCTCCTATATGACCTATCAGATCTCTCTTAGCCAACCTGAGATGATTGAGGAGCTGATAATTCTCATGCAGTTTCTGTAGATATATACGTTCATCTTCATCAAGGGTCATGTGCAATATATACTGAGGCATTGAATAGAACCTATCTGACATGTCCAGTGCAGGAACCTTAGATCTGGACTTGCTGGTCATAGGTATGACTTTCCTACCCGTCCCTCTGCCTTTCGTGATAAATCTTGTACCTGTCATCTTAACCATATCCTTCATCATATATTAACATCATATATCATGGATACCACAGGTCTTCCTCATAGACCTTCAGCCCCTTCTTCTCCAGTGCAGGTCTCAGCACCGCCAGTGCTTCTTTCTCCATAAGGGTTCCTTTGTAATGCAACATGCTTATGAGTTCTCCATCCTTAGTCACTGTCAGACCGCCACCGCTGACATGCTCAGGGTCTAGTGCAGATGCGGTCATCTCCTTGAACCTGTCCAGCATAGGTCTTATGTCTCTCTCAACCTTCCTGCGACGTTCTACCCTGACCCTCTGTTCCTTGACATCTTTCATGTACTCCTTATCCTGACCTGTGTCACGCATATAAAACTGTATCAGGTTCTGTAACCAGTTCTTGAAGTTACCGCCCTCAGATATCTCAAGATTGCCCAGCTCATAGGAATCAAGGTTCATATCTATGTATTCACGTTGGGATGGGTTCAGTCTCAGCACAGCAGAACCTTTGCTGTCAGACCTATAATACCGTATCAGATTATCCAGAAACCTCTCAAAGTTACCGCCCTTGGACACTCTCAGGTTGCCCAGTTCATACGCACGGACATCCAGATCCAGATGTCTCTTAGGTGTCCTGTACTTGATGGTAGGGCTACCTCTATCATTTATCTTGCTCATGACAGCCTTGCGCTGTGCATCCGACTTGAATCTTCGTACCATAGAGGTCACCTATCTTTTATTATACTTCCTTGAATATATATTTTGTGTTGTCAGGCAGAGATACCAAGACCAGCACCTCACCTTCAGGATACCAGTCCACACGCAGTATCTGACCGTCCACGACAACAGTGGATGATACTATCGATTCCAGCTCTGACCTGATCAACCTATCCAGTACCTTAGAGTCCTTGACCAGTTCAAAGTCAAAAGTCTCATATGGATAAGATGAATCATCCATCTCTTCTTCATCATCTTCTCCAGACACGTAGTCTGTCCTCTCAGTCAGGTACAGTCCTTTATGCTTAGGATCATACTCGATAAAGAAGTCATTGCCTGATAAAGTTATATCTTCAGTGAACGGCTTAGACAATATGTCTGGCTTGACCTTTACAGGTACCTCTGTTGCTCTGCCAGATATAGGTATGACTTTCCTGCCCTTGCCCTTGCCTTTAGTTATGAATCTTCGTACCATATCAATCTAACCTTACCATATCTTTAGTTGCATCACCGAAAGTATCATATGCCTGAAACCCGCCCACTTCACTGACTGAACCGTCTCTGGGATTGAACTGCCTGATGGTATACTTTCGTGGATAGTCAGGATTGTCCTCCTCAAAGGTCTCAGAAGATATGAAATACACATTCTTGGCGGGAGATACGAATACAGTCCCATGCAACTTGGAATTGAAGAAGCTCATGGAATCCTTATCGAACCAGTGCAGACCAGCCTTTCTGGACATGGTCTTCATCTTATCGAAAGTCAGCCTGCCAACATCTATAGGTTCAGAATGCTCAGGGATCTTCTTGGCAGGTACCCTGAACGTCACCGTCCTGCCCTTGACCTTGCTCATCACAGCCTTGCGCTGTGCATCCGACCTGAATTTTCTTACCATAGATATCACTTATATAAATATACCACATTGCCCTTAGTCTCTAAGACCTTATAACCATCAGCTATGAGGCGTTCACGCTCTTCAACAGCACTAATAGGCATTATCACCTTATCATGCACTATAGTTATAGCACTTATATTCTTAGAGCCAGTATTCATATTATCTTTCACCTTGCTCATGACAGCCTTACGCTGTGCATCCGACCTGAATTTTCGTACCATAGATATCACTTCCCAGCTTTCTTGATCACATATGTATCTGACCGGTCAGTAGTCACCAGATGTTGCATCTCCAGACCTATGTTCTTCATTATGTTCTGATGCGATGACACACCTACACCGCCCTCGAACTGTGGCAGTATACCGTACCCTGACCCATAGCCCAGCACCTTGCGGTTATAATCACTATGATCATCAAAATCTTTCCATCTGCTGTGATCCTTGTCTTTCCTGCTATACATCAATTTCAGCAGTGGCATGTTTTGGTTCAGCACCTGCGCTATCGCCGTGCTCTCCTTATCATACCCGCAACCGCCTATGCTTTCAGACCGGTCACCGTCACTGGTATGCGCTGTCGGGTTATTGCCCCACATCCTGCTCTTCTTCCATTCGACAGTCACGACAAGCTCATCCTTGAAATCCTCTGCACCCTCAACAGCTTTGATCCTATCCATGTCTTCAGCTATCTTCTTATCATGTGCAGTCTGCAGGTATCTGGTAAATTTAACCCTTACAGCATCATCGTCACCGGCATATTTCTTGCCCTCATACCCCATCTCATTCTTGAGACCGTCGGCAGTCTCTATCTTCTTGAGTGCTTCATTGAGCCTGCCCTCATGATATTTGGTCACCGCACTCTTGAGATTACGCATCCCTGAAGGCACTATATTGATTGGACATACCGAACTCTTCTTGCCGTCTATCGGCACTGCCCGTCTGCCAGCCTTACCCGTGACTGTTATGAATCTCGTCATTCAAATCATCTCCAGATCTCTATGGTCTTATGGTACTTAGACTTTATGGATTCTATGAGCCTATGAAAATCGTCTGCAAGCATCTTCTCTTTCAGGACAACGTCATCGATGACGTGATGGTACACATCATTGCCTTTCTGAACTTTTGCTATGACTACCATCTTATTGGTATCCCGCAACTGCACAGCATCCAGCCTAAGCAGTCTGAGGGTATGCCCTGTATCTTTCATGACATCCATCATATGTGTCTTTGCAGTGCCCAGCTCAGAGATGAGCTTAGCCTTATTGGTCTTGAGATGTTCTATGTCTCCTGAGACCACAGCTTTCTGTCTCTTATATCTCTGGACGGCAGTACCGTACTTAAGAGGTATCACCTTGCGTGATGCTCCTCGTCCCTTAGTCATGAATCTTGTCGTCGTCATACATAATCAAATCCTAATTCTGTCTGAACAGTACATGCTCAGTCGCAGTGTCCACCTGCTCGCCGTCATAGGTGGCAAGGAAATGAGCCATACCATCAGTATCTACTGCATCCTCAGAAGCCTCATCAAGGTCTATGTGAGGTGTCAGGATATCCATGAGTCTCTCACCCTCATACCCTAGCTCATCAAGATAAGCCATCGGGTCTTCAAGACGTTCATCCGTCATCTGACCGACCATATCTTCCTTGACTTCGTCTGTGACATCAGCATCCTCACTTATGATACCTCTCTCTATAAGCTCAGCTTTCAGTCTAGTCCCATGCTCAGCATCTTCCTCATCCTCAATCTCATTGACATAATCCCTATTCATGTTCTCTTCATCAGCCCTTAGACTGTCTCGCAACCCGTCCTCATTAACATGAGACATCAGCCAGTCACGGGTGAACAGCTCAGGCTGGTCGCTCAGGTCATCTGCCACTCTCTCCACCGCAAAGTCTTTGGCTAAGTCTTTATCCTCAAACAGCATGTATTCCTTGCCGTCCTCAGTCGTGACCGTCCAGAACTTGCCCTCATCATCAACAGACTTGACTGCACCTACCTCATCAGTGACTGCCTTGACCACGTCAATGTCGAATGTGTCAGCCAACGGACTCTTCATCAGACTTCTGGTCTTGGCACTTAGCTTAGGCTTTGCCACCTTGTCATTGAGCGGTATGAATTTCCTGCTCTGCCCTTTGCCCTTAGTAATGAACCTTGTCGTCATAATATCCTCATATCCATTCATAACTTCATTATAAGTATCAATAATACAGACCCCACAAAAGCTACAATAAATAGTTGTATAACTATAGGTATTGTGATATTCTCAGTCAGACCCAAAATAAACCCTGCAGGAATTTCGCCTATGACCTTAGTATCATCGACAGAGGCATAAGCTGAAGGAGTTATGGTACATAAAACAGACCCACATATAATAAACAGAAGCAATATAGCTCTTATAGATATAAATTTCATGCTCTTACCTTTTCCTTTCGTAATGAATTTAGTTATCATATTACAGTCATCTCCCTAAAATAATCCATCTTCAGATACATAATTAGCCCTGTCATCTCCTGACTGGATAGGTATCTTGTCCGCTTTCATGATTATATCAGTCATGAATCTCTGGGCTGAGTTGATGTCCATCTCACCATATGCGTACTGGAGCATTATGTCTTCCAGCTCTGCCTGCAATGGCACCTTGAGGACAATGCCTTGCTCATCAGCCAGACTGTGCACTTTTGCACCCACCACGCCTTGCAGGTCAGATGTTGTCATGGTCTTGGCATCGTCCCTGAGACTGCGCAGGTACCTGTCCTTGAAAGACGGTCTCTCAAGCTCATCATCATCCATACTGAACTTGACAGCCTTGTTCCTGTCTTTGATAGGTATGACTTTCCTGCCAGTACCCCTGCCTTTCGTTATGAATCTAGTCATGATATTCACCCTATGATATTGACCTTGCCACCAGCCATATGATACTCAAATGATCCATAGATTTTTGAGTATACTTTATATATAGGGATATGATGACTGAAATTAATTGTGCCTGCATCAAATGTATCTTTCAGGCAGAACCTATCAAAATCCTTGAGTATCTCCTGTTCAATGTACCCAAACGGATTGTTCTTGCGTTCCATACCAGTCTTAGGGCTTTTCCATTGGTTCATCAGGTAACCGTAACCTTTCCGAGACTGTTCAGGTGTCAGCTCCAGACCTTCATCCCCTATCATCTCTGTGACCTGACCGACAGCGTATGCCTTGCTATTCAACCGTCCCATCACCAGACCAAGCTCCTGCTCAGTTATGACGTTACGTTTCCTGATATTTTTTAGCAGTTGCATCTTAGGGTCTATCTTGACCTTGACATTGACCTTGCCAGCCATAGGTCGGTCTTTCATAGGTATAACTTTACGTCCTGCACCCCTGCCTTTTGTCATGAATCTTGTCTTCACCATATATATCACATATCACTTTTTTAGTTGCATAGACACTTTCTTCATCTCAGGAAAATGGTCTATGATATCCTGCTCAATATCATATGTATCTCTTGCACCTTCTTCAAAATTCCCCTGCAGGACAGTGTCTTCCTTGAACCATTCCTTAGCGTTATCTGATATAGGTAGCCTCTCTATATACATATCATATGCATCCTTGAATGCACTGTGTGAATCAGACCAGAACATGTCAACAAGCCTATGCAACTTAGCCTGAAACATGTCATCCGTGACCACTGAAACATAAGAGAATGGTGTCACGCCCATTGACATAAGAGTTACCTGTTCATCTTTATCAAATGAGGAATATGACATTCCAGCCTTACGACCTTGGGTCACTACCTTACTCTTGACAAATATACGAAGTTCTTTGGCAGTAGTATCTTTACTGAATATATTTTTCTTACCCTGAGATATAGCCATGCTCCTAAGCGGAATTACTTTCTTACCAGCACCCTTGCCTTTCGTAATGAATCTTGTCTTCACCATATATACCACATCACATATTCCTCTCTTTTGCCACAGCAAACATCACAGACCTGAACCCTGCACCCATGGTCTCGCTGAGATCTTCAATGATATCATAGTCAAATGATTTCTGGATGTCAGCCACCTTGCCCGTAAACTCCTCAAATGACCCAGAGTCCATGACTGCCTCTCTCATCTCTTCCTTGTACCTTGCCATGTATCTTTTCTTGACATGATCATAGTCAGGCATGTCTGGATAATACCTGTCCCTGACCTCATCCTTGAACTCGTCAGTCAACGTGACATCTCTGTCCTGCGCAAAATCATCAAAGTCTGTATCTTCATCAACCTCTGGCATAGTGGTACCGAACTTCCATCTTAAAGTATCGCCTGTCATCTCGTACAGACCGTCACCTTCAGAGATTGACTTTAGCATAACACCCTTGACTTTCCTGAAATCCACATTGTTCCTGCGCATGGTCTCTATGAACTCTTTGCGCACCCTAGAACCTATGATACGGACAAGAAACCCTGCCATGTCTTTAGCCTCACCCACCCAATACCAGCCTGCAGTGGTCATATTGCCTAAGGTTAACTTGATGCCTGTAAAGGTACGACCTATAGACCAATGGTTCCCTAACAGGTCACCGCCCTCATCAGACAGCTTGTTCTCAAGGTATCTTTTAGACGTCTTGTAATCCGTATAGTCTTCCGCTTTCACAGACCGTTTTGCAGGCACCTTGGCACCAGCCCCTCCATCGTTGAGCGGTATGACTTTCCTGCTCTTGCCTTTTCCTTTTGTAATGAATCTTTTAATCATTGGTACTCACATATATTATTCAGATAGCTCCTCCAGCTATAGCGCCTGCATATAAAGATGCATCAAACTCATCTTCTGGAGGTTCTCCTTCTTTGGTACCTACACTGGCATCCAGTTCAACTCTCTGGTACCCGTCCCTGTTTCCATATTTATTATTGTATTCTCTTAGGAACTTTTCATGCAACATTTCTCTACGCTTGCCTGATATATAATAATATTGAGGTTCCTCATCTATCAGATCAGTATCAAGATATTTCCTGACTGCCGGATATACAAGCTTTGCGACATGAAAAAACTTAAGCCGTGAGACACCGTCCAAGTCATGATACCCGAAATCGTAATGATACATAGCAGTAAAATCACTTATTATATCAGGACTATATCTCTTATGCTTTAGCACTGCCTCAAACTTCTCGATATCGCTCATGTGACGTATATGTCTCCAGAGAGATATGTGCACCTTATTACGCCTGACATACTCATCAAAGTCAAAAGCTCCAGAGTCAATGTCATTGTACAGCTTGATCCATCTATCATACTCAGACTGTCCTATAGCCTTGACCACTCTTGACTTAAGGTTTCGCATCTTATTGATGAACTGCATATCATCATGGATATCGCTCAGGTATTCCAGTTCCGTATCATCTTTTACGATATCTGTAAGATATGCCTTAGACGGAGCCACCCTTCCCAGCCCTTCATACCTGACAACCACAGGCTTGCGTATACCTATACCTATAGGTATGACTTTCCTGCCTGCACCCCTGCCTCTCGTGATAAAGCTTGCTGTCATATCAATTAATCCTCACTATACCCTCTTTCCACAGGTCTTCCCACTGCTTAGGCTCACCAGAGATACCTGACTCAGGATAGAAATTATATGTATCATCAGTCGTATATGTACCTTTCTTTGTGGTGACATCGGCATCGTTCTGACGGATTATAAAAGATTCAGGGTCAGGCACTGCAAATATCTTAGGCTTGGTATACCCACCCCTTGCATCACAGCCGTTGTGCACCTGCAATATGACATAATATTCACCGTCAACCATGAACAGGGCATATTGCAGTATCTGTGACAGTGCAGACTCTGCATTGTAAGTATTGATCACAGTAGGTTTTTCAGTGACCAAGTAATCATCTGATTCCAGCCTACCATCCTTAGCCAGCTTCTCCAAGAACTGTTCCATGTCGCTCAGGTACGGCTCGTCAGACTTGGCAGACATCCTGTCAAACTGTCCCTGCAACTTCTGGCTTTCAGGATTGATATCCAGCTGTTGTACCAAGAACGGAAACAGGTTACGTGTATATCCAAATTCATCAAAGCTGAGATCCTTAACAGCTGTCCAGTCCTTGACCTGCTGGTTACGTTCATAGTGCCTGCCGTATGCACCGCCTGAATCCAATAGGTTAGCACCGGTATCCTCGACCATCAGGGACAGTATAGCCTTCTGTAACTTGCTGTACTTAGGCACCATGTTCTTAGGAGCCTTGACAGATGCCCTGCCTTTGAGAGGTATGACCTTCCTGCCATCACCCTTGCCTTTGGTCATGAATCTAGTCGCCATGATAATCACTTATCTTTTTTATATCTGATCTTTTGATCATATATCAATAATCTTGATGCATCTATGTATACAGGCTAGTCTCTTCAATAGGATATGTAGCAACAAATAATTTATCTTCCTTAGATGTAAGTTCATTGTACTGCTCTAATAACTTGACTAATTCTATGCCTACTCTTTCATCTTCTGTATCTCTGTACATGATCTCTATCACCGTATTGGTCTCATCAGGATATGTCTCCCATGTACCTATGGCTTTCCATTTAGTATACCCTTTCAGGAACCTGAAATGATATGCTTTCTCATTCAGGATGACTATCCGTAGCATCTCTGGGTCGACTGCACCTTTCTGCCTATCGAATATCAGGCTGTTGATCTTATCCTGCAAAACATAGATATCTTTACTTGACTTAATATCTGCTGGTGTAACCTTTTTAGGCATTTTAAGTTTCAAGGTAGCATCGCTGTCTTTCATAGGTATGACTTTCCTGCCTGCACCCTTGCCTTTGGTCATGAATCTAGTCGCCATGATAATCATCTATACCAGATATATGCATAGGTCTGTTTATAAGATAGCATGAGATGGATCTCAGCATCTTCCATATCATCAGCAGTCCCAATGCCCTGTATCCCTGTACTTTCTCTTTATCTCTGCCCTTGCAGTCTCCAACCTATTACGGTGCCTGTTCGGGTCATCTCTAGAACCATAGGGATCTTCCTTTCATTTAGTCATCATCTTTTTCATCAGCTACACCTAAACGCTTCAATATCTCTAATATGGATTATAAAAAAAGGGAGGGATAAACAAAAAATCCCCTAAAAGAAAAGATAAAGATGAATATGAAGATGAAGATGAAGCTAGGCTGGACTACTTGAACAGCCCTGCAACCTCATCCATGGTGAAGCCAGTCCAAGCCTCGACATAGCCCTTGACAGAGCCTGTCAGGAACACATCAGACCCGTTGGCACCCCACTGTATCCTAGCATTCTTTCCGCCTGAGAACAGACCGCCTATACCTTTGGTCTTGAGTCCGCCGTCACCGTCAGCAGTGCTGTATCCTGCCTTGATGCATATCTCCTTGAACCTGTCAAACGAGACAGAACCGCCTTCATTGTATATCCTGCACCATACCTCAAACCTTCGCCTACCCCATTCAGGTATGCTGTCCAGCGACAGGTTCTTGGATGGTTGCAGTGATCCCAGCTCACGCAAGGTCAGACCCATGCCATCGTACTGTGCCTGCAACTTATCTACAAGCATGTCTGTGGTTACTTTCTTTCTCATATTATCAATCTCAATCAAGTATCATTATATGTTCAGTGAACACTAAATGATACTTTGTATTAAATCTTAGCAATGATAACTTTATAAGTCTTTATGAGGTCAGAAGAAACAGTCGCTGATCAGTCACTGATATGTCACTGATCAGATGCTATTTAAATATCTTATTGACTACCACGACAGTGGTGGACAGGACAGCCAGTATGATGAGAAGCATGACTGCCTCGGTTATCGACACGTTCTCAGACAGACCCAGCACGAACCCAGCAGGGATCTCGCCCAGACCAGACCCTGCAATCACGTTCTTGAAAGTGGTCTCACGTTCTGTATAGTCATATATGTGCACGCCGTCAGTCTCAGGCAACAGGCATCCAGATACACAGCCCAGCTCGACATAGTCCCCTGAGCTGTCCGTGCATACAAGATCAGCTATGTACCGTGACTCTGCCTCGTCCTTGACGGGCAGGGTGACAGTTATGTAGTTCCACGTGACATTGTCTGCTATGACGTCAGTCTTGTTCAGGACAGTGACGACAGTGTCATATCTTATGAACGTCAACGGCGTCAGCTTATACGGCTCATATATCATATATGCGTAGTCGACGGTGCAGTTGTCTATAGTCTCATTGGTATACAGCTGGTATCCTAAAGTGAACTGATGCACGACAAGGATGAGGGTGTGCCCTGTCATGAGCGGTGACGAGCTGTAATCCAGAAGCTCAACATATGCAAGGCTGGTGCCTGACATGGACACCAGCATGACCACCAGTGCAAGCATCATATTGACATGAGATCTCAGTACCATTATCATCACCTTTATTTTTTCTTTACTTTCGGCTTGGGCTTGGCTATAGCCTCATTGATGACTATGTTAGCTGTGTTCTTTGCCATCATCTGCTTGTTGGTACCGTTCCAGACACCCTTGATCGCAGAGTCTCTGGTGGTGTCGTCCAGATATTCCAGAGGTACCCTGCCGAACACTGTGGATGACACTATGCCTCTTGCCTTCTTGTCCCTGAGCCCAGCCTGCGTCATGATCTCTGCGAATGCAGAGCCTATGTCACCGTTGTCCAGATGTCTCTCAACCAATCTCTGCTTGCGGGTGCCTTTAAGCTTGACCATGACAGCTTTCCGTTGTGCTGGAGACTTGAATACCATGATGATCACCTAATTACATCGACATACTTTGCGCCTGAATCAATCAACTCATCAGTCGTCCTAGACAAAAGCCTCCGTGGTATAGATTCACGGAACACCCGACCATCTGATTCCTGATATTCAATCCGTACAAAATCTTCATTTATGAGAGCTTGCATCTCAGGTGTATGCAATATATTTTCAACCAGCATATCCCGTACATCAGAGCTACGTACTACAGCTATAATCTTCTTTTTCTGTCTGATATGTTCAGCAAGAGCCTTCTTAAATATAGGTATATATGACGGACTCTCTTTTTCGGATATCTTGCTCATGACAGCCTTGCGCTGTGCCTCAGACTTGAATCTTCGTACCATATCGATCATTACATCTTTGAGAACATATAGCTTCTCAGTGCCTCAGAAAATATAGGAGCTATCAAGATAGCATCCCTGTCCTTCCTGTCCACGAAGAAGACGGGCGCATCGCTCTCTGCAAACTGGACATATACATCATCACCCAATACAGCCTTGACATGTCTCAGGTATCTCTTATCTATGAATGTCCTGTCGCCATCAGAATTGATCAGCATCAATGCATCAGCCTCAGGATGGACTGATCTGGGCACAGGCTCAAAGTCTGTGATGGATGTAGATCTCTTGAACATGCTATCCAGAAACCTCTTTAGGACATGAGGAGGATCAATAGGTTTCCTGACATCCTTGACATATGCAGTTACGCTATCTTTATCCATACGCATGTTAGGTGAAATGTCACTATGTGGATACAGGTCATCTGCAGACCTGACGTTACATGTCTTATGTATGCTTTCCATCAATCTCTGGCTGGCAGTTGCAGGCTTGACCCTGACTTTCCCGACAGTCTCAGGTCTGTCTTTCATAGGTATGACTTTCCTGCCTGCACCCCTGCCTTTTGTCATGAATCCTGTCGTCATGATGATTATCCCTACCAGATATATGCATCAGGCTGTTTATAAGATAGCATGAAAAATATATCTATATCATCTGCTTACTAAAAATATTTTGACTTACGTGATCTAGGGTTATAGAAATTAAACATTCTAGCCACCCCTACACTCTCATAACCATATTTCTTAAGCAACTTATCTTTATATGTGGTATATAATCTATTTGCACCATCTTTTCCTAAATAGAAATCTATAAAGAATACATCTGACTGATTGATCTGTCTTTTCATATCTTTCTGACCATATATGACCCAAAGCTTATCCTTATCTTTGGGAACCTTCACCAGTTCACGTATACGGGACAGTTGCTCTGCCTCAGACATAGGCTTGACTGATCTCATATCAATCTTTATGTCTTTAAGCAGTACTGAACCATTGCCTATTCCTTTCATAGGTATGACTTTCCTGCCAGCACCTCTGCCTTGGGTCATAAATCTAGTCGTCATGAGTATCACCTTACAGTATGCAATCAATCTTCAGGTCGGCTTATAGCACTCATTTCAGCATCATCTACTTGTATAGATACTATATCTGCAATCCTGACTGCACAGTCATCATCAAATATCAGAACATTCTTAGACTTACCTGTATCCATATCCGCCAATAGCTTCGCAACCTTTTCTTTAGGGATATCCAATACAATATCTTCTCCATTACGAAGGTTCAGATGTACATACAGTGATGCATCTTCCTTACCTACCTTAAAGGTCTTGTCCATCTCTTTATATACCCGTGCCAGCGCAGTATTAGAGACAGAAGCAGATATAGGGATAACTCTCCTGCCTGCACCTTTGCCTTTTGTTATGAATCTTGTTGTCATGAGTATCACATACGACTTATACGCCTACCGTAATGTCCTTGTAACTTAGATAGTATATCTTTATTCTTCTTAAAGAATGCTAATTCTTCAGCAGGAGTCATCTCACCAGATTCATATACTATGATATCATCAAGGATATCCCTTTTATGTGGTTTAGCTTTATAATCTTTGGGTATAGATACAAACCTGACACCATCTGGAAAATAGCTAGATATAGATTCTTTTGTCGCACTCGCAGAAGAATCCCAACCAAAATTCCTATCCATACCAGTAATATCCTTATGATAACTGTCTGCGATATCTACAGCATCAGGAGAGAACATATCTTTTAGATGATATATGATCTCTTTACCATCTTTATCTTTACCCCCGAATATAAATATATTCTTAGATATATTATTAGGATGTATCTTAACAGCATGTCGGTTAACCCCGACAGATGCCCTGTCCTTCAGAGGGATGACTTTACGTCCATTGCCCTTGCCTTTAGTCATGAATCTTGTCGCCATATAATCCCCTTATCATAATCTAGTAATCTTTGCCCGCCTTTTAGCCCAGTCACTTACCCAACCACTATCTAAATATCTATTGGCTTCCGATATGGATGCAAAAGTATAGGTTATATAGCCTGCCATCTCAGAAGGATACCTAAGCCTAACTTTAATCCCTTTATGTTTTCCTACAACCACCCTAGGTAATCTTGATCTAAAATTACCCATCACAGCCTTTCGCTGTGCATCAGACCTGAATCTATGTACCATAGAACATTACCTTACCTATTATTTGAATCTGTCTGTTTATAAGATAGCATGAGAAGAATCAGGACAAGGCTTTGATGGGTCTGTGCCATCAGGCAGGGAGACCTCTTATTGACCCTGTGCTGGTATTTATTCAACGGTCAGCAGATGCCGTCTGCGTGTAGTGATACCCTGAAAGCATCATGCACACATAATACTGAGGATTCCATGTTTATAAACCTATTGACACTTATCTCTTGATATCTACGCAAGAGCGGGCACAGTCCTCGTCCAGACCAGCATCGGCTATATAGACGCAATAGGCATATACACCGATGGTATCATTATATACATATTCAGTGTCATCAATGCATCCATCCCTTACAGTGAAATAATCATCTGCATGTTCATACCTGCAATCAGTCACGCATGAAGTTCTCCCCGACACGCACCCTGACATGAACAATACAGCCAGCAACAGTACCACAATATACTTCTTATCCATATTGATCACTCCTTATCTTTTCTGCTCTTGCCCTTGCTCTTACCTTTACCTTTAGGCTTACCTTTTATCTGATCCTCTAACTGCTTGGCACCTGCAAACCCGCTCAGGACACCTTCGCTGGCTTTCAGGTCTAGGTCTATGTCACTGTCATCATCAGCATCTGCCCTAGATATATCTTTGGGCTTAGGCTTAGGCTTAGGCTCAGGCTTAGTCTTAGATTTAGGCTTATCTTCATCAGTCTCGCCGGTGAACCGGTCAGGCTGGTCTGCACCAGCATCATGCACGTCATCCTGATCATCTGCCTTACCACCACCAGCACCCTTAGACCTGAACCTTTTGGGCTTCTCGAAGAACCCACCCTTGCTGAGCAACATCTGTTCTGCCTTGGCACAGACAGTCTGCATGAAATCGTTGGATGCCTTGCCAAACATCTGCATGTACAGATCAAGCTGGAGCATCTTGTTGTAGCAGTTAATGAACCTGTCCTCAGCGCACATCTTCTCTGCCTTGTCCCGTATCTCAGTGGATATGTCATCCTCTTTCTGCGACGCAAACTTCTGTATGAATGCACGTTTCTTTTTCAGGTACGCCTGATTGAAGTCACCTTCCAGAGAGAACATTAACGGTGTAGCCATGATAGTTATCGGTCTCTTATTCCGCATCTCGATCAGGAAAGACAGGTTGCTACGTTCCCTGAAATTCTTACGCCATGCCTCGATGCAGTAGTGTGCAGGAAAGTTGAACACGTTATCGGGCGATATCATTATGAACGATACCTGTGAGTCACGGATGATCCTGATTATGTCAAACAATTTATCCACCCTCTCTGCAGACCCCATGCCGTACCTCTCGGTCGACATCTGCTCATCAAGCAGTATGCACCGTGATTTCAGGTCGCCCTTGTCAGCCATCTCCTTGGTATATACATGAATATCATTGATAGAAAAGAAGATCTCCCTTATGTCTGGCTTCCTGCCTGCATACTGACATATCAAGTGATATAAGGACAGACCTATGACTGACTTGCCTGACCCCTGAGAACCGTATATGTTCAGTATGATGTTCAGGTTAGCCCTCAGCTCACCAGACTTCAACGGCGTGACCCTGTACTGTATATCTTTCTCAAATATCTGGTATGCCACGTGAGGATCCTGCTTCTTGGCGAACTGTTCCGGCACGTCAAACATGGTCATGGTATCTTTCAGCGCATCGACGTAGTCGCTCATGGGCGTGTTGATGAACCCTGTATATGTCGTCTTGTCTCTTGCCATAATTTAACCACCTACCGTTTCTTGTTCTTTTTGTGTATTGACATCTGCTATTACCTTGAACCAGAAATAATCTGGAATACGCCTTTGCATATCAATGAAGAATATGTACAGGCACAGATACATGGTGATCATCCCTATATGTAACAGGATCACCATCAACAAGTTCCAGAGACTGTACCCAGATGTCATATGGACAGTGATGAGCACCATGAACATGTCTAGGGTGACTATGGCAGATGCAACGGCGCATCCTAGCCGACCCAATATATCTATGATCTTGACTGACATGCTGATCATCCCAACGTCCTCTGTCCTTTCATTACCTTCTTATGTCTCTGCCTGCGTTCCATCACCCTGTCAAACTTAGCGGTCTGGTTCCTGAGAAACATGAAAGTGCCTATGTATAGACTGACCATGCCTGTGACCATGAGAAAGACCATGACTGTATACAGGATGCCTATGCCTGACATGAGCAGGTATAACATAGGCACTGCAAACACATAAAATACTACTAGAGCTGATGCGACTGCACAGCCTATGATATCCATCCGATTGCTTATCCTTTTCCAGTCCATATAAAATTCACGTCCTCTTATTTTTTATTGATGCTAGCCCACATCATCGAATCAGACAGCAGGAACAGCAACACCCATACCCAGTCAACATCTGACGGGATAAAGAGCTTGCACAGCACGAACAGTTCGGCAGTTATCATATAAATATCTTAACCCCTTTGTACCTTGACTTTCTTATGCAACTTATCAAGTGATTCCAGCAAGCCCAGCCCAACACCAGCCCTGCACCCGAACCCATACAGGCTGAGCATCATGATCTCCAGATCAAGGAATGATATTACCAGCTCGATGGTGATGTCATCACCGATATCAGAATCTCGGTATTCTCTATATGCAGTGAGCACCCGCCCGAATATATCTTTCTCTGCATCCGAATCTGTCCTGAGACTATACAGGCTGACCACCAGTATCTGCACCTCGACAGGCAACAGGTTGACCCTCAATGTACCGGCAGGATAATCCTCATAATATGATTTCCTGATAACGTCCTTGTCTATACTGTCTATATCCCCTTTCAATGCAGTATCAAACTCTTTCTGGTCTTCGCCATCCATACATATCATTTCCGTTTATTATGCTTATCTTTGCTGAGCATGATAGCCATGTCTATGATATCCATGACTATCCGCAACAGTATGACTGTCATCAGGACTGCCACAAAAAAGAACATCATGCACACTGCACGAACCAGCACAAAGAGTAATGTGACAGATTCTATTATCAAGACACAGGACTGCTTAAATGACATGACAAGATATATCTTGGTGTCCTCAGATACATCATCATATATAGCGATCCTGTCCTTGACCTTACCTAGACTGTCCCTGAAAGATTCCCAGAACCCGTGATGTCTATGCACTGGTTTCCTCCTTGAATCCATGTCTTCATTCATCAGTCCACACCCCTGCATTCGTCATAGCATATCCTGTTGACATATCTGGTCGCTTCAACTCTGCAGTTGCCTTTATCAAACATAGTCCTGTCTGCAGGAATGATGTTATCATAGCATTCATAGTACACAGCGTCATAATCTTCATTGTGATACCTTACGCAGTCCCCCCTGCATGAGTCATATGACGTACAGCCAGATATTACCAGAATGCATATCAATACAGCAATTATATATAATCTCATCAGTCCATACACCTACATTCATCATAGCATACTGTATTGACAGATTCTGTCGCCATGACATTACATACATTCAGTTCCCATGTGATCATCTGTTTAGTATCTATTCTATCAAACATTCACTGAAATCTATGCTATCATAACATTCCATATATGAAGCATCATAGACAGCATCATGAGAACCCATGCAGTCTTCCATGCATGAGTCATACGAAGTACAGCCAGATACTGCCAGCACACATACCAGTACAGCAACCATAAGATATCTCATCATCAACATACACCCCTCTCATCGTCATCGTCATCATCATAGTCATCAAGATCTTTGTCCAGACCTGCACCACTATCTTCATCATCACCGCCACCACACTTGAAAGCAGACATACCCTTATGCCTGTAATCCATTATAGACCCATCCTTGGTCTCCCTCTTGATGTCAGGGATTCCGTATACCCTGCGTTTCCAGTCATCCTGCCTCTTACCTCTATACAGGCTAGGAAATCTCTTGACCTTTGCCATGTCACTGTCCAACACCAGCATAGACGCTCTCTTGGAATTGATATCTTCCTGAGACCTGAAACAGCCTGTCTCCCCGCCACACTCAGGACATATGACAGTTATCTTGTCTATGCCTATGAACCTGCCTACCTGATATCCCTGAAACACCAGATCTTTCCTGCAATGGAAACAGAACCTGCGATGAAGCTCGTTGACCTCTCCCTTGACTTCATCAGATATCATGCTGACATGTCTCCTTTCCTATACTCATAATCCTTACAGCCATTGTCAATGACATCTTTTATAATGACATGATCCACCCCGACATTCTTCTTAGAGCACATCATATCCTTTCTGCAATGGACACAGTAATCACAGTCAGGCGTAGATTCTAGCTTATTATAATGCCAATACATCAACAGGTATCCGATGATGATACTTAGTACAAGAATACCTATCACCGTCAATAACAGACCATCAGTATTCAACATTTAGCTCTTACTCCTTCAATCCTTTCTCATATTTTTTATCGCTTTCATTTTCTTCCCCATCCTCATCCTTACCATCATCGTCATCAATACCATCAACAACTTTCTTATAATCTTCATGAGACATCATACCACCTGCCAGTCCAGACTGTGAAGCCTGCCAGTTTCTCCTGCCCGACATCATGTCACGGCTAGGCTGTATGACCTGCTCAGGCTGAGGGCTAAGTTTCCTGTCGATGTCCTTGCCTGCATCAGCACCCGATGTCTTGACCGTCATGGCATCGTCACCGACGAACCGGTCATTGTCGCTGAACATGTTAGGTGCCACATACCCTTCCATGTCAGACGGATCCCTGACATCAGGCATAATTCTCTTCTTGATACGCCCAAGATACCTGATCATGTTGACTATCTTGACCTTGACATCAAGCCTAGGTCTCCTATCCTTATGTATACTTTTATCAGGCTCAGCTTTAGGGGCTGTCACAAACTTGGATGCATCGCTCTGGTGTTCAGGCAGGACTGGGATGTCCACAGGTGCAATGAATATAGGCACCTCATGTCTCAGGCGTGCCTGTGACATGGATTCAGCGATGTCAGCCTCTGCCTTGGTGATATCAGGTTCAGGTTCAGGATTCTTGACACCTGCTATCATCCTGTCTATCTTAGCTAGCAGGCTGGTCATCTCTTTCTCTAGGGTGTCAATGTCAGCCTCTACCTTGGTGATATCAGGTTCAGGTTCAGGTTCTTGTTCCTTCTCATGTTCCTGTTCAGGCTCATTTTCAGGTTCGGATACCCCTTCTTTGGCACGGGCTTTCATCTCATCTATGATATCTATAAATTCAGGATTGGGTACGGTCTTAGGTCTCTGTGCAACCGGCACAGGCTCATAGAGTGTACCTGCATTGAACATATCTTTGGCAGACTGGACTGACTCGACAACATCTTTGCCATCTACCAGCTTATGCAGGTCATCCTGATCTTCAGGTGCCCCTGACTTGACAGGCTCAGGCTCTGGCTCAGGTTTGGGTTCAGGCTCTAATTCAGATTCAAGTCTCTTGGCACCAGCCATCATCTCATCTATCTTCTCTGTCAGCTCAGCTATCTCTTTCTCAATGGCATCGATCTCAGTCATAGTCTTGGCAATATCAAGTTCATGTTCAGGTGCAGGTTCAGGTTCCTGTCTAGGTTCCTGTATAGGTTCATGTATGGGTTCCTGTCTGGGTTCCTGTCTGGGTTCAGCCTTGACTTTCTTATTGACATCGCTTGCCAACAGCTTATGCAGGGATTCCAGCTTTTTAGGTATGCTAGACTTGACAGGCTTAGGCTTAGGCTTTGGCTTAGGTTCATGCTTTGTATCAGGCTTAGGCTTAGGTTCAGGCTTTGTCTCAGGCTTAGGCTTAGACTTAGGCTTTGTCTCAGGTCTTGGTTCAGGCTTAGCCTTAGCTTTCTGTTCAGGTCTTATTCTCTCAATGTTGTACTCATCCGAAGGCTTGACGCTGAGTATGCGATCCTTGATGCGTTCCAGCTCTGCCTTCCTGTCCTCAGCGTCGTCCATGTATCATCACTTATTTTTTATTATCTATATTTTTAGATATCTATTTATCAAACTGAAGTATCAGCTTCGTCAATATAAGTTGCATATGCTCCAACTTAGCCTTTACGTCATCATTGACATCACAGTTTTTCAGTATCCCGCAATCTGTATACAATGTATTCAGGTCTTCTCTATATTGTTGCTTATCCATATAACATCAGACATCCCTAATCTTTAGCTGTACCTGATCCTGACTCTACTGTCAGCATCTTGTCTATGGCATCTCTCAACAGCAAGATCTCATCCCTTGCGATAGTCATCTGGCTCTGTCTCAGGTCAGGAAATGTGACAAGAGTCAGAGGTATATCATATAAAGTTACAGTGAACATCGTCTCTTTCCGGTCACCATCATAGATACCCAGTCCAGTCACCCATACCTTCTTTGCCGTCTTCTTTATGTCTCTCTTCTTGTCAGCCTCTATCTTGATCCACCTGTCCAACGCTTCCCTTGTCATAGGCTTGCCACTGCAAGCAAAACATGTACCTACTCCCTCGATCTGCGGTCTGATATCATCAACGTCTCTATTGCATGTCGAACACCTGACCATATCACTTCACATCCTTACGATGCCAGTCAGGATGACTGCAACATCTTGACAGGTTATTGAGTACATACAAGGTATCTCCTCTGAACTTATCAGGGTCGCAGGGATCGATGCCACTGAACATTCTTCCTATGATCCTCAACTTCTCACTCATGGTGACACTGATACTCATCTTAAGATGACAGTTTTTGCATATATATTCAATCTTAGCATAGCCATTACCCATGATCATTCACCTAATCTTTACAATGCCCCATAATCTGACGCCTTTTCTTATCCTGTGCGATGCTCCATATGTCATCGAGTATCTTTATGCCATCCTCTTTTGTCTTGCAGGACTGTATCCCTAATACAGCCTGAAGCAACAGCTCTCTCCTTGGAAGGTTCTTAGCTTCATCATCATTAAAGTAATTCATCATTTACTCATCTCTTTCAGCTTATTTAACCTGACAATCCCTTCAGCCACATCTTCTGCAGTGAAGTTCTTAGCCTGCATATCTTCAATCCTCAGCCTATACTTTGATGCGCTGTCAAGATCCTTGTACATGTACAGCTTGTTCAGGTGCCCGTGCTTGACCTTCCCCTTGATGACCAGCCCCATCTTCTCGTAGAACGGGTAAGATCTCAGGTTAGAGTGCAGACCTATCCCAGTTATGTAGTGGTCATGGTACGCCATCACCTCAATGTTGTCCATCAATATCCGTCCATAGCCCTTGCCATGGTCAGACACAGCTATGAAATGCACCCATATGGTCTTGACTCCCTTGACGAACTTGCGGGGCATCAGACCGTTGATGACTTCCACAGTATAGAACCCTATTATGTCCTTGTCCTGTATCAGTACATATATCTTGAACCTGTGCTTCCTGTACATATCTATGAACGATCTCTTGAATGCCCGTATCTCATTTATCTGCGCCCTGTATATCTTGACTATCGAATCGATATCGAAATAATTGGCTTTTCTGATCAGCAGGTCTGCCATAAGAATAGAAGGGACAGAAAACTATATAAATCCGACAGCAGATTCAGTTAAAAATCAGTCAAAATAGAAAGAAGAGAAGAAAGTATAGTATATCTCAGATGACCTTAGGCGCAATCAAAATACGCATATCCTCAGGAGCTTTATCCTTATACATATTCACTATCTTGGCGACAATGTTCTTTCTCCTATCATCTGGCAGGTCTCTATTGAACTCATCAATCTCACCAGATGTGATATCATCGACAGTATCATAATAATTAGGATTCTCATAGAGAAGATAATGCCCAAAGTTCCAAGCTTTATCTAAAGGTACAGCATATTCTATATCTTTAGTAAAATGCTTCAACTCCTCAGGTGCTCTTGCGCCAAACATAATATTAAGATGTATGAACTTATATATAACATCTTTATCATAGCCTTCAGCATGTGCCAGATGCCCAAAAGCCTTATAATCATCATCCAAAGATAGTCTATCTTTAAGCCCGAACTTATATTTACCTTCCTTGATCACAAGAGCCTTATCATATCTATCTGCCATGATGTCTTTAAGAATCCGAGCCATGTCATCATAGCCACCCTTACCTACTTTCTTGACTATGAAATCATATCTCCTCTTATCTGCTAAAATTAAGCCATACACATCAAATATACCGTGAAAATACATCTTATCCATCTTCGTAAGCACCATAGGAGTTCCAACAGATAGCTTTTTCACACCATACTTTTCTATAATATCACCCACAGGAATGATTTTCCTGCTGTTCCCTTTCCCTCTGGTAAAGAACTTCATACATGACTATGACATTCCCCTCTTTATAAGTCAACATGAGACCCACCCCATCTCCCTGTCCCAGCGATCCAT
>WTCA01000056.1 GCA_013138805.1 archaeon | reverse complement strand
TGATATCTTCCTGCCACATGATCCAGCTGGATGAAGTCAGCACCATATTTTTCAGCCATATCAAGAGCTGCCATATACTCATTCGGCAAAATATTTACTCCGACAACAAGTTTCGTCCCGCGCTCTTTGATTGCTTCAAGCGTCCTTTCAACATCAAAGATTGATCCATGATAATTCTCCACGATGATGGCATCAATCTTCTCCTGCTCATATATCCCAATCTCTCTGAGTGCCTGGGATACAGGATCATCTCCGGCCAGATGTATCATTGCGATTTTCGGAGGCTTATATCCAAACACCTCATAAAACCTGCTGTCTGTCACCATATAATATATAAAACACATAAAAATTAATAAATTAATCACAAAAGTCTCATAAAAACTATCATTTCACACCAAATCTATATATATGAGCACAAACCATTATCAGATAGGTGATTATTTATGACAGAAGCATACTGCGTTAAATGTAAAGCAAAAAGAGAAATGAAAGATCCTGAAAAGATAAAGATGAAGAACGGAAGACCTGCAACAAGAGGTACTTGTCCTGTTTGCGGAACAAAGATGTTCAGAATCGGAGCTTAAAGCCATTTTTGTTTTTTAGGTATCATCAGATACCCTTTTTCTGATTTTTTAAATATTTTTAATAAAAAAACTGCATAATCAAAACATCTAAAAATCCTAGCCTTTACTGCAATGTTTCCAGATTAGCTCAAAATCTTTCTTATAGCCTTCAGAAATTGTTTTGTTCTCTATAACTACAATCATCGGCTTTTCTGTAATTATCTGGAACGCGATTTTGTCTCCATAGATGAATGTTGTCGCAGAATTGGTATACTCTTTTGGCAAAAATCTTATATCTGCATTCAATCTCATAAGGTCTGTATTTTTTGATTCTTCAATCGCGATTATCCTGATCTCTGTTTTTTTCTTTCCTTCCCTGATTATTCGAGGGCCGAAATATTCCAGTACTGTAAATATTTTGCCTGTCGCATTCAATATATAAAGTTCATCAAATCTTAGCACATCAAGTGTAAATGATTTCAGTCCTTCCTTTCCTTCATAGACCTCAACATTACCTTTGGCTTCAGGAACCTTTTGGATATTTTTCAGTTTTGGAATGATTGATGTGATAAAATCTTCTTTTTCTTTTATCGGCGTCAGCAGATTCTCTGGTTTCCCCGCAGAAAATATTTTTTTACCGTCCCTGATAACATAATTGACAAGTCCTTTCTCAATAAGATTGTCCAGCACATTATAGGTCACAGACCTGTCAAGACCTGTCTTTTTTGCAAGTCTGCTGCCGGATATCCGATTGCTCTTAAGCAAAGCCAGATATACTTTGGCTTCATTCCCTGTCAGCCCTGATTGCCTGAGTTCCTGTTCCATAGCAAGAATAAAAGCGGCAAAATTATATAAATGTTGTGATATTAGTTCACAACAAAGATTGTTATATATCAGATGTTATCTAAAATGAGATGGAAATGAATCTTGAAAAATTAAAAAGCTGGGCAGAACTTATAGTTTTCATTGCAATAATCATATTGATAACTTTCTACTCCTCTAAATTTTTTGCAGATATTGACAATCTCAAAGCATTTCTTGACGGGACAGGTATTTTTGCTCCTGTTGCTTTCATACTTATCCAGATACTCCAGGTGGTTGTCGCCCCTATAAGCCATTATGCTATGATGGCTGCGAGCGGTGCTATTTTCGGGTTATGGACCGGAACCTTGTTAAACTATATAGGCTCGTCAATCGGTTCAATAATCGCCTTCTTGCTCGCAAGGAAATATGGCAGGCCTCTGGTAAACAGGATTGTCAGCAAAAAGATAATGGATAAATATGAATCCGCGATTCAAAAAGTAGGATTCTTTGGATTGTTCCTGATATATTTCCTGCCTGTCTTCCCGGATGACGAGATAATATATCTTGTAGGATTGTCAAAAATGAGTTTTAAGGATTTCCTTGCAGCCACATTGTTCGGCAGGCTCGGCGGTGCTTTTGGCATGGCTTTTGTAGGCGCGACTCTTGCAGCCCCGACAAAGGTGGGTATTATAATAATCCTTCTGCTATGTATTTTCGGAGCATTGATATTTAGTTTCAGGGAAAGATTGGAAATGTATTTTGAAAGGTTTATTGTTAAGAGAATCAAATAATACCTGAAGCAGAAAGGACTGAGGTGCAGGACTTTTAAGTCAAAAACATTTAAACCACAAATCCCAATCAATCCTTATGGAATGGATAAGAGAAATAGACAGCACTGATTTCGGAAAAGAAAGAAAAACAGATCCTGACAAAAAATACAGACTCAGAAAAGCATCAAGAGCAATAGTAATCAACAACAGTAAGATTGCCCTCCTTTTCGTCTCAAAGCACAATTACCACAAACTGCCCGGCGGAGGCGTAGAATCCGGAGAAGACCTGGAAACAGCACTTCACCGTGAAATCCTTGAAGAGACAGGATGCAATATTAAAATAAAACAGGATATCGGCATGATAATCGAATACCGCGATGATAAAGACATGCGTCAGGAATCATACTGCTATCTCGCAGAAGTGGACGGGGAAATAAAAGAGCCCTCATTCACAGAGGAAGAAAAAGACGACGGTTTTAAGCTGATATGGGTCACGATAGATGATGCGATAGCTCTTCTGAAAAAAGACAGGCCCAAGACCGAAAGTGGCAAATTCATAAATAAAAGGGATCTGGCTTTCATAGAAAAGGCAAGAACTGTCCTTTAGTCTGTTGACTTTCTCTCAAAACCAAACACATAAATACCTTGTTCTACAAACAATCATCTATGCCTCTAAACGAAACAATCTCAAACTACATAGAAACATACATAGGGGCCTCAGCAGGTACATACGGTTCAACAATCATCGCAGCAGCAGCCATCATGTTCTCAGCATTCATTTTTGCTCACATCATAGACTTCCTATTTGAGAAGATATTCAAGCGCCTGACAAAAAAGACAAAGTTTGAATTCGATGACTTAATAATTGCAGCATTAAAAAGACCCATATTTCTCACAGTAATCTTCATAGGTTTTTACACAGCAATTGAGATTCTATACAATACAGGCCTTAATACAATAAACAACATCATTTTCTCAGTAATTCTCGTAATATGGATTCTTGCAACAGTGAAAGTCACTAAGATAATCTTTACGCACATAATTCCAAAACTGACTGCAAAGACAGATACAGAGATGGATGACGAGATGATACCTCTTGTAAAAACCATGTCAACAATTATTATATATTTCATTGGTTTCATGTTCCTTCTCAAAGGCGTCTGGGGTGTTGATATAACACCATTGATTGCCTCGGCAGGAATTCTCGGCTTCGCAGTCGCCTTTGCAGCCCAGGATGCCATTTCTCATATCTTCGGAGGTATATCTATATATCTTGACAAGCCCTTCAAGAAAGGAGACAGGATAGAGATAGCAAAAGGTGAGCTTGGCATAGTTCGTGAAGTTGGTCTGAGAAGTACAAAGATACGCGACTTCTACAATAACACAATAATAATACCTAACAGCCAGATTGCAAACAGCAAGATAGTAAATTATACATCTCCTGCCACAAAGATGATGGTAAAGATAACAATAGGTGTAGCTTACGGCTCCGATGTGGCAAAAGTAAAGAGAGTTCTTATGAGTATAGCCAAATCAATAGATGAAGTTATCGACAAGCCAGCACCAGGAATAAGATTTGATAATCACGGTGAATCAAGCCTTGACTTCGCAATGATTATGTGGGTGAAAGATCCAGCCGACAAATTCACCGTGATAGACAAGGTAAACACAGCAATTGAAAAAGAATTCAGGAAGAACAAGATTGACATACCTTTCCCGACAAGAACTATAATACAGCAGAAATAGATAACAGTTTCTCAAAAACACATATATACAAGACGCAGACAACATATTATCATGCCAAAGATTCCGCTCACAGATGACTCAGCTTCCAGACTCTACGCCCAGCTTTATATGGGCTATGTCCACAACAGGAACAAGGAGATGGACAGGATTGACAATTCCACTGGCTGGAGTGTAGGTATCCTTGTACTTGCCTTGTCTCTGATGATAAATGCAGGCATAGCATACTATTTAATACCTCTGTCTCTCATTTTCGTCATAACTTTCTGGCTCAAGGAAGCAAGAAGATACATATACTATATGTTCTGGTCTCTCAAGGAGAGCGAGCTGGAAAAAGGCATGTCATCTATTATCTCATCAAGGCATATAGATACAGACAAGATGGAGGAAGTGGTTAACCTGTCAAGGCCGCTCACAGTCCTTTCAGAGTCAAAGTCACTGTATGTAAGGTTCTACCGCTCTTATTTCTGGATGGTCCTTATAATCTATATAACAACAATTCTTATGGCACTCCAGCAGGGAGCATTCTCATCAGATACCGTGTCGGCAGTGTTTCTGGCAGCATCTGCCATTATGGCTGTAATCGCATACAAAGGCAGGGATGAGTTCATAATGCCAAGAAAGACAATCATGCGCATGGGCATCAGCAGGCATCAGCAGTGATATTCAAAGGACAATATCCAGAAATTCTACAGTTGATATAAGCATTTTTCCCGTAAAACCTCTTGTCCCGCATACTTCAACAAATTTCTGCATTGTTCCCTCCTCGCAAAGCCTGTATGTATGTGCTGATGTATTGAAATAGTATGCTGATCCGCCTCCATCCCCGCAGGGCTCAAGGATGAACTTTATGAATGTGAAGTTTTCATCTGTATGCTCTGCCATGACATCCTGCGCATCTTCAACATTTCGTATTCTGTTGAAGACATACCCTTCTGACTCTGAAATCTCAAATTCGCAATTTATCGCGACATCAAGAGCCATATCTTTTGTGGCTATGAATGTCAGCTTTATTATTGCGCAAAATGCGATAATTGCAATAACAAGAAATAATTTTTTGTAAAGCCTTTCAAGCCTTTCTTTCCTTATCATATCCTCTGCATTTTCTTCTGCCATAATGACCGGTCTCTTAAATATTATATGAGAGTTATTATAGATATAAAAATTCTTTGTGTAATTCTCTGCTCCCTGCAGACAGTCTCCATATGCGTCACAGTCTCATCATCGCAGACGATATAAGTGGTATTGCTGTCTGTGAAATGATAGGAGAATATACCGTAAATTCCGCAGGATTCAATCTTGGATTCAACAAATGAATATTCACCAGGCATTCTCTGTATCAGCGCAGCCTTGGCAGTCTTCTGGTCGTCTACGCTTGAATATACTTCGATAATCTCATCCGACAGCACGCTTCTGCAGGGTGAAAACATATCCGGGTCAAGCATCTTGTATGATGCGACCGTGACATTGAGAATTATGATTATAAATATTATTGTCAATATTAACGTGAAATATTTGAAAAAAGTCTCATCATTGTTATTCTTGATACCAATATCTGATGCGTATCTTTCTCTTTTCGCCCTGCTCTCATCAAGCATAACGTTTATGTTTTTCTTAATAGGCAGAGCATCATAGTTCACAGAAGGGTTGAGCTTCTTGATATCATCATCCATGAAAATGACCTTAAAAATAATTGTCTGGCCCACTTTAAATAAATGTAGGCATTGCAGAAACATTAAATAAGTTAGCTCAACAATAAATGATATCCAAAGGTAATAGTGATGGATGACAAAAAGATAAAGGAACGGTTGAGGAAGAAAGCACAGGAGAATCCGGATAATTATTATCCTACATCAACTTTCAGGGAGCTAGGCCTTTCAAGGCACAGATGCAGAGTATGCGGCAACTTCTTCTGGTCAGCATCAGAACGGGATGCCTGCGGCGAGCCTGAATGCTCCGGTGGATATTCGTTCATAGGCGACAGCCCGGCAAAGGAGAAGATGGATTTCATACAGGTCTGGCAGAAGTTCTCAAAGATGTTCAAAAACAAAGGCTACACGCCGATAAAAAGATATCCGTCTGTGGCTAGATGGAACCCGACCATGGATTTCACGATAGCATCAATCGCCGGCTTCCAGCCATATGTAGTCTCCGGAGAGATAAAACCGCCTGCAAACCCTCTGGTCATCCCTCAGTTCTGCATGAGATTCGGGGATATAGAGAACGTAGGGATAACAGGACGGCATTACACAGGCTTTGTCATGATTGGCCAGCACGCTTTCATGCCGTCAAAAGATTACAATCAGGAAAAATATTTCAGCGACATCTTCACATGGCTCACAAAAGGTATGAAGCTGCCCAAAGAAGAGCTTGTCTTCCATGAGGATGCCTGGGGCGGCGGCGGAAATTTCGGCCCGTCCATTGAGTTCTTCTCACGTGGCCTTGAGATAGGCAACCAGGTATACATGCTGTACGAAAAAGAGGCATCAGGAAACCTCAACGACCTGGATATAAAAGTCCTTGACATGGGCATGGGTCAGGAAAGATGTTCATGGCTCTCTCACGGGACAGAGACAAGCTATGAGGCAAACTTCGGCCCTGTCGTCTCTCATCTTTACAAGAAATCAGGAATAAGGCCTGACAGGCAGATGCTTAAAAAGTTCCTGCCCTATTCTGGTTATCTCAATATAGATGAGGTTGACGATATCAACAAGACTTGGCAATCTATAGCGAAAAAGACAGGATATCCTGTAAAAGATCTGAAAAACAACATAATCCCTCTTTCCGGTATATACTCAATCTGCGACCATACAAGATCGCTTCTTGTTGCCTTGACAGACGGTGCCCTGCCGTCAAATGCAGGCGGCGGCTATAACCTTCGCGTCCTCTACCGCCGTTCTCTTGACTTCATCAATAAGTATGGCTGGGATATAGACCTTCTTGATGTCTGCAAAAGGCATGCGCAGTATCTCAGGCCCCAGTATCCTGAGCTTTCAGATAATCTTGATGAGGTTGCTGAGATACTTGAGGTGGAAAGGCGGAAATATTACGCGACAAAAGAGAAATCTCAAAGGATAGTCCAAAGCCTTCAGGGAAAGAATATTTCAGACACAAAGCTTGTCGAGCTGTACGACTCAAACGGCATAAGCCCTGAGATGCTTAAATCATCCGGGCTGAAGATATCTGTTCCTGCAGACTTTTACAGCCTTGTAACGCAGAGGCATGAGAAAAATGTTTCTAAAACCAAGACGCTAAAAGAAGAAAAATTTGATATTTCAGGTATTAAAGATACACAGGTTGGTTATTTTAATGATTATCTAAAAATAGATTTTAAAGCAAAGGTCTTGAAAATTATTGGAAACAATGTACTTTTAGACAAGACATGTTTTTATCCCACAAGCGGCGGGCAGGTGCACGATCTCGGCACTCTGGGCGGCATGCCTGTAATTGATATATTCAAGCAGGGTGCAGTTGTCATCCATATGCTTGAGAAGAAGCCAACTTTCAAGCCTGGTGACATAGTAGATGGGAAGATAGAGAAGAACAGGCGCATCCAGCTATCTCAGCATCATACGGCAACACATATAGTAAACGGTGCAGCAAGAAAGATCTTAGGTGAGCATATCTGGCAGGCTGGTGCTGAGAAGACAGAGAAGAAAGCACGCCTTGACATCACGCATTATGATTCATTGACACAGGAACAGATACAAGCAATTGAAAAACTCTCAAATGATATAATAAAATCAAACATTCCAGTGTCGTCAATGATACTGTCAAAAGATATTGCAGAAAAACGATATGGTACAAGGTTATATCAAGGTGGTGCAGTACCTGGAGCAGTCCTTCGCGTAATAGATATTGACGGATTTGATGTCGAGGCCTGTGGTGGAACCCATGTTAAATATACTGGCGATGTTGGCTGTATAAAGATTATAGGTACAAGAAAAATCCAAGATGGTGTAATTCGATTAGAATTTGTTGCAGGTAAAAAGACAGATGAAAAAACAGACGATTTCAAGAAGATGGTTGTTGACATATCAAAAACTCTTGGCACAGTAAAAAAAGAAGATATAGTTCCCAATTGTGTAATACTTTTCAATGACTGGAAAGAGTTAAGAAAGATTACGAGTGTTATCGGTTTTGCAAAGTATAATGAACGAATTAAAAATTATAAGATGTATGAAAGCAATATTGAAAAAATAAAGGTCATGTATAATAAATATCTTTTAAAAAATAAAAAGTTGACAGATATACATGTTGTGGATGATGAAGAAATAATTGCTCAACTGATGAGTTTATTTAACATCCAGCGCGAACATCTTGTAAAAACGGTGATAAGATTCAAAAAAGAAGTAAATGAATTCAAAAAATTGATAGATGCTGTTGTGAAAGATTGATTTATCAATTTCACATATCATTTATCGCACAGATCATGTATGTTGAAGCAACATAAGGATGCGAATTGTCGCAGATGAAAGCAACAATCTCTGTCTCATCATAAGAATCAAACTCAGTCTCATTCCCAATCGTTTTTATACGGATATTTTCTGTCCCGGAAATCTCTTCTATAAGAAATACGAAATTGGTGGAACCGTCTTCCACCTGGACTTCAGGAAAAGATATCATAAGCATCTCAAGTTCATCGAAAAGAAAGCTGTTCTCAGATGCCTGCGCATATATAAGAACCCGGAAATTCTGGAGAAGCAGGCTTTCCTGTTCCTGAGTCAAAGGCTCTTTGAGTATCTGCGTCTCAGGAATGTCTATGCCTCCGTTTTCTCCCGACGACTGCAGAAACACTGCACCAAGAGTAGAACTTGCAAATATGATTGCGATAAAGAGCACCATCGCCTTCCTATTGGCCAATATGCTTTTATTTTTCCTTGCCATAACAATAATCACGCTTAAAGCTTTTTATTTCTTGCCTACAATGTTCTCGACAAGTTCTCTTAACTGGCTAATCTTCTCTCTTGAAAGTCCGCTTCTTGCAAGTATATCCGGGGAGACATACACGAAATCCTTTATGTCATGTACTCCAAGCTCGCAGAGCCTTAAGACTGTCTGTGTGTCAAGATTCAGTATGGTAAGAGGGTATGCTCTCTTTTGTTCTATAAGATTGTTCAGGCACCTGTTATCATCAGGATAGTTCCACCCGACAAGTTCAAGGTTCTTGTTCTTGCATTCCGCATACTGCTGCGCATGTGCAGAGAATTTGGTATTTGTGACAATTATGGCTTCCTTGAAATTGTATGACCCCCTTTTCTTTCCTTCAAAGCCGTCCTTGAGATCCTGGAGCCGCGCCCATACTCTCATAGGAACCTTTAGCCCTGTGAATCTGTGATAGCTGAAGTGATGCTTGCATTCAACAAAAGATATCTCATCACCTTTCCTGAGCAGGACATCAATCTCATGATCTGTGCAGAACCCCTGCGGCTTGGGTACAGGACTCCATTCAGTCTCATACCCGTAATACTGATACAGATGGCATATGTATTTCTCAAACTGGTGCGTCACAGGATCAAGCGCAGCAATAGCTTTTCTGATGTTGTATATCGCAGCAGTATGTGATTCTCTCTTGTCCAGCTCAGAATATATCATCTTCTTCATTTCAGATGTTGTCATGCCTTCACGCAGGTTTTGTTCCACAATAGTTATTATCTCTTCGGCAAGAGAAGACGAAGCGCTCGCATTCTCACAGCTCCTTTTTGCCTTTTCCCTGTCAAAAGGCACTTTTGTGCCGTCCGCTTTTATTATCATTACCATACCTGATATTTCGGCAGGAGTTGTATAAATATGTTTTACATTTAAAAAGTTATCTTAAGAAATAATAATTGTTTTTAAACAGTCCCGTGGTGTAGAGGCCAATCATTCCAGACTCTGGATCTGGGTACCTAGGTTCGAATCCTAGCGGGACTATATTATTTTTCTAAACAAAAAAATCACCTAGGTTCAACTACCTCTTTTAGCTGTCAGCACCTCACTTTCGCAGAAAATTTATTAAAGTTTACTAACATAACATGATAACATGGCTGCAGAAATATTAAGACCAGCACCGATACCTGAAATAAAAGACATAGCTCCTAAAGATATAATAGACAATTTCGAAAGCAATATTTATGAATTATTTATAAAAACAGATGAAAATAAAAACCCGCACCGTAACAGTCTTGACAGGGGAGCAATAAGTCTTTTCGGGTTGCAGAATGCGCTTTTGCATAAAATTGCAGGCAAAGGTACAACTATTGCTGACCATCTGGAACCTGAATATAAAAATGCACTGGTTGATGCTGCACTGAATTCCGGATGTTTTGAAAGTTTTACTGATAACTGGAAGCTTAGTGACGGAACAGATGAAATAAACCTTTACAAAGATATAAAAACACACAGCCTAGGCTATATTTCAGATGATATAATTATAGATGTGCGCGATGACACAGAAGGAAATGGCCCTATCCTTACATACGAGTTTCTTCATTATCTTGGATTTACAGATAGAGAAGATACTGAAATTCATAATAAACTTAAAGACAATGTATACGGTGATATAATACAGTTGTTGGATAATGGTTATTCTCAAAAAATAGACTCTTTCCTGAAAAGTTCTGTTGATATTAATTTTACTGAAGAGCAGGTTGGCAGTATAAAAGAAAAATACATTCAGGAGCTGATTGGCAGTATAAAGTTTAGGGGATTTGAAAAAGAGTATAAGGACAGGATTTGGATTATTGAGAGGGTGCTTGGTGAAATAGAAGACACTGAAAAAGAAAAAGTATACAATGTTGCCGTTTCATACCTTTTGGAAAAACAGATATCAGAATATCATGGCAGATTTATAACTCAGTTTAAAAACATTCTTGAGTCTTTTGGAAAACCACCAAAAGAACCAAAAAAACTTCTAAAAACAGTAATCAGCAAAATACTTTTTAATAATTTTCTTGATGTACGAGATGCTGCTTATTTGAAGTCTGCTCAAGATTTATATCAGCAAAT
>WTCA01000058.1 GCA_013138805.1 archaeon | reverse complement strand
ACATAGCAGGCGCTTCCGTTGACCTGCACACGGAAATCATATTTAACCGCCAGATTTGTATCTGTTTCTGGTGTTGTCTCATTCCCGGTAGAATCATTCTTTGATATGAATAATCGGTAATATTTTGTTGAATCAGAGAAATTTAATGTTCCATTTACCTCAATCAAAGCGAATAGGTGAGTGTCGTTGTTTGCAAGAGAGATTGTTGTGAAATCAGTTGCAACATCTTCACCAGGGTCGTCACAATCCCCCAAAACATCGGTAACGTTCTTCACACCCGCCCAGTCCTCAAAACTACCGTTGATTGTTATGTTCTGTGCGTCGCTTAAAACAAGGTAAGGTGTGAACCATACGGTCTCTGAAGAATTTATGTTGCCTTCTGTGTCATTTGCCCATATTGTGACTGTGTATGTTCCTGTAGGGGTGAATATCAGTGTTGTGCTTGTATTATAAGATGAGGTTATATTGTTCATTGACACATTTTTCCATTGTGTTCCATTCGGATAGTAGAATTTAGCGATTACTGTATCGACATCTGTGTATACATCTGCCACATTTGCGTTGATCTCAACTATTGTTCCATTCTGTACTTTCTGCGGGGTTGCAATCACATTCGTCACAGCAGGAGGATTGTCAACTATTTCACAGTCCACGGTCAATGAAATGTCTTCAATTGAGTCTCCATCAGAGCTTACATTAAATATTGCCTGAAATGTTCCAACAGATGCATTAGAGCATGTGATTAATACACTGTCGCTTTGCCCGTCAGTCATGTTTCTTATTGTCCAGTTTGTTGTTATAGTCGAGCAATTACCGGAGCATGTAACGTTAACGTCATTATTTGTTTCAATGGAGCTTATTCGGAGTGTTGGGGTCAGGTTTCCGTTTTCTCTGACTCCTGAACCCAGCTCAAGGCTTGTCTGGTTCCATTTAACATAAGGTCTCAGCCATATGGCCAGACCCTGATCATCAGCCGCGGGAGTATTATAAGATGTTGTATAAGCGGAAATCTCTAACGCGGACTGGGTAAGCTTATAGACCAGATTATCAGCATCATCTGTGATCCACCAGTAGGTCCCATCCCATGCTATTCCTGTAGCAGAACCTATATCTGAATGCAGGTCCCATGATATAACAAAAGTGCCGTTTGGATAATATTTCCCTACCTTGTCTTGACCGGAGCTAACAATATAGATCATATCCTCACTCTCTTTCCAGGAACAGCCTTCTGTATCCGGCAATATTGACCAAGAATCAACAAGTGCTGAAGGGTTACTTATGGTCGTGACATACATGTAATCATTTATCTTATCAGCAATGAAGAAATGCGTTCCATTGTTGGTCAAGCCGTAAGGGTCCTGGGAAAATGCGCTTATATCCCAACTCTGATTTGCTGTGCCATTAGGATACTTTCGATACATTATACCGTTGTCATCTGTGTTTACATAATATATCCAGCCGTCATAGTAGTCAACACCCATAGGATATGATGTTAATGTAGCCCAACTCTCCAGACTCACAGTAACATCATCCAAATCAACCCTATAGATAGAATCGTCGCCACAGGTAATCCACATACACCTGTCGCAGTCTGTGGGGGGCGTTGGTTCTGCATCAATCCACCAGAGGTTTGTGGTCAGGATATCGCTTGCGTTAAATGGGCCTGTTTTTAATGTTAAGGTTACTGGGGCGTTGTACCAAACGCCTGTGTAGGTGGCGTTTATTGTGTAGTTCATTGTGTGGTTGTCCCCGTTTAAAAAATAGCTTTCATTCCATCTTGTTCTTGCAAACTGGTTGTCGTTGCGGTCCCAGAGTTCGAATTTGGATACTGCCAGATTAGCCTGATTAATGTTCAGGGCAAGGGTGGTGTTTGAGAGATTGTATGTTGTCCAGCCCTGGATTAATAGTACCTCAATGGTGTCGTTTTCTACACTGGTGTTTATACGGATATCGTAGTTTTCGACTGTGATTTCTGTGTTTGTGTAGTTGCGTGTACCGCTATTTGTGATAACCGGAGTTATTCTTATTTCTAACCAGTTCATTTCAAGGTAGTATTCAAGGGTGAAATTTATGCTGTTACCCTCGTCATTGAATGTTACGGCACCTGTGAGGTTAGTGTAGGTCTCTTTGTCTGTTGTCGCTGCCCATTCCCATTCACCGTTACCTGTGCAATACTGATACCACTGACTTTGATAAAGCCGGGCGCATATTTTGTTGTAACCCCAGTATTCGGATTCATGGTTTGTTGTCTGGATGCCTGTGGTGAGGTTGACATAGTAGGAATCTATATTGTTCCAGAGATGGTAGGTGTTGTTGGTGTAGTTGTAGCCGATGTCTGTCGAGGGGTCAATTATTACAGGATAAGCACGCGAGGTATCGCTGAGCCATTCATAGGGTGTCTTTAGGATAAGGTATATTGTATTGCCTGTCTTTTTTAGACGGTATGTGCTTTCAGTAGAATAATATGCTGAATCATAAGCGTACGGTTTTGGAAGGTAGAATACGGTTTCTCCTGTATCTGTGTCTTTGAAATCTACTCTTTCTGTGGTTTCGGTTTCACTTTCGTCCCAGAGTGCGCCGTTGATATAGATGTCGAGATTCACAGCATAGTCGATTACATAGTCCATGTCAAGAGTTACGTTGCCGCCGTCGAGGATGTATTGTTGTGGTGCCTGGGGTGTGGTGTTTAATATCAATCTCTTTATTAGCCTGTCAGCAGTGTATTCGTAGGTGAGGTTGTAGTTGGCGCCGAATATTCCGGGGTATATCATAGTACTTCCGTCTGGTGCGCCAGTTATTGATTGGGGGATACTGAGTTGCTGCAAGCCGCCAATGCCGCTCCTGTAGTTTAAGCTATTGGGCTGGTTGGTTACGTAGCCGCTTTTTGGATTAGGCTTATCGATTGCAGACTGGTTGAACCAGAATTTTACCAGTGTACCTGACGTTGATGGATCAACTTTGAAATACGCCTTATAGGTCCCGTTTTCTATACCATATGCATACAGCGGCTCAGAGGGCGGGTCTGGTGCGATTGTGGGGTTCATAGAGATGTATTCTGTGCCATTATAATAGTTTCTTAGTTTGCCTATATATTTTGTGTATGAGCCGTCGGGGTTGATATATTCGTCCCAGTTAGGACCTTTGTCATAAATGACAGTTCCGATAGTGAAATGTATTTCTTCACTTGTGTTCAGGTTCCCAAGACTGTCATTACAGCAGAATATGACTGTATGGTGACCTTCATGCATGGATGTGTTTTGGGCATAAAAGTGGCTCAATGTATCATTCTGCATAGTTATGTTTGATAATCCGTCTAGACTATATCCGCACCAATCGCCCGTATTATCAAGTGTTAAATTGAACCATATTGTGTCGCCTACATATGTCGTGTTTTTTGGTGATTGTATTGACATTATTGGCGGATAGATATCTTCTGTGATTGTGCAGGTGACATTAATGGTAATATTATCCAGACTGTTATTGATTGTGATATCCTCTAAACTATCATTGACTGTAATATTATCCAGACTATCATTAATAGTAATATTCTCCAAACTGTTATTGATGGTGATATCCTCCAAACTATCATTAATGGTGATATTATCTAAACTATTGTTAACAGTGACATTCTCCAGACTGTTATTGATAATGATATCTATCTCATCAACAATTTCTGTCACATTTTCATCAGTAACATTCTCTGACAGATTTAAAGATTCATTCAAAGACAAATTAACAGACTCAGCATCTGTACTATTAGAAATATTTACGCTTTCAGAAACATTTGATGTATTCACATCTGAAACCTTGCTATCATCAGTAACATTCTCATCTACCTGCACAGATGTAGTATTGAACACAGAATCACTCATATTTGAAGAAACATTATAAGTCCAGTTATCAGTCCCGTTCACGTACACAGACATATTGAAAGCAAACACAATATTCAGGGTCATGACAAGCGCAAGGGCAAGGCCTGTCATAAGAATAAAGGCCGGTGTCGAGAAAGCTACGCGCTTATCTGTTATCACCCGCTCTTTATCCATCTAAAAACCTCCCAAGCTCTTTGGTCCGAAGATAATGCATTTTAGCTTTTCCTACAGGCCTTGAAATAATTCTCCCGCGAGCCTCAAGAACAGCAAGATATTTAGAAGCAGTAGCCCTGTTTATCACAAGAGAGCCTGAAATATCCTCAATTGTAAGGCCAAACGTGCGTTTAGAAAGCAATTTTATTATAGATTCATCAAGATTGTTTTTCGTCATGGCCACACACAAAAATAATCATTAATGATGATTATTAAAGAGCATCATAAATAAGCGCCAGGAATAATAGTCATCAATACCTATTTTTTGCACAAGACCCTATATATATCTTTCCATAAAAACAAAAAATCAACCCACAATTTTCTGCCCGGAAAAAGAGATTGTAGGCGACACAAGATGTCCTGCCTGGCGCACATCAGAAGCGACCGCAGATACATTCTTAAGAAGATCAAAGACATTTCCCGTAAACATCGCATTCTTCACAGGATATGCAATATTACCATCTATTATCTTGAATCCATTAGCAATGGCAAGACTGAAATCGCCGGTGATGGGATTTGCAGTGTGGGCGCCCATAGCTTCATATATTATCATCCCGTCTTTTATCTCAGATATCATAGAATCAAAACCAGTCCTGGACGGCCTTACAACAACATTTGTTGGAGCGACAGAAGACATAGTGTTGAAACTGCCTGCACCGTTTCCTGTAGAGTCTCTATCCTCTCGCAAGGCAGTGACATGATCATGCAGAAAGCTCTTGAGCACGCCGCCGGATATTATATCAGTCTTCCTGGTAGAAATACCGTCCCTGTCAAACGGCGATGAACATAACCTTCCGTCAAGAGCGCCGCAGTCCCTGATATTAAGGCATTCAGAGCTGATCATCTCCCCCATCTTACCGGCAAGCATTGACTGTCCTTTCTGGATCCGGTCAGCGTTCACAGATAAATACAATGTATTTCCAAAAACAGCTTCAATGACATCTGCATCAAGAACAAC
>WTCA01000012.1 GCA_013138805.1 archaeon | reverse complement strand
TGCCTTTCTTATTGTTTCTTTTGATTCCTTTTTTGTGTATCTTTTATTATCTCTTGCTGACTTTAAGTCTATTATAGCTTCCATCAGTGCGTTTCCTACTTTTCTTGATCTCTGGTCATAGAGGAGGCGGAGGATATATTTTTCTGCATCATCTTCAAGATCTTCTTTTTTTATAGGGGTTATCCGGATTATTGATGAAGCGATTCTTGGCGGCGGGGTGAATGCTGTTTTTGGCACGTCTTCTATATGTTCTGTTTTAAAATATGCTGGCATGACAAGAGAAAGAAGCGATTTAATCTTTGATTGATTCAGCATCCTGTCGGCGAAGCTCTTGTTCACTGTCAGGATGCCTTCTTTGAATCTTGTTTTTGATAGCTTAAGCATCAATGGTTCTGATATGTTATAGGGTATGTTGGCTATTATCTTGTCAAAGGCGGGAAAATCTGAAAAAAGGGCATCTTTGTATATAAATGTTATGCCCGGGTATTTTTTTTTCAGAGTCTTGTGACCTTTCTCGAACTGTCTGTCTATCTCGTAAGATATAATTCTGCATCCTGCTTTTGCTATCTCTTCTGTGAGGATGCCTGTGCCAGCTCCGATTTCCAGGATTGTCTCATCTTTTTTAATCTTTGCTGAAGCGATAATCCTGTCTATGAAGGTTTTGTCTGTCATGAAGTGCTGGCCGTACCTTGAAAGGTTCTGTATTTTGCCCATGATAAGTCTTTTAAAGGTATCTATATAAAAAAACATTGTGGCGACTATATTATGGTAACAACATATATTATAGATGGAGGTATACATACTCCTGATGATACAAAGGCATATCTTGAGTCAGATATTGATTTGAATAGTCTTGGTCATGTCAATACTTGGGCAGACGGCATAAAGTCAAGGTTTGATTCAGTTGTAAAAAAACGGTTTAATGATGCTGATAATGAAGTAAAAGGAGTAATATGTCTTCTGAGTACAAATTTATATCCTGATGATAAGTATATTAAGGCTTTGGAAGATAATGGTTTTATAATCTATCCTTCTGTTGAGATACAGACAGAGAAAATTGAAAGGCCTGAAGACGGAAAAATAGATATTGGTCACTGGAATCTTATAAGAGATAAATATGTTGAGGATGAAATCTGTGGATTGATAAAGACTATGACTTCTCCTAGGGATGTCTATGAGTATGTGAAAGAAAAAGGCTTTATTCTTGTGCTTGATCATCCAACCACTGTTGATCTGGGAATGAGTGAGATTACTGTAGATTGGTTCAAAAATATGCAAGATACATACAGAGATGTATATAAAGATATCTATTATGACCATAATGCATGGGTTGAAACATTAAATAAAAAATCACTTTTTGGAAGAATTGTAAATAAGATTAGACCTATATGCAGAGATGAGTATACTATACCGCTTAAAAGAATCGCATCTACAGATGACACTACGCCTGCATTGGCATTTTCCGGGTATAATGTAACTGATGAATCTATTGACGGTACAATAGAATCTCTTAAAAAAGGTTTTGAAAATTCTGAATGTCATATTGAGGGAATACCAATAAAATATATTGTAAGGAAGATATCCCCTGCAGTCAAAAATAAAATAAGAAAGGTTTTTTAACCTTTCAAATGATATTGACGATTAGTCTCACTTTATGTTTATATATCTTCCGTCTGTCATGATATGGACTGTGTCGCCTATTATGAACCCTTCCTCTTCACAGAGAGATGCAAATGATGCAAGCCTTTCTGTCTCGCCGTGCATAGGTATCACCCTTTCAGGATTCAGTATTCTTAGAAGGTCTCTGTGGTCTTCTCTCATAGCATGGCCTGATACATGGACATCTTTAAGAATCCGTACACCCTGCTCTTTAAGGTTTCTTTCTATTACATACCTGTTCGCCTTGTTTATAGGTGTGGGTATTGTCATTGATGAGAAGATTACCTGGTCTTCTTTCCTGAACTTGAACTTGTATTCTTTGTTTGCTATCCTTGAGAGGACTGAGTTCGGCTCGCCCTGGTTGCCTGTAGATAATACAAGATATTTTTCAGGATTCTTTGCTACAGCATCTATTGTTGCCTTCACTTCTTTTGGTCTTCCCTGCAGCTGGAACTTGGATGTGTCTATGAGGCCCAGATCTTTTGCTGCATTTATGTAATTGTCCATAGATCTTCCAAGAACAACAATCTGCCTTCTTCCTTTGTTCGCTTCAACTATACTTTTTATTCTTGCTATCTGGGATGCGAAAGATGTTATGAAGACTGCTGAGCTGTCAAGGTATGCCCTGTCTATTGCGTCAAAGACCATATCTTTTGCTACTTTCTCTGACGGTGTCCTCTGTTCTTCCCGTATATGGACACATTCTGAAAGATGCAGTTTGACACCTTCGCTTCCAAGTTCCTTGAGTCTCTTGTAGTCAGGCTTGTCGCCAAGTGTGGGTGTGTTGTCAAGCTTGAAGTCGTATGCTACCGTTACAAGGCCTTCTGCTGTATATACAGCTACAAGGGATGCGTCAGGTATGCTGTGAGGCATGTTGACATATTCTATGCTGAAGTTTTTTGAAAGCTCTGCTGTGTCACCATACTGCATAGGTGTCACAAACTTGAGCTGGCTTTCCTGATTATGGTCTTTCAGGAGACGTTTTATTATCTCTGCTGTGTACGGTGTCGCAAGGATTGGGCAGTTGTATCTTTTCGCCAGTTTCGGTATTGCCGAAACATGGTCAAGATGGCCGTGTGATATGACTATCCCTATCACTTTCTTGCCGTTCAGTATTGTGTCATTTGGAAGGACACCCATGTTTCTCAGTGTCGGCTCATCAAGATCTTCATAATTGAGGCCTCTGCCGCTAAGTTCTATGAGATGCTCCATGGATACTCCCATATCACATATGACAACTTCGCCGTTGACTTCTATTGCTGTCATGTTCTTTCCGACTTCCTTGAAGCCGCCTATTGCGTAAAATTTCATTTTTTATCACTTTTCCTGTTTACTTTTGTCTCTAGTAAATCTTTCGGAGTATTTCCGGATCTAAAGAAACTGTATGTTTTTGATATTATTTTTTGAACCTTTCGTTATATATCTATGTGTTGTTAAGTTATCTGCCTATATGTTTTCTGTAAGAACAAAGCATGTTTAGTATTGCATATAAGAGATGATAATTTTAAATATCTTTGTGCGATTCATCATTTTTTCTTATTTTCAGAAGGCTTTTGCATGGTCATATGGCCTGAACTGTTGCCTGTTGCTGTTCCCTGCTCTTCTTTAAGCTTTCTTATCTGCTCCAGCTTTTCGTCTGATATTTTCAGCTCGCCTTTTTCTTTCAGTTCTTTGAGTTTTGTTCCCAAGCTGTATATGAAGCGCTTTGTCTCTTCCTTGAGGCCGTATATCTCTCTTTCAGGTATCATTTCTGCCTTTCCTTTCTTTGCCACTATTAGGGCTTTTGCGAGCCTTTCGAAAAGGTCTTCCTGCTGTTCCCTGACTTCAGGGAAGTGCTCTGCCATGACTTTAGGCAGGTCTTTTAGGTGTTCCGGTGGTTTTATGCCTTTGAGTTCCAGTGCTCCTACATTTGCTTTTAGGAACGCTTTGTAAGTATTCATGAGGACTGTGTCAACTTTCTGTTCAGACAGTCTTTTTATGAGTTCTTGCATCTCTTTTATGAACTCGTCTGTCATCTTCAGGTGTTCGTCCATCTTCTTTCCTAAATCTTTCATCTTCTTGTTTTCAGCATGCTCTATCTCTTTTGCGAAATCGTGTATTTTCTGCGCCACATCTGCGTATTTTGGGTCAAGAAGTTTCTTGTCTACAAAGTGGAATCTGAGTTCTTTTGGCACATCCTCTTTTCCTGGAGGAATCTTTCCGATAAGCATCAGTGGTGCCTGGCCCGCTGCGGCCATGGCCTGCTCCATGAAATGAGCTCCGCTCTTCATCCTGTACTCTGCCATCTTCAGGTGCTGAGGAGCTATGTGTATCCTTTTTCCTACAGCCTCATTTGTTGTAGGCAGCATGCCTCTCTGAAGCATCCTTTTTGCAGGCATGAATATGCCAACATCATATATAGGTATGCCAAACCTTAGAATCTCCATTATCAAGGGCTCTACTGATCTTATTGATTCCCAGAACTCTGTCAGGAACATGAATGCCTGAATCGTTATGTTCTTGTCAATTTTTGTGCCAATCCTTCTTAGGTCTGCGCCTATGCGTTCTTTGACTTCGGCCGGTATGTCCTGCTCAAGTTTTGTGTCATCTATTATGACGAAAGTATCTATGTCTGATGTCTCCCTGTGCTTACCTTTTGCTGTCGAGCCGTACACGACGACTGCTTTCAGGCTTTTCTTGAATTCTCGTGAGACTTCCTTAGCGAATGTCTGGGCTGTCTCAAGCCTTATCTTCTGGCTTTCCTCTTTTGACAGCTTCTTTTCTTTTCCGGATTCTTTGCTTTTTCCGTTTTTCAATGTCTTGGAGCCTTTCTTTTGCTCTTTTTCCGGATTAATTCCTGTCTTAGGATTTGAATTTTTCTTCTCCACTGCTGTCTTGCCTGTCATAAAAACACCATAAGTCAATCCATTTCAATGTGAATTAGATATAATTAGATATATAGTTAATTCATATATATCTTTATAAACCTTATTTTTTTATTGTAAGTTTTGATAGCTAAAGACTTTACAGTAATTATTTATATAGTCCTTGTCAATAATATTGTATATGCAATTCCTATATGAACTTATTTTTGCGTGATTATTATGGATTTATTTTCTAAACTTAAAGAAACCGTGACAGGTAAAAAGCATGCGGCTTCCGGGGCAAATCTTGACGGTGCTAGCAGCAATATAGATGATATCCTGAAGTCTGACCCGACCGCAGACATGTCAAAATCATCAAAAGTGCTTGAGGCAAGTGTCAATGCTGACTATTCAGGCGGCCTGAACCTTGATTCTAAAACACCTTTAAATCCGCCGAACCAGATAATAAGGGATGCTCCGCAACCTGATATTTCCGGCCTGCCGCTACAAAATCCTCTTGATGCAGGAACTGTGCCTCCCGGTCAGCCTAATCAGATAAATCAGCAAGCGGCCTTAGCTTTAGATCCTTCTATGTCTCCTGGAGCCAACCCGACAGATCAGGCGTATCCGCAGGACCAGACTGTGATGGCACAGGCTGCTTATCCTGCGTCCCAGCCAGTTTCTGCCCCTGGCGGCTTTGATATGAATACAGGCCAGATTCCTGCCCAGACACAGGCACCTTCTCCTATGCCTTCTGTGGGTCAGGCAATCCCTGAATATCCGCAGGCACCAAAGCCTGTCGTTGATATGCAACAGCAATCAGACATGCCTGTGTCGCAGAGAATCGATATGGCTTTAGAGCTTCGAGACCTTAAGAATCAGGTAAGTCTTGTCATTGAGAAACTTAATGTTATAGAAGAAAGGACAAGGCGTTTCAGCTACTGATTTTGTTTATTTCTTTCTGGATTTAATACTCCGCAACTTGCTACTTTGTAAATTCAATAAGCTTGCCACCTGAGCAAAGCGAACAGTATCAATTAAATCATGACCTTTAAGTAGGTAGCCTAAGATTAAATCATGACTTCAATCCGTAGGATTGAATGTCATATAGATATCCGGGTCCTAAAAAATCATAAATTTTTGGGACCCTAAAAATGCTTAGCATTTTTATGGGCTTTCTGAAGCCCGTTTCAGCTACTGATTTTGTTTATCTTTTTAGATATATATCTTCAACAACATAAAAGCATATATATTGGTTGCAATAATGTTATGATAGGCATTTTATGTCTGTTTTTTACTATATTTTCCGGATCAGTTCCGGAGCGACCTTTTCGGGTTTGGATACAGGGAGAGTGCTATGTTGGCTTTGAAACCAGTAGTGCTTTTTCATTTTTTTGTTTAGTTACTATGCTAAGAATTATTTTTTGCAATAGCATATATTTTATTCAGGTCACGGACCATCTGTCCAAAAGAATATTCAGCGATTTCGGTTATTTTTAAAGTTTTTTTAGGATCTACAATGGAAAGTGCTTCTTTGCGCACTTTTTCATCAGTTATTTTTGGATTGTTTGATATTTGTTCATAAATGGCTTTGTTTAACCAATCTATGTAAGTCATTTCTTCTCCTTTTTGAAGTTGTGATTGTATATTATAATCTAAAAGGATTTCGCTTCTTGATTTAAATCTTAGATCATTCATCTCTATCAGTGCAGGTTTTCCAAGAACGTCCACAGTCTTCTGCCTTGGGTCAAAAACAAATGATATCTCTTCAGAGTCAACTGTGCCTGTTATCTCAAACAGGTTGGAATGATATGTTTTACCTTTTTTATAGAATTCTTTCATGTATGTATATTTTTCATTTAAGGGATTTGCTGCCACCAGATCACTAGATAACTTAAAATTTTGATATTTATAAAAGTTACTCCTCATTGATTATAAATATCTTTTCTCATGTCACAGAAACCTTTATGTATCCCTATAGGTATCTATAATATATGGGCAATCTTTTCAGGCAGGCAGGCACATTCCTTCTGCTTTATATATCATGGATTCTTTTCACATATAGCCTGAATTTTCAGGAACTTGCAGCAGGTCTTGTAATGTCTCTGGTTGTGACATATATTATCCATAATTTTACTGACTTTAGCATTGCAGATTATTTTTTTAATCCTTTCAAGGCTGCCAATTTTTTGGTATATACTATTGTTTTTCTTTTTGCTGAAGTAAGATCGCATATGTCTGTGGCAAGGTCGGTCATCACAGGAAAGACAAATCCTGCAATAGTCAAGATATTGCCTGATTTCAAAAGCGAACTTGGGCGTGCATTGCTTGCTAATTCCATAACTCTTACTCCCGGTACAGTTTCTGTAGCTATTGATAAAAATCTGTATGTTCATTGCCTCAATTACAGAAAGGATGAAAAGATTGATTTCCTGTTTACAAAGTATGGGAGGAAGGTGTTCTTATGATAGCTCTTGCATGGCAAATATTCTTTCTGGCTGCTGTGATAGTGATTGTGAGGTTCATACTTGGGCATACTTTTGCTGACAGGCTTATCGCGCTTGATGTTTTAGGCCAGATGATGATATTGTTTTTTATTTATCTTGCAATCGAGAATTCTACACCTATATATCTTGATATCGCTCTTACATTTGCGCTGCTGCTTTTTATCGGAACTGTGGCTGTCTCAAAATGGATCAGGAAAGAGGGGGTCCGTAGATGATAACAGATATACTTCTGCTGATCTCTTCAATCTCAGCGCTCCTGGGTGCGATAGGCATGTTAAGGTTCAAAGACTGCTATACGCGTATACATGCGGCGACAATGATAAGTGTAGGAGGTGTCATGCTTGCGCTGGTTGTTGTTGCTTTTGAGTATTTCGGCACTGTGTATTCAGTCAAGGCAATCCTTATTTTCATATTTTTTGCCCTGACAAATCCGGTGAGCAGCCATGTTATTGTCAATGCGGCACACAGGACAGGCATTGTGCCTGAAAATCTCAAGAAGGATGATTTAAGATGACAATGTGCGGAAAAGTTATACAGAAGATACAGGAGGCTTTTTGATGCTGCTTGAGATACTTCTTGCGCTTGGTATAACCCTGTCATTTATAGCTGTTGAGCAGAAGGATCTTGTGCATTCTGTCATTGTGCTTGCAGGACTTGATCTTGTGATTGCTGTTATCTTTTTCCTTCTCAAAGCACCGGACATAGCCCTTACTCAGGCAGCTATCTGTGCAGGGCTTATGACATTTCTTTTTCTTATAGCTATACATAAGACGGAGAGGTTTGAGAGATGAATAGTCTGTACAAGAGTAAAATTGAGGCTGCAACATTACTTCTTGTATTTATCTTTACAGTAATGCTTATCTATGGTGTAGGTGGCATCCATACTTATGGAGATATCAGCGGAAGCGTTGTAGCGGAACAGTATCTTCATAACGGATCAGGCCTGACAGGCTCTACAAACATTGTCAATTCTATTGTCTGGGATTTTCGTGGATTTGATACGCTTGGTGAAGAGGTCGTATTTTTCACAGGAGCTATCGGTGTCGCACTTGTGGCGAGGAAGATAAAAAACAGCAGAAAAAAGATATCCGGCAGGAAAAAGTGAGTATTATGGATACGATAATAAAAGAGACTACAAAAATTGTCTTTCCGTTTATACTTATCTACGGGCTTTACATAGCGCTTCATGGGCATCTTACTCCGGGCGGAGGCTTTGCTGCAGGTGCGATAATAGGTTCTGCCTTTGCACTGCTTGTGATATCTTTTGAAAAGAAGGATCTTGAACATAAACTTATAATTCATAAGCTTATAGACATCAAAAGCGTTTCAGGTCTTTTGATGCTGCTTGTACTTTCAAAACTTGGCTATCATTTTAGGGATGCGCTCATAGAAAGCCAGACAATCTTTCGCCTGTGGAGCGGTGGGTTCACTGCAATGATGAACATCGCAGGTATGCTCATGGTCGCGACAGCGATAATACTTATAATATATTCTTTAGAGAAGGAGGCCTGGAGATGATAATATATGTAACTGCTATCGTGCTTGTGGCTATAGGCACATATGCGATTATTGTCAAGGAAAATCTTATCAAGAAAGTCATAGGGCTTGGGCTTTTTACGAACGGGATTCATCTGCTGTTGATTTCTATCGGCTATCGTGCGGGTGGTATCGCACCTATTTTTCTTGAAGGTATGGATTTATCTTATTTTTCATTGACTGCTGTAGATCCGCTTCCTCAGGCGCTTGTCCTGACATCTATTGTTATTGAACTTTCTGTGATTGCTCTTGCCCTTGCTCTGATAATCAAGTATCATAAGATGTCCGGTACTTTAAATTCTTCAAAGAAAGTGTGAGGCTTGATTATCAAACAGAAGTAGTTATCGGGCCTGAAAGCTTCACTTTTATGTAATTGTATCCTGGGTAGAGCATGAAATAAGTTCCTGACCAGTATTTGAACCTGTTTATAGATGATTCGCCTTTGATGATGTCTTTTCTTATGTTCACCGCCATATCTGTTGCCAGGTGAAGTGCGTATCCTATAAACATGGCGTAGGCGAATGAGTAACTGAACGAGAGTATGTAAAGGAATGCTATGAACTCAAAAGTGTGGCATATGTAGAAACTTGGTACTGAATGGTCCAGCTGGTATCTAAGCCACCTGTAGAATTTTGTCGGGTGAATTGACCTTTTTGCCATCATGAAAGTTATTGCATGATCTATGTCTATTAGAAATCCTGCAGCAGATATCGCGAGAAGAAAACCGATGTCTGCCGGCTGTCCTATTATCATATAAAACAGGTAGCCTATTGTGAAATTTACAGGGATATGCGCAAGTACATGCATATGTATTACCTTGTCCATAGGACAAACATTATTTGAGTATTAGATATATAAATAAGTATATTAATCACATATGACAAATTTTATATAGATATAGTATGTTGCCTTTAAGATGTGTTTTTATATGGCGTATTTCAATTTAATCGTACCTGTGTTGCTTGCTGCTGTTCTTGGTATAACTATTACAAGCGGCAGGCATAAAGATTATCACTGGAGAATCTCTTTCTGGGCCGTGTTCATATCTTTGGGTCTTTTGCTTATGGACTTTTCTGAAATCATGTCCAGCAAGATTATTACATATAATATGCTTGGATGGAACCCTCCGTTGGGCATCTGCTTTGCTGTTGACTTGGTTGGCTATCTTGTAATGTCTCTTGTCGCTGTCACCGCGCTTGCTGCTCTTGTCATAAGCAGGAGGGAAATACATGATGATAAAAAGGAATTTTATGCTCTTTTTCTGCTTCTGTTCTTGGGGCTTGCAGGAGTATCTATGACTGGTGACATCTTCAACCTTTTTGTCTTTTTTGAAATACTGAGCATTGCGTCATATGCTCTTGTGTCATATTCCGGTAGGATGGGCTCTGTTGCGAGCTCCGTGAGGTTTCTTATTATGGGCAGTTTCGCTACATCGCTCATACTTTTAGGCATAGCGTTCATCTATGGGTCTTTAGGCACACTAAACATGGCCGACATAAGCAGAAGCCTGACTAATTCCTCTACAACAGCTTCCCTGGCAGGTCTTGGGCTTCTTCTCTGCGGCTTTTCTTTTAAAGCAGCTGCTGCACCGTTCCATGCATGGAAACCGTCTGTTATAAGGTATACACCTTTGTCTTTAGGGCTTATGTTCACTGCAGGCGGGACAACAATAGGTCTTTATACAATATTCCGGCTTGCTGCAACAATCGGCGGCTTTGATATGTCCTGGCTTTTGATATCATTATCGCTTCTGACAATGGTTGTTGGTGCGGTACTTGCTTTTCAGACGCATAATCTCAAAAAACTGCTGGCATATTCAGCAATATCCCAGAGCGGATATGTGCTTTTCGGGTTGGGTATCGGGAGCTATACAGGTGCTTTATACCATCTGGTTAATCTTGTGATAATAGATATGCTTCTTTTTGCTGCTTCATATATTGTGATAAGGCATTTTAGGTCAAGCAATCTTGACAGGATGGGCGGTCTGGGGTCAGGCAATCCACTTCTTCTCGCATCTTTTGGTGTTGGTGCGCTTTCCCTTGCAGGCCTTCCGCTGTTCAACGGATTTTCAAGCAAGCTTATAATATATATAGCAGGCTTTGAAGTGTTTCCTCTCGGCGCCATTGCCGCAATGCTTGTCTCTGTCCTTACGCTTGCATATTGTTCCAAGATGATGTTCATGATATTTTTCTCTAATATGAAAGGGGACAGCAGGATATCTCTTGATCTTGATCTTAAGCTTGTGCTTGTTATTCTTGCCGGCTTGTGTGTAGCTTTTGGTGTGTTCCAGAGTCCTGTGACTGATGTTATGGCGGCTATTGCAGGTTCAGGCCTTGACAGGGAGCTTTATATCAGGACTGTCCTGGGCATAGGTGGGGTGTGATGATATGATGGAAGTTGTTGCTGGTGTGATAAGTGACGGGTGGACTGTCACTGTTGTCTTATTTTCTGTGTTTGTGTATATATTCTATATTTTTGCCAGGGATGATTCTCCTGTATCTTTATCAGCAAGAAAACCTTATGCGTGCGGCAATTCTTTGGATCCTGATACGCAGAGGGTACCATCCGCGTCGTTCTATAGGACTGCTGTATCATTTTTTAAGATGGCTGCTTTTAAGAAGGCTCATTCTGAAGACCTGTCCACATATCTATTGTGGATGCTTGCGGGTATTGTGTTTGTTTTAGGGTATGTTCTGGTTTTTGGGTAGGTTTAGACAATGACACCACTCTCTGTGGTGAAATTCTTGAGATACAGCACTTTTTGGTATAGAGCATCAATATGCCGGCTTCATTGCTAAAGATATTCATGTTTCCAAAAAAGACAATGGGGTATTGCAGGTTTGGTGACATGGATGTCTATATAGACAGGGTTGATGCTGCTGCTTTTGACAAGGCGCTGTCTGTATTTTCAGGCAAGCTATGCAGGGATAATAAGGCAGGCTCAGCCAAGAAGAAAGAGGGGTCAGGAAAGAAGACTGAGGAGTATGCGTTCTCAAACATATTAGGCGGGGGGACTGTTGAGATCTGCTACAATCCGGACACACGCCTTCTTGTCATAGGGTCAAATGACAGGTCAAGGATTGAGAAGTTCCTGAGCTGCATATACGATGATATGTCTGGTATGGGTCTGCCTGCCGGTAGGGGGGATATTGTGGAGAAATTTGTGCAAGACAGGGTGGCAAAAAAAGAGAAAGGCGTATTTTCCCGTGCAAAAGACAGCATATCTGCTATCTTCTGCAGGAAAGACGAACCGGCATCGCTTCTTGACACTCATCCGGAACTGTATCATGTCCTTGATGATAAGGAGAGAAAGCTTCTGGATGAGTATGAGTCACAGCTGATGGATATTCAGGTGTATGTGCTAAGGAAAGATGTGATGGCATCACATATCGGCAAGATAAATTCATATCTTGAGGCTGTTGCTGTTCAGTCAAAGGAATATACAGTCCTTGAAGAGAAGAATATAGACAAGCATGACAGGTTTATGGATGATGCATGCTTCTGGAAAGATCTGGATTATCTGCCATCCTGTTGAGATGATTTGGGGTTGAAGTCTATGAGTATTATGAATGTATTTAAGAGAAAAGAAGAGAAAAGACCGGATATAGATGTCATGATAGGCAATCTTGAGACATATATCCATGCAGTTAAGATGAAGCAGAAGAACGCATCAAGAAGGTCTTCTGTGTGCAGGTCTGCGAAAGAGAAGATAGTGAAGGAGAAGCATGAAATTTTCCAGCATGTGAGACGTCTTGCAGATGAAGGCAATATGGACAGGGCAAAATCATATCTGGTCACGATGCAGAAGCTTGAGAGGCATGAGGATGTCCTGTCAAAGGAGGAAGAGCTGTACAGGCAGAAAGTGTTTGAGTATACTCCTATTGTCATGGACATTGATGTTACCAGAAAGGATCTTCTTTATGAGAAGGCATTGAGCTATCTTAGTCCGGAGGTAAGGGATACGGATCTTGCGGCAGTCATATCAGGATTTGAGAAGATAAAGGACTATATGGATTCAGATAGTCTTTCCGAGCCTATGCAGATGAGAGGCTATATGCTGTCAAAAGAGAATATGCTTGATGCTCAGGCAGAGATTGGCGGGATAGATGTATATGATGAAGAAATGGACAGGATATTTGAAGATATATCCAGGAATCCTGAAGATTACAGCACTGAGATACAGGAAGCCTACAATCTTGTGAATACTCCTCTGATGGCTGAAACAGAGGGACACCCCTAAAAAAGTGTGATGGCCTGTGCTTAACCAGCTCTATATAGACAAAGGGATGTCGCATCTCAAGAAGAGCAGGGAAATAAGAAGCACAGAGCCTTTGCACTCCCTTAAGCACCTTTATATCTCAAAAGACTATCTTGTAAAGGCTATGCTTGAGAATAATTTTGATGTGAGGTACAGGGCCTATGCACTGTACAAAGAGGTGCAGAATGAGTCATGGGATCTTGCGGCGGCCTGCCAGACTGATAAGAAAAATTCTGGGGATATGTCTGTTATAGATGATGATAATGGTGAGGATGACTGGATTGATAAGGCTGTGGTGACATCGGATTTCACATTTGATGACATAATAGGATATGATTATATCAAAGAAAAGTTTAAGGTGCATATCATATATCCCAGGACTAAGGATATGCCTTTTAAGATAAGGGCTGGTAATACAGTACTTATGTATGGTCCTCCTGGGTGTGGCAAGTCTTTTTTTTCCGGGGCGCTTTCAAACGAGATTGCTGACAGCACTATGTATTTCATTGACGCTTCAAATGTGCTTTCCAAGTATTACGGTGAGACAAGCAGGAACATATCAAAGATATTCTCAAAGCTTAAGGAGGATGAGAGCAATGTTCTTTTCATAGATGAGATTGATGCAATATCTATGAGCCGGGACGGTACGGACTCCGCATCCAACAGGACGCTGTCCACTCTTCTTACGCAGATAGACGGGATTGATAAGACAGAGATAAACCTTATAGCTGCGACAAACAGGCCGGATATGATTGACAGTGCTCTTCTCAGCAGGTTCAATTCATCTCTTTATATACCGCCTCCAGGAGAGAAAGAGAAGGGTTTCATATTCGGTCTTGAGCTTGACAGGCAGATTGATGGATATGTACCGGAGGTCAATGTGGATGATATAGTGCATTATATGGAAGACAAGGAAAACGGAAATTTAAGATATAGCGGTAGGGATATAAGGCGTATAGTGACAAATGCTCTTGAGATTGCAGCTATTGATTATGTGGTCAACAACTCTTTTTCTATAGACAACAAGCTGTTTTACCAGGTCATTGATGAGACTTCTCCAAGCATTGACAGGAAGATGCTCAGAATCTATGAGGATTTCAGGTTCTGATTTCCTGTTTATAGTATAAGTATATGTTCTGTCATAACTCTTTGCGATACTTTTAAAAAGTTAAGTTGAGTATATATAAAAGTTGGAGTCTGGGACACTTCAATGATAGATTTATATACTAAGATGAACAAATAATTATCTACCTATTATATGTGGTCTGTATGCAGCTGAAGATTGAGAAACAAGATAAGGAAACATTGATAATAGAGATATCTGATAGCCAACATACTCTTCCAAATCTTCTTAGGAAAGCACTATGGAATGATTCTTCTGTGTCTTTTGCAGCATATGAGAAGTCACATCCGTATATTGGTTTACCCAGGCTTGTCGTCAAGGCCAGCGACCCTAAAAAGGCAATTATGGATGCTGTTAAAAGGACAAAAGATGAAGTCAACCTTTTCGGCGCAGAGTTTGAGAAAGCATTGAAGAAGTAATTTCTTTCACTTTTTTATGTTATAAATCGTAGGTATTTTTTAATTATGTTGTCACTATAGCTTCTCTAAAACTTCTTCATTCTGACAGAAACCTTTATATAGTTTTCATATAATATATATTTCCACAAAAAATTTTGTGCAGATAACCAAATGATAAAAGCATTTAAATCTTGTGGTGCTATTCAGATAAAAACCATATAGTTAAAAAGGGGTGGATTTATGCAAATATGTAAGTCATGCGGCAGTCTCATGAGACCTGAGAAGAATAATGGTTCTGTTGTATTTGTGTGTAAGAACGGGTGTGCGGTCCAGAAGGTAAAAAAGACGGATTCTATTAAACTGAGCGAAAAGATTGAGCATGATCCTTTGGATAATATACAGGTTATTGAAAAAAACAGTGTCAATCTTCCTGTTATGGAGATGCCATGTCCTAAATGCGATAACAATAAGGTATTCTGGTGGTGCAGGCAGACAAGATCGAGCGATGAGCCTGAGACAAGATTCTATAAATGCATTGAATGCGGGCATATATGGCGCGAGTACAGCTGATATATAAATCCTAGCTGATTTTTTTCTTCTTATTTTTTTGTTCCTGAATTTTTAGCTTTTATATGATTATTCTGTATATTAATCTTAATTATGTAGTCTTTTCAGAAGCATGATGTTAAAGATTAATAAATGTTCGGGCAAAAATAATAGAGAATTGCAATTGCAATCGTAATTTTTGGAGGTTTATTTAAATGTTTAAAGCTGTACTTGATGATGTGACCCCTTTCAGGGATGCCTTGACTGCCGTATCTGAATTCATAACAGAGGCATCTTTCAAGGCTAAAAAAGATGGAATATATATGACTGCTGTAGATCCTACAATGGTTGTTCTTGTGAATCTCAAATTTCTCGCGACTAATTTTGATAAGTATGAAATAGATTCTGAGCAGGAAATAAGCGTTAATATGGAAAGTTTGCTTTCTGTGCTGAAGAGAGCGTCATCTTTTGATAAGGTCACTTTAGAGCTTGATAAGGATGGGAAAAAGCTTGAGATAACATTTGTCGGAAAGTCTACAAGGAAATTTGTGCAGCCTCTCATAAACATAGAGGATTCAGAATCACCAGAGATGAATCTTGATTTTGCGACCACTGTAGACCTTCAGACATCAATACTTGAGGATGGTATAGGAGACGCTTCAATCGTGTCTGACACTCTTGTCCTCTCTGCTGATGAGAAGAAATTTTCCATGTCGTCCAAAGGTGATCTTAATGAAGTCCAGCTTGATATAGAGAAAGGCAACAAAGCCATACTTGACCTGACTTCAAAAGGTTCTTCATCCTCTAAATTTAGTCTTGATTATTTCAAGAAGATTGTCAAAGGCGGAAAGCTTGCGGATGTCGTGAAGATAGAGATAGGCAAGGATTATCCTTCAAGGCTTACATTTAGGAAGAAAGACAGCCTTGAACTGAGCTATGTGCTTGCTCCAAGAGTAGAGGATTGATTATGGATCTTAGCTTTCTTTACTATGCTGTACTTACCCTTTTTGTAATAATCAACCCTATAGGTACTATAGGTATAATACGGTCGCTTCTTGAAGACTATAGCAAAAAAGACAGGAAAAGGATAATCCATAAGGCTATAGTTGTTGCGACATCATCCCTTCTTGTCTTTACAATCTTTGGGAATGCTATATTTGGCTTTCTGGACATAAGCCTCTATTCATTCAAGATTGCCGGTGGCATCCTTTTAGGAATGATTTCCCTGCAGATGATTTTTGGTCAGAAACAGAAGACAAAACATACATCTGAAGAAGAAGATGAATGGGAGACAATGGAAAATCTGGCTATAACACCTTTGGCCATACCTCTTATGACAGGTCCAGGTGCCATAACAACAGGCATTCTTCTTTATTCGTCTGCAGTGTCTGCCGAGCAAAAGATTTTTGTAATCCTTGCTGTTGTTATAGCCTGTATGCTGGCGTATGTTATATTCAGAAGTTCTGACAGAATATTTAATCTTTTGGGAACTACAGGTACCAAAGTGATAACAAGGCTTATGGGGCTTATACTTTTAGCGATTGCTGTCCAGTATGTTACAGGCGGAATCTATGACTTTTATCTGACATTTGTTTAGGTTCCGTTGTTTTTGGATGAATATATTTTATAGAACTAATAGATATAGTATAAAAAGAAAAGAATAATGAAGGATTTACCTTCTATGTATGCTTACGCCAGGAGGTGTCAGAACAAGATAATCTTCATCAATGCCTGCGACATCGCCGTTTATTGCTACACAGGTCTTCCTGAGCCTGTCAACAGCCCTTTTAAGTTCGGTTATGTCTTTCTCTTTCAGTGGCTTTATTCTTACCCAGACAATGTCGCCGTTCCTTACATATTCCTGTATCACGCTCGTGTCTGAAAATTCAGAAAGGGTCTCAACACGGATCATGAATTTTCCCTGGTGGGACGGGTCTATATCATCAATTTCGAGATAATTTGTCTCGTTTATCTCTTCGCCTTCAGGCTCGCTAATTATCTTGCTTAAAAATCCCATAATACTTCTCCTCTCGCTGTTATATGTTTAAATCACTATTGGATTGTTATATCTCTTTTGTTCAGCAACATTTAAAAGCTTTTGTCAGGTTTCAATATCATTCTGAAGTGATTCTAACATACTGACTATATTCCATATTTGAGTCCGTGTGAATGGCTGTATGTTCGTGTCATTGCTGACTTCATCAAGTATAGATATTGCTGTATTGAGCTTTACAGTTATATTTTCATCGTTATTCGTAAGCTCTCCTACAGTCTCCTGAAGGGATGCTCTCACATTTCTTGGCACTCTCTTGTCTTCCTGTATGTCAGATAATGCAGCTATGATATTGTCTATATCCATATAATCATCTCAAGAACAGATATACATATAGTTAGAGCGATATTTATAAAAACGTTTTGTTTTTTGTCTCTGTTCCCTGGTCTGATACTCACAATTGTTTCAGTTTATTTCTGAAGGTTGATTCAATGTATACCTTTATCTTTTCTCTTGCAATATCTATCTTATCTGTTTCTGAACCGTTCGCAGAGGCTACAGTACTGTGCCCGCCACCGCTACCGCCTATATCTTTTCCAATGCCTTTAAATAGCAGCGAGAGATCAATCTTTCCGTTAAGGTATCTCCGTGCCCTTGCGCTTATCCTCACATCAGTCTTGCTTATGTTTTCAACAATGGCTATGTCTGCGAAGGATCCTATAAGAAAATTTGCTATTTTTGACTCAAATGAGCTTGCTTCTGTGAGTACAATTATCTTTCCGTCAATAGTGTAAGTTTTGGAACACTGCATAGAATGCATACGTGCCATCTTTTCATCATAGTTTACCTGTGTTGAGAGGGCTGCAAAGATATTGTCCATATCTACATATTCAATCAACTCTTTTATCACATTGATGTCTCTTTTATCAACAAGGCGGAAAAAGCCTGTGTCTGCGACAATCGCTGCCATAAGAAAGAAAGCTATCTCTGCGGTTATCGTTATACCAGCGGAGATGAGGAGGTCATAGACAAGAACTGCTGTTGAGTGGGCAGAAGGATCTATTATCTTCATGTCGGCGATATCTGAAAGCTTTCCCGGTGTGTGATGATCAATCAGTATCTTCTTGCAGCTTTGAGGTATCACTATATTATTAATCTGTTCGGGGGATGATGTGTCAAGGATGAAGACAAGCGATGGATACTTTTCAATCTTTTCAAGAATAGGGTATGGATATTTCGCAAGAAGCCTTTTGCTCTGGGCACTCAGACCTCCTGGCGCAAAGATGTCGCATTTCATGTTGCTCTGACTGAAACCGCGCGCTATGGCTATTGCGCTTCCTACAGCGTCAGGATCCGCATTATGATGTATGATTATAAGGGCTTCATCGTTCCTGAACATCTTTTTGGGCCTGTTGACCTCTTTTTCGTCAGATGAAAACAGTTGGGATACTTTTCTATATTTTTCATGATCTGCATTCAGCATTACGATATTGTTCCTGCCCTTTTTTCTGACTTTTATGAAGCCTTCTGTTTCAAGAAGCTCGATATCCCTGTAAGCAACAGAATAAGGAGTAGTTGATCTCATTGCGAGCTGGCGTATTGTAATGCCTTTTGTGCCGCATCTGAAAAGAATTCTCAGAATTGATATCTTGCTTTTGGAACCTATTATGTTTTCCAGCATAATCTAATTTTAGATAATAAGAATTATAAAGCTAACGTTTCTCTTAGAATTGAGAACAGATAAGACTCAAGAATCTTTTCCCGGGCTCATGATTTGTTTTTTTAACATCTCTTCTCTTTTGTCAAGAGAGCTCATGCGCATATCAAGATCGTTCTTTTTCTCTTCAAGCTCTTTTGTGATTTTTTCCCTGTTAGATTTTATAAAAAGTATACCTGATGTCTTGTATACATCGCCTTCTGTCGTTTTGACTTCTTTGAGCGCATTGTCTATCTCAAGAAGCTGTACTCTTGTGTTCTCCTTCTGTATCATGATTGTCTGCATCTGCTGCTGGAGCATCTGAGTTTCCATAGGATTTACGCCATTATCTTTTTCTGCCATATACAATACCTTTTATAATATTATCTGAAAGATTATAGAGGTTCATGAAACTGTTGAGGCCTGCGCGCAAGGCGACCGGGTCTTTCGCTTCTATCATGACCTTTAGACTGTTTCCTGCCTTTTCTGTTTTTATGCTTATGCGTTTTCTGTCTGGTATGCCTGTCTTTTCTATGGCAGACAATATTATGCCTGTCTTCGGGCTTTCAAGTGTCAATGAGGCATGGTAAACCATATAGACATCATGCTCTTGTTTTTGGCTTATCTTGCGATATGTGTCCTTTTAATCTTTGCCCTTTCCTTGACAAATACCCTGCCTGAGCAATACTTGCATATGGCCGTCACGTTTATGTCTTTTATATCTGATCCTTTTTTGCATGTCAAGCATATATACATATCATACACCTATAATCTTAATCCTGTTTTTTTGCAAGCGCATTCTCTATAATCTTTGTTGCCGAAGTCTTTGGGCTGTATGCTCCGCCCGCAAGCTTAAGGTTACATATCCTGCACTGCCATATCCCTGCTGCCTGTCTTTTCAGACCTTTCTTAAGGCAGGACGGGCATTTGTGCACAGCTCTTGAATTTGATTCAACAGCCGCAGTCTTGTCCCTTATCTTTTTCCCGTATCTTATACCATATCTGCCTGCTGATTTTACTTTTTTTGTAGCCATACTGAAACAACATCCTTTCTATCTTTTTAGACAAAGCTTTTTAAATGTTTTTCAACATTCTCAATTTTTGTTCGCTTTGACAGCTTTTTCTATCATAGACCGTATCTTTTTGCTTTCCTTCTGTGACAGTTCTGCAATATTCAGTATCTGCTCTTCAGATAAAGCGGAAGGTCCTGCTTTCTGCATTGCGCAGAAGTTGCCGTCTTTTTTTGTGGTTATAGTCATTACGGCGTCGGCGCATTTCTCTTCATTTTTGGTCATGTCTACAACTATTATTCCGTTTATGAGTCCTGCACTGACAGGAACCGGTATCTCTGTGACAGGAAGTGCGCTTTTAGATTCATCATCCCTGTTTATTGTGCCGTCTTTCTCTATTTTCGGTATATTTGCAGTCATGAGAGCAGCGATTGTGGCTATTCCTGCCGCATCAATAAGGTTTCCGTCATAGTTCAGTATGTTTATGTCTGCAAATACCATCCAGACCTTTTCGCCTTCTTCAATGCAGAGTTTTCCGACATCAATCGTGTGGGATTCTCTTATGCCACGGTCAATAACTCTTGAAAGCTCAATTGAGTCTTCTCTTGGCGGGCCGTTCTCGAAGTCAGGGCTTGCTATTGCAGAAAATTCTGAGTTTACCATAAGGATACCTTCTTTCGGGCTGTCAGGGAATGGGGTGCCTATATCCATCTTGACACCAACAAGGACATCGCTCTTTCCGATTGTTACCCTTGCAGAACCTTCGGCCTTGTCAAGTACTCCTGTCTTGATTGTAATCGGCCTGTATTCTGTGTGAGATCTTCCATCTTCTCTGGATGATATTATTTTTTCTCTTAAGTATTGCCTGTTCTGTTTTAACATGCTCATATTGATCTAACCTCCTTATCGTATCATTCGTGATATCTGAGCAGCGCTTTTCTCTGCTCTTCAAATATAGGCTCTATAGCTTTTTTTGCCATGGACAGAGCTTTTTTGAATTCATCAGGTGTGAAATCGCCGTCCATCTGCAGCAATGTTATGTCCTTGTTTGTGGACACCATAGCGAAAGGCATGTCTGTGTCTCCGAAGTTGTCTTCAGGACCGTTAAGGTCTACTGCCAGTTTGCCGTCTATCTTTCCCATCGCTGTAGCTGCGACAAGACCTTTCATAGGTATCCCTGCATGTGCGAGAGCTACAGCTCCTGCTGTTATTGCAGTTGCTCTTGTCCCTGCGTCTGCCTGGATGACGTCAAGAGTCAGGTCTATACCCATTGTCGGATATTCTTCAAGGAATATTACAGATTCAAGTGCATGTCTTGCTACTTTGGATATCTCATTGCTTCTTCTGCTCGGACCAGGACGTATCCTGTCTGATGTAGAGAAAGGTAGCATAGCATATCTTACATTAAGCACAGCTCTGTCTTCATTCATCATATGTCTTGGAAACATCTCTTTAGGACCATGGACTGCAGCCATCACTTTTGTTTTTCCTACCTCGACGTATGCTGAACCATCTGCTGACGGTATTATTCCGACCTCTATCTTTGTTGGCCTTAACTCGTCAAGCTTTCTTCCGTCAAGCCTTTTGCCATTGACTATAAGCTTTTCATATTTTTTTGGTACATTTGATGCCATCATGATCACCTTCTATTCATTTTTTTTATCCTCTGCGATATTTTTTCCGGCCCCTTTGTTAAGGAATTTTGCGATTGTATCTGTCAGCCCGCTCTTGTGGGACATCTTATTTATCATCTGTATAGCTTCTGTAGCAAGTGCCTCATTGTCGCCTTTTATCCATATCCAGCCGTTCTGGCCTACATTTATTATGCATCCTGTCTTGTCTTTTATCTGTGATATCATTGTGCCGCTTTTTCCTATTATTCTAGGAACTTTCTGGCTAGGCACCTTTATTACTTTGCCGCCGAAAAGCTTTCTGGTTCTCCTGTCTTTCAGGCTGAGCTGGATAATCATGCCTTTTGTAGCAGAATCAACCAAGGCGAATATCAGATCCCCTCTTTTGTAATATCTTGTAAGGTCTGCACCGTTCTCTATGAATTCCGGTATGCCTGACATGGGAAGGGTGGCGTCATAAGGGCAGCCGAAATCGACTTTCCAGTTGGAATAACCGATATAGACTACTTCACCTATTATGAAATCGCCTGCTTTTGGCATATAAAGTCCTGAGAATGGTATTACGCTTATGGCATGTTCCTGTTTCCTCAGAATGCCAAGAACTTTTGAATATATCTTCTTGCCTTCTCTGTATGTGCCATAGCCTGCGAGGAAGTCTATGCTTTCTACAAGCACGTCTCCAGGAAGGACTATCTTGTTGTTTGTTTCATCCTTCTTCACTTCAACTTTGGCTGTCACTACTTTTTCTTCTGTCTTTATCTTATCTTTGCTGTCTTTTGATATTATCTTTACCGAAGTCATCTTTTTCACCTCAAATATAATCTTTTTTTGTTATTTTATGTTTGTTTTTAGTTTTATCTATACAAAACTTTTAGTTCGTTATCTTGCATATTGCTTCTCCGTGTGTCAGGCTGTTGACCTTTCCCATAAAAGAATCTGTAAGACCTGCACCGATAGTTATCATTGCGATATAATCAGTACCTATCCAATTATCTTTCTTTATCTGTCCGAAGTCAATCATGATTTTTTTTAGCTGTCCTGCGTAACGTATAGGAACCTTGATCTGGATTTCTTTGAATTCAAGCTTTATCGGCATAATTGCTGCAATTTCTTTTATTATGTTCTGGACCTGGGCCTCTGCCGACTTGTACATGTCTATATGGATCTTAGCCTGTCTTATTGCAGCTTCAACCCTTGCAGGTGTATGCGGCGCGTTTGTCCTTGGGTCTATGCTCTGGCCTGCTATAAGGTTTATAACAGCTTTTTCCTTGCGTTCAAGGAACTCTTTTCTCTGTTCTGTAGTGTACTGGATTTCGCCGTCATCTATTATTTTTTTCGTTATCTGGATAAGTTCTGTTGTGTCGAAGATTTCCTTGAGCTCTTTGTTTTCTATACGCATGACAGTCTTGTTGTCTTTGAAAAGCACGCCTTTGTCAAGGCTTTTTACTTTCCTTAAGTTTCTGAATATGCCGTCAACAACAAGAATATCGCTGATGTCTGATATTATTCCGCTCTTGTAATCACGGGCTTTCACCGCATTTACTATTATCTCAAACTCTTTGTTGTGGGATGTCAGTCTTGCGATAACATGTTCTGTGCTCATAATTTTATTCCCTGCTTCTTCAACTTGTCTGCATCGTATTTTTCATATTTTCCTTTTTTTATGACAACCATGTTTATGCCTTCCGGATCTATTTTTCCCTGTTTTTTCAGGCTGTCTATTGAAAACTGCAATGCCTGTTTCTCATCCATGTTTTCTTTGTAGTTGTCTTCAAAATATTTGTTTATCTTGTCTGCTTTTCGTCCTACTGATTTTGCAAGGCATTCTGTGAGTATTCCGCTGGGGTCTGTCTCGTATAGCTCTGCTTTCTTGTTGAAGCCGCCTATGAGCATAGATACACCGTATGGCCTGACACCTGCGTGCTGTGTGTAAAGCTGCTGCCTGTCTGCGAGAAATTTTGATATGCTTGCTGTTGATATGTTCTCGTCGTATACCATATTGTGCTGCTGTGCCTTGACTCTTGATACATCAACCATCACTCTTGCATCGGCTACAATGCCTGTTGCTACAAGCCCTATATAATCATCTATCTGGAATATCTTATCTGCAAACTTTACAAGCTTTGAGACTCTTTTCTGGGCGCATAGAACTATCCCGTCTCTGAAGACCAGGCCTAATGCTGTTGCACCTTTCTTGACTGCCTCTCTTGCGTACTCTACCTGGAACAGGCGTCCGTCAGGTGAAAAGACAACAATAGTCCTGTCATAACCCATATGCTCTGGCATCATATCCATTCAATCACCGATGATTATAATATTAGGTGTGTTCAATATATATCTTTTTTTCAAGAAAAACAATAAACTTTTTTCTTTTTATCTTTCATATAATAAAAAAAGAGTCTTTATATATTTTGCTATTATTTTTGGTGTGCTTTAGTATTTACATAAAGAAGATGGTTGGGTGGAAGCTTTCGCATTCCCCCCACCTAATCCAGGGTATCAGTCCTAATAATTCATTATAGTAAAGGGGTATATTTAGTTAGGACTTTAATATATTGTATTTTGGAGTTTATATAGTTTTCTATTGTTTGATGCAAAAACCTTATAAATTCAGGCAAAATTCTGTGATTCAAGTTTTATTTTTGTTTTATCTTTAAATTATAAATAAATGAGGCGCCAAATATAATATAAGTGATATTATGGAAATTGCCACATATATTCTTGTGCCTTTCATCCTGTTCGCTTTGACAGGTCTTAAGGTGATGAACGAGTATGAGCGCGGTGTAAGGTTCAGGCTCGGAAACTATTCCGGTGTTGTCAATCCCGGACTCAGGTACATAATCCCTGTGATTGATACGATGCAGAAGGTGGATCTCCGTGTCAAAGCTGTTGATGTGCCCAGCCAGGATGCGATGACAAAAGACAATGTGTCTGTGAATGTGAATGCTGTATTGTACTATAAGATCAGCGATGCTAAAAATGCGATAATTGAGGTTGAGGATTTCAAGTTCGCCGTAAGCCAGCTTGCGCAGACTACAATGAGAGATATTGTCGGAGAGACAACGCTTGACAGGCTTCTCTCAGAGAGGGAGAGCGTCTCTTTAAGAATAAAAGAGCTTGTTGACAAGGCATCAGACCCATGGGGTATAAAAGTCAACAGCGTTGAGCTGAAAGATATACTTCTTCCGTCAGACATGAAAAGGGTTATCGCAAAGGAGGCTGAGGCTGAAAGAGAAAAAAGGGCTGTGATAATAAAGGCTGAAGGTGAAACTATCGCGTCTGTAAACCTTTCCAAAGCTGCAAAAACTCTCGCCGGCAACAAGGGTGCTCTTCATCTTCGGACATTACAGACATTGAATGACATAGCTTCTGACCAGAACAATACTATTGTGCTTGCACTTCCTCTTGAGATTCTTGAGTCTTTTAGAGGGAAGAATAAGTGAGCTTTTTTTTCTTTATTTTTTATATTTCTTTTAATTTTCTATTTTTAATTAAATAGTGGTTGAGATAGTAATTATTATAAAGATATTTTTCTGTATAAATTTATATTTGAGTTTAACCCCCTTAATGTAACAACTTTCCAAAACATTTATAAAGATTATATAGTTTAAATAATATCACAAGGTGAACTTGACATGATAAGCCAGAAGACGACAGATGCTCTAAAGACAATAGGACTTAATCTTTACGAGAGAAAGATATATATAGCGCTTCTTGCGAAAAGTGTAGGCACTGCAGGAGAGCTTGCAGAGCTTGCTTCGGTTCCTAGATCAAGGGCGTATGATGTTCTTGAGAGCCTTGCAGAGAAAGGGTTTGCTGTCGTGCAGCATGCAAAGCCGATTAAATATGTTGCTGTCGAGCCGTCAATCGCGCTGGACAAGACAAAGGATATCATTAAAGACAAGTATTCCAGAAATGTGATGCGCATCAACCAGTTTTCTGAAAGCGATGCAATAACTGAGCTGAGCAATCTATACTCAAACGGTGTCTCTGTCATAGAGCCATCCGACATGTCCGGCTCATTTAAGGGTGGCTATTCCATCACTATGCAGTTCAATAATATAATAAAGAATACTGAATCAAGCATTCTTATCCTTACTACTGAGGACGGCATCAAAGATATGTGGAAGAAGAACATGTCTTTGCTGTCTAAGGCCAAAAACAGGGGTATTAGCATAAAGATAGCTCTGCCGTTTACTGATTCCAACAAAAAAGAGATAGAAGCATTAGGTAAAGTGGCTGAGATAAGAGATATAAACAAGCTTGGGCATAAGCCACCTGTATGTAAGATGGTCATATCTGATGAAGGCCAGCTTCTTTTAGGGCTTACAGATGACAGCATTGTCCATGAGAGCCAGCAGACTGGTTTCTGGACACAGAGCAACCATCTGACCAAGGATTTCGCAGTCTCCATGTTTGATATGATCTGGAGCAATATAGAGTAAAGGATGCTTTAAAAACATCTTATTTTTTTTCCTGTTTTTGCATAAGCTTTTTTCTTAGCTTTTCCAGTAATGCTGTTTCTGTATAAGGTATGATTTTGACATTCTCAGGCTTGTCTCTGAGCAGTTCATCCAGTCTGTCCTTGCTTATCCTTCTTGAGATGAGGATTATTACGAGCTCTTTGACCTGTGTATGGTATTTCTTGTATTTCCATAAGGACTTGACAACTGTGTCATAGTATGTTGCCATAATATTCAGGCCTATGCAGCAGTCAAGATCGCCTTCATGTATCTTTATGAATTTCTGGCTGGTGGACGGTATCTGTATGTCCGGATGATATTCTGCGAGGATTTCAAGTATACGCTCCTGTATTATCTTCTGTATCCTTTCGCTATTGTCTGTCTTGTATATTATGTCAAATGTATATAACCTGTCGCCCATCTTGTCGGCCAGAACTTTTTTTATCTCTGATCTTGGTATATCATATTTCAGTGACAGTTCAGTGAAGGATTTTCCTTCGTCGCGGGCTTCAATTAAAGCTTCAATCTGTTTTGGGTCCATAAGAATCAATGTCTATATATATCATTGGCAAGTTTTATATCTTTATTGGATTTGTGAAAAAGAGGTATGCAGATGTATTATGTGTTATTTGGATTTGGGCATGTTTTTTATGTTCTCTTTTGAAAGAAAGTCCTCAAGCGCTTCTATGTCTTTTTCTGTAATCTTCTTTGATCCTTCAGATTGTTTGGCTGAGGCAGTATCGTCTGCTTTGTTATCAGTTTTTTTTATCTCTTTTTCTTTTTTCGAAACATCTGGTGCTTTCCTGTCTTCTTTTGTATTGTTCTCTGGTTTTGTTTCTGTCTTCTTTACAATCTTGCCATCTTTCAGCTCATTTTCAAGGTTCTTTATGATTCCGTCAATCTCTGTTGTGAGCCTTTCCAGCTCGCCTGAAATCTTCATCTTTTCCTGCCTTATATTTTCAAAATTGCCTGCAGTATCATTATCTAAATGTGTGCTTTCCGGTACTGTATCCCAGGCATTGTCCTGTGTGTCCGGCTCATTGGCCGGTATTGTATTCTGAACATTGTCTTGTATATCCTGATCTTTGGTGCTTTCTTCAGGTGTCTGGATATCTGCAATATTTTCGCTACCTTTTTCATTTTTTGCATCTTTTATTTCCGGCTGAATGTCTGAGGATTGGGATGGTTCCTGAATTGGTTCTGGAGAGGGAGGGATACCTTCTATATCATTTGAGGGCATATTTTCAGCATTTGGAGGTAAATCTGTATTAGATGGTATGTTTTCAGTATTTGAAGGTATATCTGCTGCAGGAGCTTCCTGTGTTTCCATCTCCGGTTGCATAGTGTTTTCCTGTGCTGCCTGTTGTGTGTTCAGCAGGTCAAGATCTTTGTCCAGAGCCGGAACATTTATCCCTTTTTTAGAATCCAAGCCTACTGATTCTTTAATCTTGTCAAGAAATCCCATAATATCACCAGTAATTATGTGCTTATCTAATTTTGTCTGCATTAGTATATATAATTTTTAGACGGGATAGAACATATTACACATTTTGCTATGATCTGTGTCGCTCAGGATATGTATAAGTGACCACCTTAGGGGGTCACCAATAATAATAAGACAGGTCAGGTAAATATGTTCTGTATATTTTTAACTGGCTGTCATCAAGATGAGTTCTGACATACTTACAAAAACTGTTGCGTTCATAACTTATCTGGATTATATCTGTGAAAGGAAAGCTGTGTTCTCGCGAGAGATTGAAAAGGCGATACTGCAATGTTATATACTTAAAGGAGAGCTTTCAGGACTTGAAGATAACGAGATTTTCATAAAGTCTTTGGACAGGTATGAGAAAAAAATGGCTAAGCTATTGGATGGCCTTAATAGGGACTGAATCAGCCTTGAGACCGTTCCAGTATTGTGTGAACGCTTTTATGAGGCCTATGTTTGTCGAGTGGACACCGACATAGTTCAGCAGGCCGTTGATGCGGTAATCTATCCTGTACATACATTCTTTTTCATCTATTATGACGAGAGTTATAGGGATTTCTCCCCTGAACTGATCTATGCTGTCAAAGCATTCAAGATAATATTTTACCCTGTCTTTGTTGTCGTCATTTATTGTTGTTATGCCTTTGAATATGACACCTTCTGACCTTGCGTTGTTTATCGCTTTTTCAAGGATTGAGTTTCTTGAGAAGTAGGGAGTTATCACTTTGACCTCTTTTCTTGCTCTTGAACCCATTTCGGCAAACTTCTCATGAAATCCGCGACGACCGTTAACTGTCCAAAGCACTGAATCATCTGATACATATGTCTTTTCCGTATTGCTTATGATAGAGTCAAGCCTTGACTTTAGGCTGTCTGCTGATGATTGTACCTTTTCAAGTCGCAATTTCTCCTGTTCCACAAGCTCGTCAAGGACAAAGCCTGGAGATCTTGCCTTAAATTTCCTTGGCGATCCAGGATATTCCTCAATTATCCTTTTATTCAGAAGATTATTCAAAGTGTCATATATCTTGCTTTTGGGCACACCGCTCTTTTTTGAGGTCTCAGGCGCTGACATGATGCCTCCTGTGACAAGGGCGACATATGCTTTTGATTCATAGAGTGTGAAGCCGAAATCCTTGAACTGGGTTATTAGGCTGGCGGAGGTGTTTGAAGCATCCATGCTTATTATATGGTTTCTAGGGGTATATAATGTTTCGGAAAACACCGTATGGGTATTTTATCAGGAAAATGACCACTTAAAGGGGTGTCTAGAATATTTTGAAAAGGGCTGCCCCGAAGTATGCGAATATTATGAACTGAGCAAATCTGGATACTATGGACACAGCTATGAAAGACGGCAGGTGCATCTTCGCTATTCCTGCTGATATTGTGAATACTTTATAAGGAAGAGGTGTCAGTCCTGCAATGCCGACCGCAAGCACTCCGTATCTTGAGAACCATGCTTCTACAGTGTCTATATGCGAGACTTTAAAGAACTTTTCAGCGAACGGTCTGCCACCATACATACCCAGTTTGTATCCTACTACAGCCCCTGTCACAGAGCCTATGGTCGCCACTGTGACAATGGTTGCGACATCTGCACCCAGTCCTGTGGCTGCCGTTATTATCAGGGCTGTCGGTATGGGAAAGAATATGGATTCTATGGCTGACAGGAAAAAGACTGCTCCGAGGCCCGATGAAGTTATCAGGCTTTCAGACCATGTTTGAAGAGATGCGAACATAAGAAAAGATATATGTTAATCTATTTATATGTGAGGTGAGATATTCACTCAAACTCGGGCATCTCAAAGTCCTCAAGGGAGTATTTGTATTCTGCATCGCCTTTTATCTCGCCCTTATTTTTCAGGATTTCGCGGGCAAGGAGCCAGTAGACCAATGCTATGGCTTTTTTCCCCTTATTGTTCATAGAGATTACGATATCAAGATTTTTTGGGTTGTTGAACGTGTCACACAGTCCGATTATGGGCAGGTTTGACTTGAATGCCTCCTCAACAATCTGTTTGTCAAGGAATGGGTCTGTGACAATGACTATTTTTGGTTCTATGTATTTTTCATAGTTAGGATTTGTAAGTGTACCAGGATAGAAACGCCCGTAAATTACTTTTGCTCCGCCTATGGCTTCTGCGAACTTGACAACCGGCTTGTGACCGTTCTTTTTTCTTGATACTACAAGGATGTCTTCAGGAGCATACTGAGACAGTAGGTTCGCTACATTCTGTATCTGTTCATCTATGAGCTGTATGTTAAAGACCGCAAGCTTATCAGGCCTTACTTTGTATATATATCTTTCCATTGCCTTAATTCTTTGCTTCATACCTATATGTATGCCTGCTGAGAGGTAATTGGTTGCAGGGATGAGTTTAGTCTCTCCTGCCTGGTCCGTTGTTGTTGCTGCGCTTTCGGTCATGTAAAAAACCTTGAATATCTTGTCTGGTATGTATCTTAAGCGTAATGCCAAGAATTTGTATGAGTATTTGCGGCGAAATCTTTTTAAAGGTTATGCGTAAAAGATGTATCTTCTTTATTTATTTCATGTTTTTGAGATCTGCCATCTTAGGTGACTCTGCCATGTTCCACAGGTGTATCAATTCGTTGAGCTTTGCTACTCTCATATCTATCACACCAGCTTTTATTATGGGTACACTCCATAATACTGTAAGCCGTGCCATTGTGGAATCTGAGGTTTCTCCAGACCTGTGTGAGACTACAGGAGTTATGTTGTTCTTTACTGCAAGAGATACAGTGTCATATGCCTGAGAAACTGTGCCTGCCTGATTAGGCTTTATTATTATTGAGTTTGCCGCACCTTCTCTTATTCCTTGCGAAAGTCTTCTCTCGTCTGTGACAAAAAGATCGTCTCCACAGATAAGGCAATCTTTTCCTATTTTTTTTGTAAGTTCTGCCGTGTTCTTGAAGTCATTCTCTTCAAAAGGGTCTTCTATATATAGGAGCCTGTATTTTTTCGCAGTCTCTATGAGGAAATCAAGCTGGTTCTCTGGCTTTAATGTTTTTTTTAGGGATCGGTATTTGTATTTGCCATTTTTGAAAAATTCTGATGCTGCTGCGTCAATACCTATCCTGCAGCCTAAGTCTTCTGCTGTATCTGTTATTATGTCAAGAGCTTTCAGGTCATCTATATCTGCTGTTATGGCGCCTTCATCGTTTATGCCTATGACCTTTGCTTTTTTCCGGAACTTTTCCTTAAGCCTGTGATGGAGCTCTGCGTTTGTCTCTATCGCTTCGTATATGTTTTTTGCTTTTACCGGCAGGGAAAGGAATTCCTGAAATGTCGTATAGCCGCCGTGCGCTCCGCCTCCGAAGACGTTTCCGAGCGGGAAAGGGAATATTTCCCTGATAATCTTTCTTGATCTATGTATCGCGTTGAAGACTGCAAAAGATACTGCTATGGCTGTGTTTCCGCCTATCTTGTCAAAATTGTCTGTGCCGTCCATGCTCTCAAGAAGTATGTCTATCTCTGCCTGATTGAGCTTTTCTCCTACAAGGCGCTGGAGCCTGCTGTTTATTATCTTTACTGCCTGGTCTGGGGGTATGACTTTAGCCTCATATGTGCCTGTAGATGCGCCGCTGGGTGCTGTGCCAGGTATGCCGTTGACATATGCTTTGACTGTCCAGTTGCCCCGGCTGTCCAAAACCTTTTCTGCGTGCAGTTCGTGTATCATAGTCTCAGAATTTAATTGTTGGGGGTCTGTATATATAATTTGAAATAATTCTGTATAATTTATATAAAGCTATTGTTACAATGAAATAATAATTAGATGTGTCTTGTGTTCTTATGGGTTCAATATTTTATAATTTCAATGACTGTTTAGATAATTTAGACAGCTATGAAAAGACAATCAATATAAATGTTGGCCTAAGGCCTTCCGGAAAGTTACATATAGGAAATTTTGCAACTCTATTGCTGTCGTTTATGTTATCAGACACAATAAACAGCAATGGTAAAGATTCTATGCTTAGGCTTACAATATGTGATCTTGATTTGCCTTATCTTGAGGAAGACGGCAGTCCGGATAATTGTATAATCAATTATAGGGATATGCCAGATGAAGAAGGTTGCCATGATTCTTTCTCGTTACATGTTTCAGATAATGTTGAAAAGACTGTTAGATTAGTTCAGGGATGCGGACTAAATTTTAATTATGAGATTAACTTTTTTTCAGAACTGCAAAAAGAACTTGGATATAGAGTCGGCCTGAAGAAGCTGTTGGATAAGAATATGGATGTTAAAATGATATATAACGGGGATAGACCAAGAAAAAGTAAATCGGATAAAACTCTTGTATATCCTTTATGTCCTGAATGCAGGACCAGTTCAAAATCATCTTCAAGATATGATAGCGAAAGAGGAGTTCTGAGTATGGAGTGCCTTAATGCAATGTGTGATGTTGATTCTTTTGAATTTGATGTATATGATACAGAATATGATATTGCAGTCCATTTTTTCCTGAACGCTATCCGTGATATAATGATTGAGCCATTCGCAGATGTGCATGTTCTTGGTGGTGATTATGCATCAATTCATGGAGGAAACAGAATCAGAGGTGTTGAAAAAGTAAAATCTTTGATGGAACTTATGGGGGCAGGAACACCGGATTATCTTGTAGGTCCTTTACTTATGGGAAATAATGGACAAAAAATGGGTAAATCAATAGGGAACGGGTTGAATTTCTTTGAATTGATTGAAGATCAGGGAGATGATATTATTTATAAAATGATAGATTTCACAAGAGAAAACATAATCAATAATACAGAATATCCAAAAAATGATAGTCTGAAGATTAATTATGAACAGATAAAAAGTATCTTAAAGATATAGTAAAAGATATCAATGCCTTACTACAGTTATCGGCATGACATTCTTGTCATATTCTTCTTTTGATGCTTCAATAGGGTTTCCCGGTGCCTTCTTCAGAAGGCTTGGAGCACCCATCGAAAGCTGAAGCGCTCTTGCGCTTATAATCCTTGCTTTTTCGAAACGTGTGTATTCTTCCATAATTATCTAACCATCCTTTAACCGATGTATCCAAGATTATCATCCTGTTTGCTGTCTTTTGGCATCATCTGCGATGTCAGCTTTTTCTGAAGGCCTTCAATCTTTTTTATCACATCGCTTGTCTCTTTGACTTTTTCTTCAATCTTTGACATGTCAATCTTTATATTAAGATATTTTGCCAGAAATTCCAGTACACTCTCTGTAGCTTTTGGATCTGAGAGTAGCATACCTGATGTTTCGCCCATGAGGCAGACAGCATCCATGCTGTACTTTTCGGCTTCTAGCACTATGAGCCCTGACGCACCTATTATCTGCCCGATATTGGTGTCTTTGAAGACAATGCCTTCTTTCTTAAATTTTTCTATCATCTTGTCTGTTACTGCTGCCCCGAAAACTTTCTGTGTTCCATTGTCAAGCTTTCCTGTCGCAAAACCGCCAAGAGTTATTATCTGTTTCGGGTTGAAATCCTTTATGAACTCCACAATCTCTTTCGCTATCTCATAATGACCGATAGGATCCATGCTCTGGGCATCACCTATGAGTATGATAAGGTCATTATCTCCTTTTTTCTTTGCCTTGCAGAAATAAAACTCGTTTTTAAGAGCGCTCATCTTGCCGCTCTTGTCTGAGTCCAGCATTGCTACTGGCGGAAAATGGAATGAGTGAATCTCTGCGAATTTTTCTGCTTTAAGAGTATCAATCATGTATCCTGCTGCATTTCTGCCTATATATCCTACACCCGGCAGACCTTCTATGAATATAGGATCCTTGAGTTCAGGCCTCTTCAGAACTTTTATTTCGGTCGTTTTCATCTTTATCCAATCCTTTTTTCATCTTTATCTGGCGCTTCATCTCTCTCCTGTAGCTGCCATACTTGTCCTGCGGTGAAAAACGCGGTGGTGTCGGGTCAACTGTCTTTTCACTGCATATCGGACATTTTGATTCCATAGTGTATCTGCGGCATGCTCTGCAGAAAAGTATGCTTGACATGATAATCTACGCTTTTGCGAATAGGCATGTGCCTTTTTTTGATTTTGCCAGATCAGACATTCCGGCAACAACTGATGCAAGCTCTTTTTCCATGTCTGCATAGTTTTTGCCTTCAATCTCAAGCGAGTATTTAGGAGCGCTGACATATCTTATTTTTATGTTGGGTTTATTTATATTTAATGCCTCTTTTATCTGTTTAAGACCATCACTTCTTGAGAAGCTTAAGGTGAGTGTGCCTTTTATTACAAGCTTTTTTGGCTTTATCTTCTCTTTTGCGATCTTCTCTATTGCGCCGGACCATTCTTTTCCCAGGTCTTTTTTTAGGTCACTATCAATGCCATCTGCAGATATTGTGCTGAAGGCGCTGTGAAGGCTCTCATAATATTCCTTAAGCGTTTTGCTTATCTTTGTTTTTGCGTCTTTGTCATCCTCAATCTTGAGGTCGGACAGCACAAAATCCAGGAGCTTTCCTGCTTTCTTTTCGTTTTTTATACTATCCAGCTTATCGCGCCTCTGCGACGGCTTTACCCTCTTCAGCGACAGGTTGACAATGTTCCTGTCTCCTCTTGCAGGGAGGACCTTTAGAACAAGTTTCTGGCCTTTCTTTGCGAATTTGCGTATGTCTTTTACCCAGCTTGTGGAAAGCTCTGAGACATGGATCATACCGTTAAGATGATATTCTTCAAGCTTTACATAGATACTGTTAGGGTTGACATTGAGAACTTCAGTCAAGACTATCTCGTTTGTTTTTGGATATCTTTTAATGTCTGACATGATAAAAACCCCGAAAAATGTTTAAGAGATATGCTTTATTGTAAAGCAATCATTTTTTTAGAGGAATCATTTTTCCGCTTTTGTCTGTTTTTTCAATTATCTCAGCCTTTATGTCTGCTTTTCCGCCTTTTGATTCTGCAAGCGTGCTTTCGCAGACAAGGCATTTGACAGTGCCTGCCGGCTTTTCAAATATGTTCTGTTCGTTGCTGCATTTTGAGCATTTGACTTTTATGAAGCTTCCTACCATAATTATTTCACCTTATCTAACTACCTCGAATTTTTTTGACCTTTTCGGTGCTGTGCTCTGGTGTGCTTTATTGCATTTCATGCATGTGAATTTAAGCATTATTTTCTGGCTTGTCTTTGCGCCGTACCTGTTGCTGTTTGCCGGCAATGGTTTTGGGCTGCCTCCGTAACCGAGGTTCAGTTTTTCCCTGATGTGCCTGTCTCTTTTTTTGAGTCCTGCTTTTGCACGGCCTGCTGTCTTTACCCTTTTTACCTTATGCATGTTATGGCTGTTGCAGGATGGGCAGTACCTTTTTATTTCTTCTGGAACTTTCATATAATCGCACCTTATGACTGTTTTACTTAATTGAGAACAAGCCTCTAAGTAATTGATATGTAAAATGTTAATGGGTAAAGCTTAAAAAGGTTTTGGTATGGTCTTGTTTTTTGTTGACTATGCTGTCTTGATTATTTCTGATATTTTATATACTGTATTTGCAGATATTGTATCTGTTCTCGGTTCTTCTGTTATATTACAATTTTGACCGTATTCAGGATCATTATTTTTAACATAATCCAAAGCTGTTGCCATACCGTTAAGGAAAGTTAAGATTGCTATCTCCATTTTATCTTTATTTACAGTGACCGGTATTTCAGGAATATTTAATGATTCGTAATATTCAAAAAAAGGATTATCATGGCTGTAATATTTCTCTTTTCTTGTAAAATAATGATCCAGTTGGTGGAGAATAGTATACAGTTGAATTAGTTCTCCTTTTTTTATCATATTAAATATTTGATTGAAACTTTTATTAATGTTATCGTTGTGTGGTGAAAATAAGGTTATGTTATAATATTCTAATAATGTGAGAAAAACTTATTTATGCGCAAAGCAGAAGGTTAAAGGCTTTATTTTGTCAAGGCGGCAGAAGCCTACACGCTCAAACTGGATTATTTCTCCTTCTTTTAGTGTTTCTGCCTCTTTTTCTGCAAGGCCTTCCTTTGTTTTTCCGTCAGGCATGAGGATTGTCGCTTTCGGGCTGTCTTTTGGCACCCACTGGATGACGGCAGGTTTATTTTCTTGCCTTTTAGTATTAAATGTTTTTTCTAGCATGCCTTCAGTAAGCTTTCTAAGGCGGACATATTTTCCTTTTAGGTTATTGTAATCTTCTGCTGATATGTATATTTTTTCACTGGCTGTTATATGTCTTGTGCCTAGCTCTTTTTCCGGGTGATTTTCGACATGGACTGTCTTGTTCTTGAGTGAATTGTCAGCGAGGGTTATCTCTGCCGGTGATTCCACAAAGAAAAGGCGTCTTGAGGTTGGGTCTATGATATCTTTGTTGTATTTTTCTATTGTCTTGAAGAACTCTTTTATATCGACAGTCTTGTCGGTCTTGCTGGGTCCTGTCTCTATGAATATCTTCTGTATGGCTTTTGGCTGGAATCCACGTCTTTTAAGCGCTCTTATGAACGGTATCTTTACATCGTCCCATCCTTTGTATCTGCCTTCTTCTATCGCTATTTTCGTCTTTGATGTGCTTACTGTGAAGCCTGTGAAGTTTATCCTGCCTATGTGGATGAATTCCGGCTTTTTCCATTTTAAGTAATCGTACATATACATCTGGCGCTCTGTATTTGTTATGTGGTCTTTTCCTTTGATAATATGTGTCAGTTTTAAGTCGTGGTCATCAACTGCGACGGCAAAATTCATTAATGGCCAGACTCTGTACTTCTTTTTTGTTCTTGGGTGCAGCTCTTCGTTTATCCTGAATGCGGGCCAGTCGCGGACTGCCGGATTCTTGTGTTTAATGTCTGTTTTTATACGGACTACTGCATCTCCTTCTTTGTATTCTTTGAACATCTTTTTCCATCGTTTTAAGTTTTCTTGGGAGGTGAGACTTCTGCATGGGCATGGATCTTTGTTGTCTATGAGCTTTTTGAATTTGTTTGGGTCGCAGGTGCAGATATAGGCGCTGTTCTTGTTTATGAGTTCTTCCATTGTTTTATAGTACAGCTCCATCCGGTCTGACTGGATTATGACACTGTCTATCTTGTTGCCTGTAAGCCATCTTGCGTCTTCTTCTATCATCTTGTATGCCGAGGGGTAGATGTTTTTTGCGTTTGTGTCTGATATTCTTAAGATCATTTTTCCGTCGTACATCCTGCAGTATTCGGAGTTTAGAATAAGCGGGAATGCATGGCCTATATGGAGAGGGCCTGAGGGTGACGGTTCAAATCTCATGACGACTTTGCCTTTTACTGCGTTTTTCAGTTCGGGAAGGCCGGTCCTTTTCTCTTTTTTCTTTTTTTGTTTTATGTTTCCTGATACTATCTCTTTTTTCTGCTCTTCTTGTGACATGCTGTTTATGTCTTTGACTGTGTCGTCTATTATTTGTTGGAGTTCCTGTATGTTTTTCCGGTAATCAGGGAATTCTGCTAGAAGTGAGCCTAGAAGTGCTTTAGGATTGGCTTTTCCGCCGAATCTCTCTGCGTTCAGGAGCGCTAGTTCTCTTGCTCTTTTATTGATATCTGGCATATTATTCCACTTTTATATCTTTGATTTTATATAAACATAAACTTCTATCAGAATACATACCATTGTCTCCTTTATATTTTTCATTTATTGTTTTTATTGCTTTTGGAAAATTGAAGGGTGGTTCTTGAAGATTTATAATCCTCCATCTTCCAGTGAGTATATCTTTATTTTTCATCTGTCTTGTGAATGTTGTTGTAAGAAGATATTTTGATTTACTTTTTTTAAAATTTTTAATTGTGGACTTTATATCTTTAAATGAAAGGTGAACTAATCCATCTCTGCATATTATTAAATCTGCCGATGGTAAAGTATTATCAATCATGTTTATTTCTTTAAACTCTATCTTCTTATTGCCATATATTTTGGTGTTCTTTATAATTATTTCTGGAACAATATCATATCCAATATACTTTTTTAAATCTAATTTTATTTCTTTCATCCAATTGTAATCACCACAAGGAATATCTAATACTGTTTTTATATTGAACTCTTTTATTAAAATAGGCAACTCTTTTCTAATTACAGTTGTGTGTTCTAAGGTAGAACCAGGACCAGATACGGATTCATTACTGTCCCAAATATTATTATGGTATATATCAGAAAATATTGATTTTGCTCTTTTTTTTATATCTGGCATGATGCATCATCTGATTTTTTGTATTGAAAGTTTAAAAAGTTCGCTTGAAATAAGAATCTACTGTAAGATTGTATCGTTTTGCACCGGCTGCTTTGTCGTCTGTCTTTTCTTATATTTTTCTATTGCTCCGGTAATTATCTCATTCACAGATGTGAACATGTTCCTGTCGATGAGCATTATGAGCACTGATGTTATCAGGATGCTTGAGAATATGCCTCCTACAACGATGTTTGTGAACATCACTACATTTGCTATCTCTGCAAATGCTATGTTGGCGCCTATCACTGTGACCATCACTGTCGGGGTCAGGCCTTTGGCACACATGGCATCAAGCATGTATACCTCTTTCTTATTAAATTCCTCGCTCTTGATATATCTTCTTACAGATGATCTTGCAAGGTATGCGATAAAGAAGAATACAAGGCCGTATATGAGATATATCCACTGGCTGAAGTCGACGAGAATGCCGAGGTAGACAAAGAGGAATGTCCTGATGAGGAAGCTTATGTCTTTGAAAAAGTGTTTTGTCTCAAGCTCCAGCAGACCCACGCTTTCTTTCTGTTCCTTGTAGAGCAGTTTGCTCCAGATTGCGACATTGCCAAGCATTATCGAAAAGAAAAATATTGTTATCACACCGTTTGCCATCACATATTCGGCGAATGCGTAAAGCGTTACGAGTAGACCCATAGTAGCTATAGGTGCGCTGCTGTAGTGGCCCATGTGTTTCAGTACGAATGCCCATAGCATGGCACTTACCAGACCTATGCCCAGGCTCAGGAAGATGTAGCTTGTGAGGCTCTGCGTTATTTCAGTCATGGTCATTGCCGAAAAGTTTATGATTGACAGGACGCCGACGATTACGAGTATGTCTATTATTGCGCTTTCTGTCTGTATCTCTGCTTCTGCTTTCGGGTGGAGCTTGATAGTTTCCAGTATGCTGTTTATGATAGAGCCGTCAAGCACGCAGAAAAGGGCGCCAAGCGACAGTGCGATTATCCATGTGAATCCTAAAAGGTAATGAGATATGATTCCGATGGTTACGGTTATCGCTATGAAGTTCAGGACTGATGAGATGAAGGCGTAGTTCATTGTTGACAGGATTGCTCTTAGCTTTATAGGGATTGCGCCATAAAATACGACGAATATCAGGCTGAATGTTATTAAGAATGTCAGTTCAGGACTTGCTGTGTCTATACTTTTTGTTAAGCCGAAATATGAAAGGATAGCTCCTGTTGTTATCAGTATGAGAGCATCAGGGATCTTTGTCTTTTTGAAGTTGTATTGCGCGAGAAGGCCGAGTATTATTATAAGACCTACCATGAACAGGCTGTTTGTCGTATCCATATTGTAATATTGTTGGCAGGGGGTATATTAATGTTTTTCTTGGAATTGGTGATATGGCTATTTATATAGGGTGGGGGCAGCAGCCGATTTTTGTTAATGTTTCAGTTTTTTGGCAGGTTAAAGGTTATTGGGCCTGGATTACTTTTTCAGTTTTGCTTTCAGTTTTTCAGGATTTATGTAGATTTCTACATATCCGTATTCTATAATGTTTAATATAGATTTAAGGGTTTAAATGTTTTTTACTATTTTCAGAAGTTTGATGATTTTTTCATCATCAATTTCTTTTATGGAATAGGCTTTGATATGTTTCATTGTTTTCCCGGCACCTTCAAAAAGATCTTGTTCTTTCTTTGACAGGCCTTTTAATGAAAAGCCAAGATTGACATGGTCTTTGAGCGCAACAATGTAATATTTCCCTTCATACCACGGGACTCCCATCTTCATCTCTTCTTTGATGTCAGGAAATGTCTTTAGAATGATATTTCTTAGCCTTATGCAAATCTCTTTCTGAGGTGATTTTTGTTTTTCTATGTAGTCTTCAACATTTTTGTCCATGCTTAATTATTGGTGTTTGTATTATTTACGTTTTACGCATGATGATAAAATTTTTGACGCATATGTTCAACTTAGAGGCGAACTTCAAGGTGCAGCTTACAAAGGAACTACTGATGTGATAGATAATCAAGCTGCATATAGAATAATTGAAACTGAATTAGAGCGGCTACTCGAGCAAGAATAAATTTTAAAATGGTTTTTAAGTCAAAGTCACCTTTCTATTTTTTGCTAACTTTTGAATTGATTGTAACATATGAGGATAAGAGAAGTTTTTGCGAAGCAGAAATTTGGGAAAATTCGTTAGAATTTTCCTCATAACTGCTGTTAGACGACCCGAAGGGCAAAATCCAAAGGATTTTGAGTGCGAGCGAGCCGTCAAAATTTTTTATTTTATTACAATCTCCTTTTCAACATATTGAATATCAACTTCTCTACTAAAGGGGTCATCCGGATTAATGGTAGTAGCGTATTCAAATCTTATTTTATACTTCCCAGGCTGTGCTTGATTAAATATAGCACATGACCTATTTTCTATTTCGCTAGATGTCACTTCCTTAGTTCTTGGATGTCTTTGAATATATTTACATTGGAATGTTTTTTCTTCAATTTTATAGAATTGGTACCAAACCAACTTTGGCATATCTCTAACATTATACCAAATTTCTCTTTCGCAGAGTACAGTAGGAGGGCACTCTTCAATCTTTTCTAAACTCACATCCTTACATTCAGGTATATTTGCACACCAGAAGTATTTATCATCTTTTCTTTGTATGGTAGTCCAGGTATCATTTTCCCATCTTTGTATTGACCATGCAGATTCACTCCATGCATAAATTTCATCCTTGTAGTTTAAGGTGGCAGTGATTTTTTCTCCAAATTCGTACTCTGTTTTGTCTGTAGCGATGCTTACTCCTTTTGGTAATCTCTCCTTTCCAATAAAGCATTTACCCTCTTTACATTTTACTTCATGGTCAACACAATCATAGGTAATTCCTTCATCGCGGCATATTTCATTTTTATTGATAGCTCCACAACCACAAGTAAACTTACAATCATTATCTACATTACATGTTTTATCGCAATATGATACATCATAATTAGTTCCCATTCCTTTTGGGCCGCAAATACCTCTTGGGCTTTTGATAGTTTGATCATTCCAAATCCACCACCCACCGACTAAAATAACTCCAATAACCAAAACTCCAATCAAGATTTTAATTTTTGAATTCATAATAGTTTTCCTCATAATTATTTTATAAGATTCTATTTATAAATCAATCAGCTCGCTCGCATTTCGTATAACATAAAGTTATCGACTATTATTGGTCGATAACTACCTTTGGTGGTTGATTATGTATATATATTTAAGAAAAAGACTCAGCTCTCCTGAGGATTCTCAAATTTCAATGACATCTTCCTTTTGAGTGCCATATATTCCTTTATGGTCATGCCGATCTTTTCAAGGGCACGGTCGCGTCTTGCACACATCCTTGATGCTTTGCAGCACCAGACAAGAGAGCCGAAACAGACATCTATGTCCTTTTCACTACCGAACTCTGCCTCGAAGGATTCTTTTATCTTTCTGTAGGCTTCATCAGATATGCCGAATTCTTTTAAGCATTCATCTCTTGCAGGGCAAGTCTTCTTTTGCGGGCAGCAGAATACAAGGCCTGCCTTTGTCTTTATCCTGCATACATGCTTCGGTGCGTCCGGCCATCCCATAGAAAACAAATATGTATTGGGGAGTTGAAGTTTATATGGTTTCCCTTTTGTTTTTGAAAATGCTTTTAAGTGTAAGATACAAATGGTGGGTCAGGTGAAACTGATGGCTAATGGAAAACATTTCTTTACTTCAGAATCGGTGACCGAGGGGCATCCTGATAAGATAGCGGACCAGATATCAGATGCAATCCTTGACGCAGTGCTGAAGGACGATCCGAAAGGAAGGGTTGCATGTGAGACATTTGTCACTACAGGCATGGCTATTGTCGGCGGTGAGATAACTACATCGACTTATGTTGATATTCCTGCTATAATAAGGGATACTGTAAAGGAGATTGGCTATACTGACTCTAAAATAGGTTTTGACGGGGAAACATGCGCTGTGACAAATGTTATACAGGAGCAATCGCCTGATATCGCGATGGGTGTTGATGACAGTGAAGAGCATGAACAGGGTGCAGGCGATCAGGGGCTGATGTTCGGCTATGCGGCAAATGAGACAGAAGAGCTTATGCCGCTTCCTATAGTTCTTGCGCATAAGATTACGATGCGGCTTGCTGAGGTGAGAAAAAAAGGGATTATTGCTTACCTGAGGCCTGACGGTAAATCACAGGTGACTGTTGAATATGAAGGGAACACTCCAAAAAGGGTTGAGGCTGTTGTTGTCGCGGCGCAGCATAATGAAGATGTAGGCCATGACCAGATAAAGAAAGACATAATCGAGCAGGTGATAAGGCAGGTTATTGCGCCGGAACTTCTTGATGAGAATACGAAATATTTTGTTAATGAGACAGGACGGTTTGTGGTGGGAGGCCCTCACGGTGATACTGGCCTTACAGGAAGGAAGATAATTGTAGATACTTACGGGGGCAAAGGCAGCCATGGCGGCGGATGCTTTTCCGGCAAGGATCCGTCAAAGGTTGACCGTTCGGGATCTTACATGGCACGGTATGTGGCGAAAAACATTGTTGCTGCAGGACTTTCGGATCAGTGCGAGGTGCAGATAGCTTATGCAATTGGTGTTGCCTATCCTGTGTCTGTCCTGGTGGATACTTTCGGCACTAACAAGATACCTGAGGAAAAGATTGCTGAACTTGTGAATAAGCATTTTGATCTTCGCCCTAAAGCGATAATTGAGCGTCTGGATCTTTTGAGGCCTATATATAAGAAGACTGCTGCTTACGGGCATTTCGGGAGGAATGATCCGGATTTTACATGGGAGAAGACAGATATGGCTGATGTTTTGAGAAAAGAGGCAGGGCTTTGAGGTTCTTTACTTTATCTGAAGAATGCTGCCGCGTTCTGGTAGATTTGGTCTATTATGTTATTGGCAAAATTTCTGTCTTTATGTATTGACAGATAGTCTGCAAGAAGCTTTTCCTGTGATAATATTGTAGGCTGTTCGGACAGTATATTTTGTTTTACCTGTACTTTATCTTCAAGGACATCTCCTATAGTCAGGGGGAAGTCAGTTCCGAGAAGAACCTTATCTTTTATGCTGTCAATGTTTTCTGCTATCAGTTCTAGTTTTGGTTCATAGTTCAGTATAGATGTTTCAAGCCATATATTTTCATTAGTTATGCAGATGTCTATCGCCTGTTGGACAAGTTCCGGTATATTAAGATTCCTGAGTGCTTCACCTATAGGGGGTGCGTATGCGCCTGCATGACCTATTATGAATCTGCGGTCGCTGTATAACTGTGCAAGCTTTTCCACTTTTGACGGGTTTGACAGTCCTCTTTCAAGTTCACCGCAGTGTATGTAAACCGGGCGTTCTTTAGTATCAGAATCGAGAATAGGCCCTATTTCTGATATGTCTATCTTGTCTATGTATGACTCAAACTTCAATGCATCTGCTGTGTCAGGGATGCTGTAGTCTTTGTCATGTATCCAGTAGAATCCGTAGATGTCTGTTTTAGGGCATGATTGTTTCAGTTCATTAAAGCTGTCCTCATCGTTGAATACGACAAAAGCTGTCCCTATATTGTTGGATTCGAAATATTGCCTGTATATGTCGAGAGAGACAATATCTTTATGTCCGAGTATAGGCTTGTCACCAAGGCGTATAGAGTGCATATGTGCGTCTGCGCGTTGTCTCATGCAGATATACTGTTGGAAGAATTTTAAATTATGATGTCCTTAATCCTTTAAAAAGCATTATTCATCCTGTTCAAATGCACACCATCAGGAGTTATGCTATTTTCATGTATCCATCTTTTAACTTCTTTTTTAATCAATCCTGTGTAATATTTATCCAGCAATGTTACTAATTCTTTTGAGCATATGTATTTAGGTCCTGAAATGTCTTGTGGTTTTAGAGGTATTGTTTTCATCTTTTTTAAATGCTTATTAAATATATCTTCCGGGAGTGTTATTGTAGAAATGTCAAGCACTTTGTCGCCTTTGATCATCTTTGAATCGTAATTTATCAATTCAGTGTTTATCGATTCTGTATCTTTATTGATTCCGCATTCTCCTAGCCTATAAAGGAACAAGGGATTTTCATATGGATCACCTTTTTCGTCAGTTATTATAAGGCAGTTAACATCATTCTCTTGGTATATTAATCTGCATAATTCGAGAAGAGCAGTGTCCAGCCTTTCATATTTGTTATTGTCTGTTTCAATCATAGGAAAACCGGCCTTATATGTAAATCATGAGGTAAAGTTAAGATAAGTTGTGTTTATCTCCAAAGTAAAAATTTCAGTGGGTCTTTTAATTTTTGTTGCATATGTCATTGCATGCTTTAAGTTTTCAGTCGATATTCCTTCTTTAGCCATCATGACCAAAAGACCGGCATCTAATGTTTCATCTGTTTTGTATTTGTCAGGCACTAAGAAAGCTATCCTGTCTTCCATGTCAACTTCTTCTAAATGACCATCAATAATAGCTTCTTGTGTTAAGGGGTCTATAACTTTTTCTTCTGATTTATTTATAGCTTCTATAATTGACCTTTCAAAAGGCGTTTCCTTGATACCGTCAAGTTCTGATGTGCATCCTATATATTCCATTTC
>WTCA01000078.1 GCA_013138805.1 archaeon | reverse complement strand
TTCTGTATGCCTGTCTTTAGAAGTTCCATTATCACACCTAATTTAATTTAGTGTTATCCTGTATATTAATGTTTTTATAGAAACAGAAAAATGAAATATAAAAAGAAAGAAAAAAAGAGCAGATATTTAATCTACTCGTATGCGCCGTTCAATGTTCCACGGGCTGTGTGTGTCATGCCGCCAGCTGTGTAAGTTATTGCAAGCTCTTGTGAATAACAGCTTCCTGCAGTTCCAGAATTTGTCACTGTCATGCTTGTAATAGCACCTGCTGTTGGTATGACGTTAGGAGATAATGCACTTGAGTTTCCGACACCACCAACTGAGACATTGCTGATTACTATATTTTCACCAGCAGCATTTCTTAGACTAAGTGTTAATGTATTGCCTTCTGTCCAAGAAAAGTCTTTCACACTAATCTGTGTTCCTGCGAAACCAGTCACTGAGTTACCACAGCTTCCGCCTCCGAAAAGGCCCATATTCCATAGGACACCTGCAACAACAACTATCGCGAGGATAGCCCAACCATATGTCATAAGGTATTCTGTTGCGGATTGTCCCTTCCTTTTGTTAAACATTTTCATATTTTTCCCTCCATAAATTTGATTAATACTTTTATGTTATTTAAAGCAGTTTATATATCTTTCGGTTTTTGAGTATATAGTGTCTAAAGAATTGAAAACAAAGTTTTAATAAGGTAAATATGTATTTATATCTATTACTCCCTCTTGATTGTAAATCTTTTGGGTTTTTGGTGATAAGGATGAGTATAGCTTTAAGTGGTATGAATCTCTGCTATGATGGTGTTTTGAAAAAACTTTTTTTTAATGGAAAACCTTTTGAAGGATCAATACGTTTTTTGGATGATCTGAAATCTGTGATTTATGACAGGGAATTATCTGGCGGGCAAAGTCCTGAACGTGAGTTATATTATATGTTTCGGGATATCTGCAAAGCGAAGGATCAAAAAATATTGAAGGAAAATAATCTAAGGTATGATATTACAGTCATACCTCCGTGTTTTATAGGTGAAGAGTTTGTGAAGACACAAGGGCATGCTCATTCTTTTGTACCTGAGACTGATGTCACTTACCCGGAAATGTATCAGATTCTGGACGGCAAGGCTATATATATGTTCGAAAAAAGAGAAGGCGAGCAGATACAGACATATTATATATGTGGAAATAAAGGAGATATTGTGATTGTGCCGCCAGACTATAGTCATGTGACTGTAAATCCGTCAGTGGATGAAACGCTGATAATGGCAAACTGGGTTGAAAGAAATTTCAAGAGCGTGTACGGGCCTATACTGGAATCATGCGGTCTTGGGTTTTATTATGTCCGTGAAGGCTATGGTAAAGATTTGTTTATTGAAAATCCGTCAAATAAAGGTTGTTCTTCTGAACTGCATGAGCTTAAACCGATCAATCCGGGATTGATAGGATTAGATGAATGTGAATCTATGTATAATCTTGCTGAGAGACCAGAACTGCTGGAATTTTTGGTTAAGCCTCAAAACCATGGCAAGATGTTTATGGAAGCATTAAAATCGGTTTGACTGACTTATAATCTATAATAAACTATAATGCCTATATACTTGCGATTTTCAGGAAAAGTGCTATTTTCCGATTGACAGCATCACAAACTCTTCAAGAATCTCTGCGCCTTTTACAAGGTCGTCAACGACTACATATTCGTCTTTTGCATGCATGCATTTGTCTATTCCGAATCCTGTCGCTATTGCCGGGATATCATATTTCTTGAACTCGCAGATTACTGTTGCACCAGAGCTTCCGCATATTTTTGCATGCTTTCCTTTGTTTTCAAACGCTTCTTTGAGCTGTCTTATTATCTTTTCTTTGCTTTTTATCTCATAAGGATCCAGCTGTGAGTCTACAGTTATCGTGTATTCTTTTGAGTGTTTTTTGATTATGTTTTCTATTGTTTTCAATGTTTTGTCTTTGTCCATCCCTGGCAGATAGCGTATGTCTGCCTCAAATTCGCAGTGTTCTGCAACCATGTTCACTTTATCTCCGCCTTTTATAGTGCCGATGTTTATTGTGGGCTCTTTGAAAAACGGATGGGTTCTGTGGTTGAATTTATGCTTTTTGAGATCTGTGATAATCTTTACCGTAATCTCTATCGCGTTTATACCTTCTTCAGGGTATGCGCCGTGGGCTTCTTTTCCTTTTATCTTTATTGTTGCATGTATCAGCCCTTTCTGGGCCACGACCACATCGAAGCTTCCTATATCAACTGCAACAGCACTTGATGGCCGTAGTATGCCTTTTTCCAGAAGCGGTTTCATGCCTTTACCATTGCCTTTCTCTTCGTCTACGGTTGCGGCAATGATAAGGTCTCCTTCCAGCTTTCTTTTATCTTCTGCAATGCTTCTTGCAACTTCAAAGCAGACAGCGACATGTCCCTTGCAGTCTGATGCGCCCCTGCCGTATATTTTTCCTTTGATAAGTTCTGCTGAGTATGGGTCGTGGACCCATCCATCTCCTGCAGGCACGACATCTGTGTGTGTTGCGAGAAGGAGCGATTTTTTTGATGTGCCGTCACCTTTCAGAATTCCTATGATGTTGGGTCTTCCTTTTTCAAATTCATATACTGAGACGTCAAGGCCAATATTCTCCATTTCTTTTTTTACAATCATTGCTGCCTTGTATTCTTTGCCGGGAGGGTTTTCTGATTTTTCCCGTATCAGTTTTTGCGTGAGGTTTATGATTCTTTCTTTTTTTATCATGGGATTAATTGATATCCCGGATTTATATGTTTTTTTGATGGGTTATATAAGAGATCCGGAAGCGATATAAATAACAGCTATAAGAATAGGCTGGTGTATCAGATATATCATCAGCGAGTTCTTTCCGAGATATACCAGTGGTCTCAGCTGTCTTTTCAGGTCAGGGATTTGGAAATCTCTTTTTCCTTTTGGATAAAAAGTGTTTCCTATATATATTCCCAGAAGGACAGCTCCAAACCATGGGAAAAGTGGGAAATAGTCGAGAGTGTAGAAGATTTCAGGCCTTACTCCGAGAGGAATAAGGAATGCTGTATTGAATGCCAGGTCTTTAAGGTACAGGCCGATGGCGATGACTGCTGCGGCAAGAAGAACATTCAGTTGTCTGAGCTTAAGGAACGGATACGCAAGCATTATAGAGAGACCTATGAAATGGAGTATGCCGAAGTATATTGTTCCTTTGTCAAGGAAAAGGTATGTCATGACTGTGATGAGAAGGCCCCAGGAAAATATCCTGGTTCCGCGATGAAAGTATTTTCTGAACATCTCTTTTTCTGTCAATTTGTTTTTTGTTCTTGAGAAGCTTATCGTTAGCGAGACACCGACAAGAAAAATGAATGTTGCGGCTGATGCACGGCCTATGAACCAGAGAGAACCTGACCAGAGGTCTATGTCAAGACCTGTGAAGTAATAAAGGTCATAGAAGATATGGTAAAGGATCATGAAGATTATGGCTATCCCTCTTAATGCGTCAATCTCGAAGAAGCGGGTTTTCATAATATTATTTGGTGTCTTGTAGCTTATAATTGTTGAAGGTTTTTTTGTTATGGTTTTCTTTTATATTTATTACAATGTACCCATCGCAGCGGTCACAATCGCTTTTGCAATAAAGAAAAGGCTGAGCGCAAATACTGTGAATATCGGGCTGTATTTTACTGCGTGCTTGATGTTCCCGAATTTGATGAGAGATATCAGCATGCCGCCGAATACTGTCGTTATGGTAATGGCTGCCGCGGCGAAGAATGTGAAGAATTTGGAGTCAATTGAAGAGCTTGACGGTGTTATCTTCATTATTCCCGCACCTATGTCTGCATCGCTGTCCATATCGACATCGTCCCACATACCTGTAGTACTCTCTATAAGATAGTTTGATATTGCAAACATCACAGGGGCTGCTATCACGCCTGCGAGTATTATGAATATGATGTACATCTGCACGCTTGCGTTTATCTCTTTCTGGAGCACTTTGCTTGTCTCTATGTCTGTTGCGCTCTCTTCAAGAAGGGTTGCTGTGTTTCCTCCTGACCTGATGCCTTCAAGAAGCAGGTTCACTGTCCTTTTGAGATGGCCTGAATTGATTCTTTCTGTCATATTCCTGAAAGCTTCGTCTATAGTTATGCCTCCATATATCTTGAACGCAGTCTTTTTGATCTCTATTGACAGGGTGCCGAATTCATCTCTTGCTGCAAAAAGCAATGCCTTGTCTATTGTCAGCCCAGACTTTATGTTTGATGCGGCAAGCGTCAGAAGGTCGGGAAGGACTTTCTCTATGTTTTTTGTCCTTTTCTCGGCAGATACTGTGAATACTATATAAGGCATTACAAAGGCAGTTGCAATAACTGACAGGAATAACACTAACATTATCGGCATGCTTAATCCGAGGGAGATATATGTTATTGTAAGGATTATCAGCATAATTATTAATGATGACTTCATGATATCTGTGAAATATTTGTATACATCACCTTCAAGCCCTGCGTATATGGCTTCTTTCTCAAGCTTTGTCCTGTACTTTTCCGGCAGGTTTCCGTATATGATTTTTCCGTAATCCCTTTTTGGTCTGGTGCTTGCGCTGTCTTTGTTCTTCTTCTTTATGTCAGGTCTTGTCTTTTTCATCACAGTTTCACCAAAGGCCTTTTGGTCTTTACAATATTCAGGAACATTATCTGGAAAAGGGCAAGTCCTACAAGCAGTGCGTAGAAGGTTGACTTTCCTATTATCATGCCTGTAAAGCTTGATATGAGCATGATAAATGTTATGCCAAGCGAAGGTACTATTACCCCTATCATCATGTACATCAGCGTGTACGGGTTAAGTTCCTGGCCATATCTTTTTATGGAAAGTATCTGTTCTTTTATTATGTTGTTAACAGTTGACTGGAGAGTTTTCTCAAGCGCTGTGCCTGTCTTCAATGAATTGAGTATCTGCCAGAATGATTTCCTGTATGTGAAAGACGGGTTCTTTATGATGTTCTCCTCAAGCGCCTGTATTTCAGACTTGCCGCCGTTTATCTCTTTGAGCATGTTTCTTATGTCTTCGGATACTTTGCCGTAGCCTTCTGATATTGTGACAAGTCCCTGATATATAGGTATACCTGACTTGATCTCTATGAGCAGGTGCCTGAGTGCGTAAGGCAGTTCTGACTCCACCTTTCTTGCATCCTTGAGCGCCTGCGCTTTAGGTGCGTAAAGGTTGGAGTAGAAGCCGAATGCGAACATTACAGGAACTATTATCGCACCTAGCAGGAGGAATTGGCTATTCTTGAGGAAGATAGCAAGCAGTATAAACATAGCGCCCATCATGGTTGACATGTTCGCTGACTTGTATAGGGATAGGGCTATATGGTCTTTTGGTTCCATATCGTTCCCTGACTGTGACAGACAGGTCTTTATGTCGGGAAAGAAAGGCGCAAGCTTTTCGGCGAAACCTAAGAATCTCTTTGGAGGCTCAATGTTCTTTATCTTCTTTTTGTCCATCTGGCAAGACCCGGGCACTTTTATTCTTAATTTCCCTGCTTTATCTCTTTCATAAGCTCTGGACCCAGGAGGTCATCCGGATCTTTGTTGCTTTTTGCTATATCTATTATCTTCTTCTCATCTTTGTAGTATTCTGCAAATACCTTACCTACAGCATTCACTGTCTTGATCTTCTTGTCCAGCATCCATTGAAGAATTGTCTGCTTGTCTTTCAGGTTTTCTTCTATCTCTATCTCGTTCATGCCTGTGAAAAGGTGTATTTCGTTCAATACTCTTATATACCGCCCTATCTTTTCAAATGTGTCATCTCTTGCGTTCCACTTGTATATCACATTCACCTTGTTGGACATGTTTTCAAGAGGTATCAGCTCTGCAAGTTCCAGGCTTCTTCTTATGCCTTTTCTTCTGTGCCTGTACTGCACAAGCATGAGGTGGAGTGCGCTTATGAGCGGTTCAGGCAGTGATATAGGTGGGTTGGTAAGCCTCTTGTATGCCTGCTCGGCCGTGTCTGAATGGAATGTTGCATATGCCGAATGCCCTGTCCTTATCGCCTCAAACATGACTTCTGCCTCTTTTGCTCTTCTAATCTCTCCTACTATTATCCTGTCCGGACGCATACGGAGTGAGTTGGCGAGAAGATCAAGCATGCTGACACCGCCCTGACCTTCCGGGTTCGGCTCTCTTGCAGAGAAAGGTATCCAGTGAAGGTATTTTGGCAGCTGGATCTCTCTTGTGTCCTCTATGGAAATGATTCTCTGGTTCGGCGGCATGAAAGGTATAATGGCATTGAGAAGTGATGTCTTTCCTGACGCTGTCCCTCCGACGACAAGTATGTTAAGCTCATACTGTATGGCGAGCCATAGGATTGCTGCAATCTCTGTTGACATTGTCTTGACTTTCGGATCTATCATGTTTATTATTGTCCAGGGCGACCGTGAGAATCTTCTTATTGTTATTGTGTTGCCTTTTGTAGATATAGGAAACAGCGTTGCGTTCACCCTGTCTCCGGTTGAAAGGTGCGCGTCCATCAGCGGGTGAATGTTTGTTATCTGCCTGCCTACTTTCCTGCCTATGGCTGCCATGTTGTTGTATATGGCCTCTTCGCTCTTGTATGTGATTGTTGTTTTTAGCCAGCCAAATTTCTTGTGGTATACCCAGACAGGCTCTTCGCAGTTGTTGATGACAATCTCTTCAAGATAGTTGTCGTTCAGCAATATCTCTATATCTCCCAGACCTATCATCTCATGTATGAGAATTCCGACAAGGATTTTCTTGTCTTTTTCATTAGATTCCGGGAGAACTTCATTTAGGATATCCATCGCCTTTTCCATAAACCTTTTCTTTACGTTATTGTAGGCTTTTGGGTCTATGAATTCAGAAGTGGACAGCTGGACCATTGATATGACCTGTTCTCTGACGTGATCCAGGACTGCGTGAGTGGCTTTGTGAAGTACAGGCTGTTCTACAGAATATATAGGGATGTATTCATCAGGCTTCTCAAGAACTGTCACCTTTGCTGTGACATTGTCGGAGCTTATCTCGTATTCAAGAAGCACGTTTCCTTCCTTTGTCTTTTTTGGTGATTTATTTGGCTCTTTCTTGTCTTTGCTGTCATCTTTCTTTTCAGATGTCTTTTCTTTTCCTGCCTTTTTGATGCTTTTGTCTTTGCCTGTCTTTGGTTCCTGTTTTTTGATATCCTCTTTTCCTGTCTTCTTGATGTTCTCATCTTTGTCGGCTTTTGGCTTTTGTTTTATAATATTCTCTTTTCCTGTCCTGAATGCCGGCATGCGGTCTGCAGGACTTTTGCTGTTATCTGGTATGGGTGGGGTCTCTTTTTTCTCTTCTTCTTTTGGTTCTTCAGCTATTTTTTCCTGAGGCTTCTGCTCTTCTGTCTTCTTTTCGGCTGTGTCTTCCTTTTTCTTCTCTTCCGGCTTTTTCTCAGCCTTATTATCTGGTTTCTTTTCGATTTTATTCTCTTTTTTTTCTTCCGGCTTTTTGACTGCCTTTTTTTCAGTATCTTTTTTCTTTTCTTTTTCCGGCGCTTTCGCTTTCTTATCTTCCTGTTTTTTCACTTTTTCCTTTTTTTGTTCTGCCTGTTTAGGCTTGCTGTCTTTCTTCCCGAAGAATCCTGAGAATATGCCTGAAGAACTATCGCTGCCAGATACCATATCAACCAGATTATAATTGTGTGCGTCCAGTATATATTGTTTAACAGTTTCACATCCTTTCAAATGCGTCGGCTGCCTGGATGATATTTCCTTCTTTGAGATGGTCGCCCAGAAGATGAAGGCCTACCGGCATTCCCTGTGAAGTTCCACAGGGTACAGAAATCATAGGTATGCCTGCAAGGTTGGGACCGACGGTAAGGTTGTCCATCGCATAATTTTCCACGGGCGTGAGCTTCTCGATTTCTGTGAACTTTGGTGCGATAATAGGCATGGTAGGTGCCGCAAGGACATCAACTTTTTTGAATGCTTTTTTGAAGTCCTCTATTATAAGAGTCCTGACCTTGAGCGCTTTGAGGTAATATTGATCCCTGTATCCTGCCATCCTTGCGTATGTTCCGAGGATGATTCTTCGCTTGGCCTCTTCGCCCAGATATTTTCCTCTTGTTTTTGAGAAATATTCGTTGAAGTATCCTTTAATTTCGTCCTGAGCACCGTATCTCATGCCGCAGTATTTTGCCAGGTTTGTGGATGCCTCGACAGTCGCTATTATATAATATGAGGGTATTGCATAATCTGTTGTAGGCAGAGATATGTCAACAGTCTTTGCTCCCAGCGCCTCAAGCTTTGATATAGCTGACCTGACAGTTTTTTCTATATCCTTGTCAATGTTTTTGAAATATTCTTTAGGTATTCCTATCTTCATGCCTTTTATGTCTTTGCCGCAGTATTTGGTGAAGTCTTCTGCCTTTTGCTGTATGCTTGTCTGGTCGAGAGGGTCGTTTCCTGATATTATTGAAAGCATGAGTGCTGTGTCTTTGACAGTCTTTGCCATAGGGCCTATCTTGTCAAGCGAGTTGGCGTAGTCTATGAGACCGTATCTTGACACTCTGCCGTAAGTCGGTGTAAGGCCTACCACACCGCAGAATGATGCCGGACAGGAAATAGAGCCACCTGTGGATTCTCCCAATGCTATGTGGGGCATATCTATAGCTTTTGTGAAGCCTCCGGCACCGCCTGATGATCCTCCGCAGCTTCTCTTTGGGTCAATCGGGTTTTTTGGGATTCCGAATGCAGAGTTTGTTGAGAATGTGCCGAAGCCGAACTCGTCCTGTACAGTTTTACCTACTATTATTCCTCCTCTTTCTTTTGCATAGGAAATGGAGGTTGCGTCGAAAGGGGGGATGTAGTTCTCAAGAATTTTTGAGCCTGCTGTTGACTGGATACCTCTTGTGCAGATATTATCTTTTATTGATATGGGAAGACCTGACAGCGTTGATTTCCTGCCGAGTTTCCTGATACTGTCTTTAGCTTCCTTTTTTGATATTGTGATAAAGTGATTGTATCTTTTCTGTATCTCTTCTGCTTTACTGAAGAATACTGAGTGGAAATCATCAATGTCAATATTGCCTTTCTTTGATTCTTTTATGAAGTCAGATACTGAAAGATTTGAATAGTCCATAAGATCATTACCTATAATATCATATAGCTCTTGGTCCTCTGAAGCAGCCGTCTTCTTTGTTTTTGGCGTTTGCAAGAGCTTCTTTCTGGCTGAGGCTTTCCTCAACAATGTCTTTTCTTGTTATGTTCTTTACTTCAACCGGCTGGAAGGTTGGAACTGTCTTTGTTGTGTCAATCTTTGAAAGCTTTCTGAAGCTGTTTAATATGTCATCAAGATCTTTCTCAAACTTTTTCTTTTCCTCTGCTGTTAGTTCAAGGCGCGCTATGCCTGAAACCTTGTCTATTCTTTCTGCCATCTTTTTCACTTTACAAGATATATATGCCTGTAACTTTTATATGTTTTGCATTGTTTATTTCCATAAGAAATTAAGGTTGTGTTGTTATATTTATATTTTTTCCATGAGAAACAAAGGTTATATTTCATCTTTTTTTATAAATCGTTATCTGTAGGTGTATTTTTTATCATGTTTATTATATATAATATTTAATATATATTCTCTACAATAGTAAACTATATATAGTATATATTGAAAAATAGAAGTTAGGAATCGTGTGACAAATTGGGCGTTTGTCTTCGATTGAAAGTATTATATTTGAATTGGGCGTTCAAATAAAAATGGGCAATTTCTTCATAAGCTACTGTTTAGTATATTGTGCTGGGATAATTTGGGTAAAATCTCAATAGAATAAGTTATATACCAGAATAAATATACATTTTGATTGTATGATATGTATAATCTAATGTGTTTATTAAAGTATATATATATTTTTGTTGGGGGAATCTAATATGAAGCAAATAATAGATGATGTACGAACGGGCGCCGGCATGGCCGGCATAGCGCAGGACAGCGCAAATACAGTCCAGAATGATGAACTGGATTTTGTTGATGTTAAAGATGCGAAGATTACGGTCATAGGTGCCGGTGGCATGGGAAACAATGCGATAAGCAGGCTGCATGATATGGGCATTGAGGGTGCAGATACTGTTTCTGTAAATACTGACAAGCAGCATCTTTTGTCTGTCAAGGCTGATAAGAAGATACTTATAGGAAGAGATGTCACTAAAGGTCTTGGTGCAGGAGGATATCCTAATGTCGGAAAGCAGGCGGCAGAGGAATCTGTAAATGATCTTAAAGCTGTTGTATCATCCAGTGATCTTGTATTTATTGTCGGAGGAATGGGCGGCGGTACCGGAACCGGATGCGCTCCAATAATCGCAAAGACTGCAAAGAAATGCGGCTCAATAGTTATTGGTGTCGTCACGATGCCTTTTAAGATAGAAGGCGGAAGGATACCGAAGGCAGAGCAAGGTCTTATGGAGTTGAGAAAGGTATGCGATACTGTTATCGTGATTGAGAATGACAAGCTTCTTGAGGTTGCAGGAGAGATGCCGCTGCAGCAGGCATTCGCTGTCGCTGATGAGATAATAGTCACAATGATAAAAGGAATAACAGAAACAATCTCAACACCTTCTATAGTTAATCTTGACTATGCGGATGTCAAGTCTGTGATGAACAACGGTGGTGTAGCAGTTATCGGTGTTGGCGAAAGCAGTTCTGCGGCAAGGGCAAGAGAGGCAGTTGAAGAGGCTATGTCAAATCCTTTGCTGGATGTAGATTATCAGGGTGCTACAGGAGCGCTTATACATATATGCGGCGGTCCTGACATGAAGCTCAGCGAAATCGGTGATGTCGGCGAGTTTGTCTCAAAGCATCTTGATCCTGATGCACCTACAATATGGGGCGCAAGGATTGATGAGAATATGCATGGCAAGCTTCGTGTGATAACAATAATCACAGGCGTTGAGTCAGAGTATATTCTTGGTCCGAGAGAGGCAAGAAAGGGTTCGCAGGAGCAGCCTGTCAAGCAGCTTCAGCAGGAACTTGGCATAAAGTGCGTCTATTGAGATTGTATTTAGTTTTTTGTATATATCTCCCCCCCACGGTGCGTCCTGCTTTTACTATTTTGGACGCACCTTTTTCTTTTTATAACCGAAAACCATAATAAAGCTGAATTTATATCTATATATATCTTTTTTGATAAGATATTTTTTGGGAACAGGTATAGCTGTTTTTTTCCGGGGTGGAAACAATAGGGCTTATCAGGATTTCAGCATCCGCTATCAACTATTTTTCTTATCCCTGCAAATGACAGGAATGTCTGTATCTAATCCATGGGGGTGGAGTTTATGTATGGAGATATCGGTCTTGATGCATGTGCAGTTATAAAAATAAAAAATAAGGTTCCTTTGGGCCTTGTTGGTACAGAATCGTATTCGTATGCGCTTATCAAGGCGAAGAATGTTGAGATTGTGCCAAAACTGTTTGAAGTAGGCATGTAGAGATTAAAAGATATATGATGTGGTATAAAGGGGTATGTGGCAGACATACATATTTTTTTATTCTTTTTTATTGACCTTAACTTTTTATTCTTGTGAGCATAATTTCTATGCATGGAGTACAAACGATTGGCTGATGTCTACAGTAAGCTGGAGTCAACGACACTCAAGCTTGAGAAGACTGATATTGTTGCGCGTTTTCTGGAGACTGTGGAGAAAGATGAGCTTGAGATGGTGGTGCTTCTTATAACGGGCAGAGTATATCCCGGCTGGTCGTCGCAGGAGCTTGGCATGTCCTCAGGTCTTATGGCCAAGGCGATATCAAAAGCGTATGGTATTAATTCTAAGGAAATAGAGGATGAATGGAGAAAACTTGGCGATCTTGGTCTTGTGACTGAGAGATATTCTTCAAAGAAGAGCCAGTCAAGGATTTTCATTAAGATGCTCACAGTACAGAAAGTCTTTGACAATATGCGAAAGATTTCCGGGATGGAAGGGATGAAGTCGCAGGACAGGAAGCTTGATCTTGTCTCTGAGCTTTTGAGCTCTGTCTCTAATCCTCTTGAGGCAAGGTATATTGCGCGTACAGTTATCGGCGACCTTCGTATCGGCGTGGCTGAAGGTCTGTTGAGGGATGCTATAGCCAGCGCATTTTTTGCCAATGTGTTCTGGAAGGAGACGCTTGAGCAGAAAGTGAACGGAGACATAAGGCTGAAGGTGATGAGCCGTTCTGTTACGGGCAAAAAGATTGTTGTTGATGAAAAGCTTGCAACTGTTCTTGAGAAGAAGTATGGTGAAGATTATGATATGCTCAAGAGCGGAAATGATGTGGTTGTCCGGCAGATAAAGAAAATAAGCGATGATGAGCTATTGAAGAAAGAGCCAGGTATTGATTACATATTTTTTCATGATGTTTCCATAGGAAACGAAACCAAGTCAAGGATTGTATCTTCTGTCGAACATGCTTTCAGCATGACAAATGATTTCTCTCTCGTCGCTCTTGCTGCAAAGGATGGAGGCTTTACTGCTCTTGCCAAGCTTAAGATGAATGCTAACCATCCTCTGAAAGTCATGCTGTACCAGAAGGCTTTGACAATTGATGATGCTTTTGGTATTGTCGGAAAACCTGCAGCTATAGAGTACAAGTATGACGGTTTCCGTCTGCAGGTGCACAGGACTGATGATACGATAAAGCTTTTCACAAGACGGCTTGAAGATGTGACTAAGCAGTTTCCTGATGTGGTGTCTGTCGTGCGCGAGAATGTCAAGGCGAGATCTTTCATACTTGACTGCGAGGTTATAGGGATTGATATGAAGACCGGCAAGTGGCTGCCTTTCCAGAAGATATCGCGCAGGATAAAGAGAAAATATGATATAGACCAGACTGTGCGTGAGATTCCGGTCATAATAAATTTTTTTGATGCTATGATGGCTGACGGCAAAAGCCTGATAGATGTCCCTTTTTCTGAGAGGAGAAAGCATATAGAGTCTGTGGTTTCGGAAGGGGATGGGATAAAGGTGGCCAGGCACATTATTACTGATGATGTTGAGAAGGTGAATGATTTCTACAAAGAGTCGCTTTCCAAAGGAAATGAAGGTATAATGATGAAGAATCTTTCTGCTCCATACAAGCCGGGAAGCAGGGTAGGTTATGGCATCAAGATAAAGCCGACAATGGACAATCTTGATCTTGTGATTGTCGGGGCAGACTATGGGGAAGGTAAGAGGGTCGGGTGGCTGAGCAGTTTTCATCTGGCATGCTATGATTCTGATTCAGGTGAATACCTGACTATCGGCAAGATGGGCACAGGGATAAAGGAGAAGTCTGAGGAAGGGACATCTTTTGGAGAGCTTACTGAACTGCTTAAACCCTATATAACTGAGGAGAAAGGGAAAACTGTTGCTATCAAGCCTGCGGTTGTCATTGAAGTGGCTTTTGAGGAGATACAGAAGTCTACGAAATATTCGTCCGGGTTTGCTCTTCGTTTTCCCCGGCTTGTGAGACTTCGTGAGGATAGGATGCCAGAAGATGCATCTACTGTCGATGAGATCTCTATGGTTTATGGGGCGCAGAGAGGACGTGGTTGAGACATTTCCATATGCCTTTTTATATTTAATCTACTAATACTGATTATAGGCTCATAACAGCAATCTATATATACCACCGTACAGAAACATATATAAATTATAAAGTGTAACTGATTTTGTGTGATTATTATGATAAGCCAGGAAACTCTTGATGCGTTGAAGAACATAGGTCTTAACTTGTATGAAAGGAAACTGTATGCGGCATTGATCGCTAGAGGTACATCCAACGTGGGAGAGCTTTCAGAGCTTGCTTCTGTTCCCCGGTCAAGGGCGTATGATGTTCTTGAGAGTCTGGGCGAGAAAGGATTTGTCATAATCAAGCATGCAAAGCCGATGCAGTATGTGGCTGTTGATCCTGTTGAGGCGATAGAGAAATCAAAGCAGATACTGAAAGATAATTTCGATAGGACTGTGACAAGGATGAGCGCTTTCTCAACAAGTGATTCAATGAAAGAGCTTTCCAACCTTTACAGCAGCGGACTTTCTCTTGTAGATCCATCTGAGCTTTCCGGCTCTTTCAAGGGCAACTATTCAATGAACCTTCATGTTAACTCAATGATAAAGGGTGCGCAGAACAGTATAGATATCATGACAACTGAGTCAGGCGTCAAGACTCTTGTTGACAAGCATTCTAATATTCTTCAGAAGGCAAAGAAGAACGGAATCAAGTTGAGAGTTGCAGCACCTGTCACTTCTTCAAACAAGGATGAGTCAAAAATTATTTCAGAGCTTGCTGATTTTAGGGATCTGAACTCATCAGGCAAGAAGCTTCCTGTTGGGCGCATGATGATTGTTGACGGCAAGCAAGTGATGTTCGGTCTTACTGATGATTCAAAGACACATGAGAGCCAGGACACAGCTTTCTGGAGTGCAAGCGACCATTTCAGCGAGAATTTTGCCCAGACCATGTTTGAGATGATCTGGGGACATCTTAAGTGATTTTTTGGTATATTATTATCTTATATCTTTTTTTATTTTACATTAGTGATAAAGTATAAAAAGTTTTCTTTTTGAAATACTTATATGTATGATGCATCTACTTTAATAAAAATTGGAAAATCAATTGATATTCCTGATAATCCTGACTTTAATGAATTAGATAAAAAAGTGAGTGAAGTCATCTACAATGGCGGAAAAATTACATATCCTTGGTTTTATGAAAAGGATTCTTCGGATCGATTTCATCTGCTTGATCAAGATAAGACTATTAATCTTTATTTTGATAACTTTAACAGAGATGATCTTGAGGGTGGGATGAGCAGTTTAGTTGATTATTTGGATACTCTTGAGAATCAGATGAAAGTTATAAAAAATTATATAGATCATATAAGTAATAAGTATGAAGAGTTTAAGAATGTTCAGAAGTCTCATGATCCATTGGAAAATATCAATCCAATATTATCTATACTTCTTGGAATCGATAAATCCAGTAAAATAGATGAAATATATTATGATGCTTTAATCTTATCTATTGCAAAATTCTTTCTTTCTGATGAAACGCATGATAAATACAAGACAGTCTTTCATGGTTCTTCTAAAAAGAATATTTTCGGACCGGCCATAAGCAGAGAAGCATATGATTCAGTAAACCAAGAACTGTTTGGTTTTTTTGATGAGCATGGTCTTGAGAAGCAGGGATATGTCTCTTTTTTAAATTTTTTCGGAGATATTTTTTTTTCGGAGCCTGATTCTAAAAATATATCAATAGATTCTATGTCTAAGAGTTTAGATAATACATTTAATGAGATGTATAGTGATTTTTTCAATAATCAAAAAACTATTACTGCTAAGTATAATTCTATGCTTGATTTGAAGGGTCGTATCAGGTTTGATATTAAACATATGTCTAATATTCTTGAAAAGTTAGTTTGCTTAGATTTTCTTTCAGAGATATATGATACTATAGAGATGCAGAAAAGCAGTATTGACAATATAAAGTCTTTTGAAAGCGGTCTTTCTGGAATTGAGAGTGATCTTGAGCCAGTCAGGGATTCAATGATATCTTTTGCCGGGAAATTTGAAGCCTTGCATCCCTATGAGGTTTATGCATTATGCTATCTGATATCCAAGCATGATGATATTCAAAGTTATGGTACGCTTGATGAATTTAGAGTACATAGAAATTTTAAAAAGGGCCAGTCTACGGAAAATGAAATATATTATAACGCTGTAAAAAAATTGTTCAGAAAAATACCTAAAAATAAGAAGAAAGGATCTAAAATCATTTCAGACATCCAACTTCTGATTGAATCTGAACCTGAATATAGAGTGCATAAGATACAGGAAGAGTTACTGCTTGAAAATATCTCAACTATAAAGGGTGAGGTTGCAGGTATGAAAAAGGGTATTGGTTCAATGAACGGTTCTCTTTCTAAGGCAATAGAGTATATGAGAAAACAAGAGATTGATACTGCGATTTTTGACCCTGATAAGCCTGACCGAAAGCTGAATTTATCTGAATTAGTTGGTCTGCAGGAATTTTTGAAAGCAGAATAATTCTTCTTCCTTTTTTAAAAATATCTTTCTATTATTATCTTTATGCCGGATATTGCCAAAGCTGATGCGCGTAAAATCATAGAAGATATACTTTCTGGAAAGATAAAGGACAAGGTAGCTCTCAGGAAAGCAAAAATAAAGCTTTCGCGTGAGTCCAGCCTTTCAGGTATCATAAGCAATTCAAAGATTTTTGAGCACGCGGCTAAAGATGAGAAGAGCAGGCTTGGTCTTCTGGTCCGGAAACCTGTCAGGACAATATCTGGTGTCGCTGTAGTTGCTGTCATGTGTAGGCCGGGCAAATGTCCTGGCAAGTGCATCTATTGCCCTGACTTTTCAGGTGCGCCGAGAAGCTATACAGGAAAAGAGCCGGCAGCTATGCGTGCGCAGAGGATGGATCATGACCCTTACAGGCAGGTTGAGCATAGGCTGATGCAGCTTGGAGAGATTGGGCACAAGACTTCAAAAGTAGAGCTTATCATTATGGGTGGGACTTTTCCGTCACTTGACTGGGCTTATCAGGAAGAGTTTGTCAAGCGGTGCTTTGACGCTATGAACGGTTCTGATTCTTTAGATCTTAAGGCTGCGCAGGAACTTAATGAAAGTTCTTTGCATAGGTGCGTGGGCCTGACTATCGAGACAAGGCCAGATTTCTCCAAGAGGGACCAGATAGACAGGTTCCTTGAGCTTGGCGCTACAAGGGTAGAGCTTGGGGTGCAGACGACATCTGATGATGTATACAGGAAAGCTAATCGCGGGCATACGGTGGATGATGTTATTGAAGCGACAAGGCTGCTCAAGGATTCGGGGTTCAAGGTGTGCTACCATTACATGCCAGGTCTTTTTGTTGATACTGAGAAGGATATCAAGCTGTTCTCAAGGTTGTTTTCTGATTCTGACTTCAGGCCTGATATGCTGAAGATTTATCCTACTTTGATTATCAAGGGGACAAAGCTGTATGACATGTGGAAAAAGGGTGAGTATAAGCCTTATTCTAATTCGGAGGCTATTGAGGCTATTGCCAGGATGAAGTCTTTTGTTCCTGAGTATGTGCGTATCATGCGGGTGCAGAGAGATATCCCTGCCTATAATATTGAGTCAGGCTCTAATCTTGGCAACCTTCGTGAGGAAGTTGAGAAAAAGTGCTTAGAGTTAGGCATCAGCTGTAAATGCATAAGATGCAGGGAAGCAGGGCATAAGTTATACAAGAAGAAGATAAGCTCTGAGAATCCTGAGATGTCTGTCTTGAAATATGAGGCATCAGGCGGTGTCGAGTTTTTCATATCAATGGAGGATAAGAAGAATGATGTCCTTTCCGGCTATGTCAGGATGAGGTATCCTTCTGGGTCATTCAGGTCTGAGATTGATAAAGATTCTGCGCTGATAAGAGAGCTTAAGGTTGTCGGTGTGACAGTCCCTGTCGGTGAGAAGGGTGAAGGTCTTCAGCATAAGGGTCTTGGGGGCGAGCTTATGTCTAAGGCTGAAGAGATTGCGAGGTCTGACGGGAAGAAGAAAATTGTTGTAATATCTGCTGTTGGTACAAGGAAGTATTACGAGAAGCTGGGGTATGTGCGTGACGGGCCTTACATGAGCAAGAGGGTTTGAATTATTTTAAAGGCCATGGGTTTGTGGAAAGTATATCTAAATTGTATTCTTGTATTAGAGGTTTTTTGAAAAAATCTATATTTGGTTGGATATCTACAATACAGCATATTGAGAAAGGGTATGTAATTGCTTGCGTTGATTTTTTTTCTGTTATATTGATTTCATAATCTTCCTTAAAGACAAGCCTTCCAGGTTTGACTGTTCTTTTTTGACCAATCAAGGTTGTTTTTTTACCTAAAATTTTTCCTTTTTTTGTAATAACTTCAGGTTCAATCTTTTCTATAGGGTTAAGCCATGGTAATAAGTGGTCTGTCAGTTCGTTCAATTTAGCGATTTCATATATCGGTGTTTTAGGGGCTACTTCTAAATAAACAAGCATTTCACAGTCTTTATACTTATTGCTTCTATATAAATCATAACTATTATATGCCCAAGACATCCAAGGCTTGAAAGGAGTGCCTTTTCGTATTAATTCATTAAATACTATATTATTATCTGGCTTTAAGGAAGCAACAATTTCATGATATATATCCTTTCTTACTTCAGGCATACGGGATATTTATCAATAACATTTAAAAATCTTTTCTTTTTAAACACTTTTTAGTGAAAAATTATTATTTCCCCGCACTGCCGAACAGCTCAATCTTTCTTTTTACCAGCTCTTCCGATGCGTCTCTTGCAGGCTCAAGGTATGCGCGTATCTTGTAGGTGTTCGGCTTTCTTGCGAAAACATCTTTTATCGCTTCTGAAAATACCTGGCGTATTTCTGTATTTATGTTTATCTTGTTTATGCCGCAATCAATCGCTTTTTTGATGTCACAGTCCGGCACTCCGGATGCGCCGTGCATTACAAGAGGCATATTGAGAAGGTCTTTTATCTCTTCTATCCTGTCAAATGCCAGTTTTGGCTTATTTTTGAAAGGGCCGTGTGCAGTCCCAATCGCTATTGCAAGAGCATCAACTTTTGTTTCTTTCACGAACTTTTTTGCTTCTTTAGGGTTAGTCAGGAACATGCTTGCGTCTGCGGTTGACATTATGAGGTCTGATATGACACCAAGCTTTCCAAGTTCTGCTTCAACAGTTACTTTTGATTTTTTTGCAAAATCCACAACTTTTTTTGTCAATGCAATATTTTCTTCAAGCTTGAATGCAGAGCCGTCTATCATGACTGATGTATATCCTGCTTTTATGCAGTCTTTTGCCATGTCGACTGAACCTCCATGATCAAGATGGAGAGCTATAGGAATCTTTTCTTTTTTTGCGGCAGACTGGACCATTGCAGAGATATAGCCGAGACTCATATATTTTATGGTACCTTCGCTGGTCTGGACTATGACGGGGGATTTCAGCTCGGATGCTGCGGCGATTATGGCCTGCAATGTCTCCATGTTGGTGAAGTTGAAGGCTCCGACAGCATAGTTTTCTTTATTAGCTTTTGAAAGCATTTTTTTTACAGTTACAAGAGGCATAGAATCACATTGAATAATTGAATGAAGATGTTTATATCTCTTTTACTTTTTTTGATTCCTGATATCCTGATTGGCTGGCTCTTAAAATCTATATATATGGAGCGTTTATAAATAGTATAAAGGATTCTTGTTTTTAACAGTGATAAATATGTCTGACAGCAAATATGTATTATGGTTCAAGCAGATTGGAAAGGGAGATACAGCACGTGTCGGAGGCAAGTCTGCAAATCTTGGCGAGATGGTCAACAAAGTCAATGTGCCTGTACCTCCCGGCTTTGCGACAACGTCTGAGGCGTATCAGCAGTTTCTGGAGTATAACAAGCTGAAGGATCTTATAAAGGATACTCTTACAGGTCTTGATACGCATGACATGCGCGCCCTTGCTCAGGCAGGCAACAGGATAAGGTCTGCTATACAGAGAGCAGAGATGCCAAGGAATCTTGAGCATCAGATAATAGATGCTTATAAGAAGCTGGGTGTAATGGTGTCACAGCTCAATCCTCTTGTTGCGGTAAGATCTTCTGCCACTGCCGAGGATCTTCCAGGAGCAAGCTTTGCAGGACAGCAGGATACATATCTTAACATCTCCGGTGAGAAAAAAGTTATACAGAAAGTCAAAGACTGCTATGCGTCACTTTTCACTAACAGGGCAATATCATACAGGGTTGATAAAGGATTCAGCCATTTTGATGTGAGCCTTTCTGTCGTATTCCAGAAGATGGTCAAGAGCGATACAGCAGTCTCCGGTGTCATGTTTACTATTGATCCTGATTCGGGATTCAACAATGTGATTACAATCAATGGCTCTTATGGTCTTGGCGAGTATGTCGTTCAGGGTATAGTGACGCCTGATGAGTTTATAGTGTTCAAGCCGAAGATGACAATTATCGAGAAGAAGCTTGGCACAAAGAAAGTGAAGCTTGTGAGGTCAAAGGTAGGGAATTCTGAGAAAAAGGTATCTAAGGAAGATTCATCAAGGTTCTGTCTCACTGATAAGCAGGTCAATAGTCTTGCAGAGTATGGTAGAAAGATAGAGGATCATTACAGATGTCCTATGGATATTGAATGGGCTCTTGACGGTGACACGAAGAAGCTTTACATAGTGCAGGCAAGGCCTGAGACTGTTCATGCTGTCGGGGATTCAAATAAATTAAGGAAATATGTTCTTGAAGGGAAAGGTAAGTTGCTTTTCAGCGGGCTTGCTATCGGGCGGAAAATCAGTACAGGAAAGGTTAATATAATCAAGAGTGCAAGCGAGATACATAAATTCAAGAAAGGGGATGTGCTTGTCACTAAGATGACTGATCCTGACTGGGAGCCTATAATGAAGATAGCATCTGCTATCGTAACTGATGAGGGCGGAAGGACATCTCATGCGGCAATAGTATCCCGTGAGATGGGGGTGCCCTGTGTTGTCGGGTCTGAGGTGGCTACATCTATATTGAAGACCGGCCGTATGGTGACTGTTGACTGTTCCGACGGAGACGGCAATGTCTATGGCGGTGTACTTAAGTTCAGGATTGATGAGAAAGACTTAAAGACAATACCTGTCACTAAGACTGATGTCATGATAAATCTCGGCGAGCCTAACCAGGCATTCTCTCTGGCGAAGCTGCCTGTCAAAGGTGTAGGCCTTGCGCGTGAAGAGTTTATAATATTGAGCGAGGTCAAGGCGCATCCTATGAAACTCATAAGCGACGGGAAAAGCGAGTTATATACAAATGCGCTCGCTACAGGAATCGGTAAGATATGCGCAGCTTTCTATCCAAGACCTGTTATCGTAAGGCTGAGCGATTTTAAGACTGATGAGTATAGAACTCTTGACGGCGGGGATAAGTTTGAACCGGAAGAAGATAATCCTATGATTGGCTGGAGAGGATCATCAAGATATTACGACAAGGATTTCCTTCCTGCGTT
>WTCA01000026.1 GCA_013138805.1 archaeon | reverse complement strand
ATACGAGACAGGCACCAGTAAAAAGGCACTGAACCTCGCAAAGCTTGCCGAAGAAGTCTCAATATCAACAGGATCCAAATTCATCTTCTGCGTCCAGCCAACTGACATCCGGGCAATCTCTTCTCAGGCAAATATACCTGTATATGCCCAGCACATAGATCCGATAACTTACGGCTCAAACACAGGATACATACTTCCTGAAGCAGTAAAATCGTCAGGAGCAAAAGGCACGCTTCTTAACCACGCCGAAAGAAAAATTGACCACAATATCCTAAAAACATCAATATCAATGGCGAAAGGGAAAGGCCTGACAGTCATCGCATGCGCAGATTCAGTAAAAGAGGCAAAAGAAATAGCGCATTTCAGCCCTGATTATATAGCGATAGAGCCTCCTGAACTCATAGGCGGAGACATATCAGTATCGACAGCAAAGCCGCAGATAATCACAGGAACTATTGATGCAGTAAAAAAAGTAAACCCGAAAATAAAAGTACTTGTCGGCGCAGGCATAAAGACATCACTTGATGTGAAAAAGTCAGCAGAGCTCGGCGCCGCAGGAGTCCTTCTGGCGTCAGGTGTAACAAAAGCGAAGAGCCCGAAAAAAGTTATGCAAGATTTGGTGTCATCGGTATGAACGAGCTTAGAAAAGACTACATACTTGACCGATGGGTCATAATCGCGGCTAACCGCGGAAAAAGGCCTGACCACTTCAAAAATGACATCGAAGAAGAGGACAATCCCGACAAATGCTTCTTATGCCCGTCAAAAGAAAACCTTACCCCATCTGAGATAGAGCGGGTGGAGGAGAACGGCCACTGGGTGATAAGAGATATACCTAACAAGTACGTCGCTGCAGAGAGGGTAGGCGACCCGAAGATAAGGACAGACAACACATTCTTCACATACGCATCAGCTTACGGCAGCCACGAGGTCGTCGTGGAGACAGACATTCATTCCCAGCAGATGCAGGATTTCACAGTAGATCACATGAAAAAGCTTTTTCATACATACATAGACAGGATAAAGGCGCTCTACAAAGAAGATAACATAAAATATGTATCCATCTTCAAGAACTACGGTCATGATGCCGGCGCATCTGTAAAGCATTCCCATTCCCAGATTATAGGATACAATCTGGTGCCGACAACAATCAAAAACATCGTTGAGAAATCAGCGATTCATATTGCCGGGAAAGGAACCTGCCCATACTGCGACATCATAGATATAGAGAAGAAAAGCTATCGCGCAGTTGAAGATTCAAAATCCTTCGTGTCATTCACACCCTATGCATCAAGATTCCCTTTTGAGGTCTGGATATTTCCCAAGCGCCATGTATCATCAATAGAAGAGCTTGATGATGACGAGCTTTCAGGCCTTGCCGCGCATCTGCAGAAAAGGATAAGGTCTCTGATGTCTCTGGGTCATATCTCATACAATTTTGAGATGTTCTCCTACAGGCCTGGCATGGGTGATTTCCATTTTCATATAGTTATCACTCCAAGGCTTGCGAAATGGGCAGGCTTTGAGCTTGCCACAGCGACAATAATCAATGTCATGCCGCCGGAGACTGCAGCAGAATTCTACAGGAATAACTGAAAAAGAGAATGCTTATACAATTTAGTCACTAACTGATATATAAAGGCGACTGTTGATACTTTTAAATCTTTAAAGCCTCTTCGCTAGTGGGTCAATTTTTCTGCCTCCTCAGAAATAAGGAGGTATGAATGATATGTCAAGCCAGATATGTGGACCTGCGTCTTCTGCAGAAAAGAAACTCGTTGTCGAGCTGCCTGAAAGTAATATGAAGAACTATGTGGTCTTAGGTGGAAATGGCAGAATTTACAATACTTATGATATTGTCTGCACATCTTCTTTGTCTAACGCTGCAAACAGATATAATGCATATATGAAAGGACCGAATTCTTTTGTATTCATAGGCATTGACCTGGACAAGATAAATCTGGATGATTTTGATATAAATACTTTTCTTAATATCCAGCCTGAAGATAATATAAATAAAATAGATTATCTCTCAAAAATTCTGATGGAAAAAAAGCTTTATTGTACTGATTTTATTTTAGATAATCATATCTTGGATGAAAAAGATCAATATACTAGTGAACAGGGAACATGCAAACCTATTGACAGGACTGACCTGAATTTTAGGTTCATGTCTCTTCAGAAATTAGACAGATCTTTCATCGAGATGTTCCTGGATGCCCTGGATTTAGAAAATACCTTTTTTATAAAAGGATACCCGACAGGCAATAATTGACATCAACCTATATATACCCGATAAAAACAAATACAGAATATGCAGACCGACCCCGAACAGTTCTGGCAGGACCGATACGAAAAGGTATCAGACCATTTTGAAAGATGCGTAAAAGATATCTCAGGCATATTTGTCGCCTTCAACACTAACATAGATGCTATAGAGCATGTTGACAGCAAGCTTCTGAAACTGCTTCAGATAGAAAACTTCAGCCAAAAAAGCAATGCATGCGAAATAAATTCCCTTGACGATTTCCGTACAGGTCTCATAGCATCGATGAAGCTGGGCAAGGCAATGGAATGGGAAATAAAAGATATAAAGACATACAATTATCTGCTTGACAATATCACCTACGACTCTCAAAGGATAGGCGGGCAGGCAGGCATTGTGGCAAATGTCCTTGCGCACCTCGGCATGAAAAATATTATCGTATTCAACCCGAAGCTTTCCGAGGCAGAGGCGGATATGTATGATCCTAAGGTAAAAGTGCTCAAGCTCTCCGGAAATTCTGCAAGGCTCATTAAAGCGAGAGATGCATATTCAGTCAACGACATACCGAAGATAAACCTTGTCTTTGAGTTCAGGGAAGGCCTCAAAGTAAAGACGAAAAACGATTCATTTTCAGTCCCCCGGATGAACCGTTTCATTGTGTCTTATAGGCCAAAAGGCAGAGAGCCCTTTTTTGACGACAGAATTTCAGAGAATTTCAAAGAAAATCTGAAAAATATAAAAAGAGCATTCCTGAGTGGATACCAGGCAATTTCAACAGACGAGCAGTTCTTCAGGGCGAAAGTTCAGCTGGGCCTCATGAGAAAAGCAAACCCTGAGATGAAGATGCATCTGGAGTTCACTTCAGAAGAAGACCTGGAGAAAGTCGTAAAGATAGTGAAATATCTTCTGCCTTCAGTAGACAGCCTCGGATGCAACGAGATGGAGACATGCATATTCCTGAGATCTATGGGCAAAAAAGATCTCGCCGACAATATAAAGAATTCCGGCTACAGCGCAAAATATCTTCTTGAAGGCATAAGATACATAAAGAGAAAGACGGGACTGAAAAGAGTCCATGTCCACAACATAAACTATATGCTCTGTCTTACAGACAAGGATTACGCATCGCCTGAAAAGACACGGGATGCAATGCAGCTCTGCGTCATGTCCGCTTTTGCGAAAAGCATAAGAGGATTTATACATCATGCTGTAGATCTTGACCTGAGCAATAATGTGGGGGTAAACACCAAAGGTATGAAGCAGCTCTCATTGATGGACAGGCATCAGGCATCAAAGATTGGCGAAGGCATCTATTCCTGCGGAAAAGACTATCTTGTGATGATACCTACAAAGATAGGCGTCCATGCAAAGGCGACAGTAGGCCTCGGCGACACAGTCTCATCAACAGCTTTTGTCGGCGACCTCGCATAGGCCCTTGCAAAACACTTATAAACATTTCATGCGAAATCTTGATATAGATGGTTTAAGATGGCAGTAAAGAAGACATCTGCAAAAAAGAAGGCAAGCCCTAAGGCTCCTGTAAAACAGGCAAAAGTCTCAAAAGCAAAATCTGCACCGCCCAAAAAAACAGCACTTAAATCAAAAGCCTCACCAAAAAAACCACTATCCAAATCATCTCCAGCCTCACGCAGGAAGTCTGCAAAAAAAGCGTCTGCAAAAAAAACTGAAAAACCTGCAGAAAAGACAGAACCAAAAAATATACAGGCAGGCAATAAAAGAAAAATGATAATATCAGTCATCGCAATATTGTTAATATTTTTCCTTGCCTTTGCAGCATCAAAGAATTTTGATTTTAGCCCATCAGATTCATCATCATCTCCCGTACTTGCAGTAGATGTAGGCGACACAGTATCTGTAAATTACATAGGCCGGTTCACTGACAGCAAGGTCTTTGACACAAGCTATGAATCGGTAGCGAAAGAGAATGATCTGTATGTGGAAGGCAGGGATTATACACCTCTCACCTTTGGAGTAGGGGCAGGCCAGATGATAAAAGGCTTTGATGATGCAGTTGTCGGCATGGCGCTCGGCGAGACAAAGACAGTGACGATACCCCCTGAAGATGCCTACGGTGCAAGCGACCCGGAAATGGTCATAGATATACCTACATCACTGGATAGGATAATGTACCTCGAACGCGAGTTTGAGATATCATCTTCTGATTTTGATAATGCCTTCGGCAAAGAGCCAATCCTTGATGACATAGTCGGAGCCATGTTCCCATGGAACTTCACAGTCAAAGAGATAAGTCCTGAAAACATAACACTTGAATACATGATGGAGATAGGCGATACCTTTATCATGCCCCAGACTGCCTGGAACTCAACAGTCACGGAAAAGAACGGGACAACATTGACAATCATGCAGAACCCTGAAGAAGGCCAGGTCATACAGACCCTTTTCGGCCCGGCATCCATCACATTTACAGAAGACACTATAAGCCTTCAGGTCAACGCCGAGACTGGCCAGGAGATAATGACACCTTACGGCCAGGGCACTGTGGTATCTGTCAGCGAGGGCTCAATAACTTTTGACCTCAACCCGCCCATGGCAGGAAAGACACTAATCTTTGATATCACTGTTGAGAATGTGACAAAGGCAGTTGTTGAAAACATAGAATAAACAAATTTTATTCTCTTTAATTTATCTTATAGCTTTACCTGTATATCCTGTTCTCATCTTAAGAATTTCTCTTAAATTATACAACAACCTTTATCAACAATCAAAAACATATTTATAATGCAAAGACCAATATCTTACATTACTAATTATAGATTTAAAGATGTGTCACAGATGAACGAGAACGAGATGAATCAGCTTCTTCTGAGGAAGATATTGCGACAGCTTAAGATAGACCCGGAAGATCATGAGGCCCAGAACACCCCAAGAAATATACTCATGATTTCGGCAGAATATCTTCCAAAAGACCTGACACCTCAGTCACTGCACTGCAAATCACTTGCAGACGGCCTTGTAGACAAGAACATGAATGTAGATGTCATATCCTACGACCCCTGGAAAGCAGGCCAGACAGTCGAGATGGGCGGTGTCAAAGTCCATTACATAAACAATCCAATAAAGACATATTCTCCCCTGACCTGGGCGCTGACACTTGCTATGGAAATAAACAGGACTGCATCAGATATCTATCACAGGGAAGGAGGCATAGACCTTATCCATGCTCATCAGTGGGAAATGTTCCCTTGCGGTCTTTCGCTTCAGGCAGCCATAAAAAAACCGCTCATAGTAAATTACTATTCTCTCCAGCATCATAGGGCTCCTGATGTAAACAATGGCTACACAGACTCAGTCAAGCAGATAGAATGGCGCGGATCTCAAAAATCCCAAAAAGTGATGGTTAACGAGGACTGGCTAAAGAACGAGATAATCAAGTACTATTCTCCCGAACCGCAGAAAGTGGATGTCGTCAATTCTGAAGAGAAGCAGTGGACCAAAAAGATAGTGAGGGATTACAGATGGGTCTTTAAAAACTGGAATAACGGGGGGTATGAGCAGTGAAAGTCATGCACCTGACATGGGAATTTCCTCCATATAAAGTAGGGGGTATAGGCACAGTCCTTGAAGACCTGACAAGAAGCCAGCTGTCGCAGGGCATAGAGCCGGTAGTCATAACCTGCGGCTTTGAAGGTAAGGTCGGATACGAGAACAGGGACGGCGTCCATGTATACAGGTTTGATGCAGACTACATACCTGCCGAAGATTTCCATTCCTGGGCTCTTCAGATGAGTATGCTGATGCAGAACAAAGCATCCGAGGTCATGAATGAGCACAAGAATATAGATATTATACATGCCCATGACTGGCTTGTCGCCACAGCAGCAGTAGGTGTCAAGCACATGTACAGGATTCCTCTCGTATCAACTATACACGCACTTGAGAGCGGAAGATACGGCGGCATCAGCGGCGACCGCCAGGAGCTGATACATTCCCTGGAGAAGAAGCTTGCATACGAGTCATGGAAGATTGTCTGCAACTCAGAGTTCATGAAGCGTTCCATATCATATTCATTGAGCATCCCTCACGACAAGATAGATGTAATACCTAATGGCGTAAACATAGACAAGATGAGGGCAGATTTTGACCATGGCGCTGAAAAGGCAAAATACGCGCTACCGCACGAGTCCATAGTGTTCTATGTGGGCAGGCTTGTCTGGGAGAAAGGCATAGATATCCTTGTAGGAGCTATACCGTCAATACTTGAGAAGCAGCCGGATGCCAAGTTCGTCTTTGCAGGCTGCGGATACATGACAGACCGGCTCAAGAAGCAGGCATATGATCTTGGTGTCGCTGACAAGGTGCTGTTCCTTGGTTTTGTAGATGACGAGACATTGAAGAGGCTTTTGAACATCTCCGATGTCATGGTCGTGCCTTCAAGGTATGAGCCTTTCGGAATAACAGCCGTAGAAGCTATGTCCTGCGGTCTGCCTGTAGTTGTGGCAGATACGGGAGGTCTTGCGGAGACAATAAGCCATGACATTGACGGGATAAAAGTATGGCCTGAAAGCTCAAATTCTCTGGCCTGGGGTATCTGCAGAATTCTCGGTGACCATAATCTCGCAGCAAGCCTTTCTGAAAACGCATACAAGAAAATTGAAAAACAGTATAACTGGAGCAGCATTTCCACACGGCTTAAATCCGTATATGATAATGTATCAAAAGAGTATTCTGCAAATGACTGGAAACCTTCCGTGTCTGTAAGTCAGGATGGTTAAGATGTCAGGCTTAACCTATAAATATGTTCATATCCTTATTAGCTTAGGAGGCACCAGTCAATGAGTTCTGTATGTTTTTATTTCCAGGTCCATCAGCCAAGGCGCCTTTTCCCTGGGCATGTGATGAATGTCGGTGGGGCAAAGACACCTGATAGGCTTGAATCCACCATATTTGATGACGGCAAGAACAGGCAGATTCTTGAAAAAGTTGCAGGCAAATGCTATTACCCTGCAAACAGGCTGATGCTTGACAAGATAGACGAGCTTAAGGGCCAGAAAAAAAAGTTCAAAATATCATACTCTCTCTCAGGCGTCCTGATAGATTCTATGGAACGTTTCATGCCTGATCTTCTTGAGACCTTCCGCCAGCTCGCAAAGACAGGCTGTGTTGAGTTCCTTTCAGAGACATACTATCACTCTCTTTCAAGCTTCTGGGGCACCGGCACAGAAAGGCCTGAGTTCAGGGAACAGGTTGATTTGCACTCAAAAGCGATGAAAGATGTCATCGGCTACAGGCCAACCTTTTTCAGAAACACAGAGCTCCTCTTCAACAACTCAATAGCAAAGACAGTAGAGTCTATGGGCTTCAAAGGCATGCTCTCAGAAGGCATAGAATGGATACTTGACGGATGGAAATCGCCCGAGCACATCTACAATACAGCAGGAACAAAAATACCAATTCTCCTCAGGCACTACCGCCTAAGCGATGACATGTCATACAGGTTCTCAGCAAGATGGTTCTCAGGCTGGCCTGTGACTGCGGAAAAATATGCATCATGGCTCTCCGCCTGCCAGGGCGAGACTATAAACCTTTTCATGGACTATGAAACTTTTGGCGAGCACCAGTGGGAAGACACAGGCATATTCTGGTTCCTGAAATCCCTGCCTGACAAGATACTGGAAAACGACCATATGGACTTCGCCACACCGACAGAGGTCATAGAGAGATATCCGGTCCGCGGGAATATAGATGTCTCCGACTTTGACACAATATCCTGGGCAGACCTTGAGCGCGACCCCTCAGCATGGCTCGGCAACAATATGCAGCGCCTTATATTCGCAGAGCTTGAGAGAGTGGGTGAAATTGTAAAGCAGACAAAAGACCCAAAACTTATATCAATATGGCGCTTCCTCCAGACATCAGACCATCTCTATTATATGTGCACCAAGCACTGGGGTGACGGCGATGTCCACAAGTATTTCAGTCCCTACGGCACGCCGCCTGAAGCTTTTGAAGGTATGGTCAAAGCCATATCTCAGCTTGAGTATCTTGCTAAGATGAAAGTTAATTCTTGAACATTCTAAATCTCATCAAATAATCTATATATACACAAAAAACAAACTAATTCTATACACAAAACAGATAGCGGCAGTATTAATATTACTACTATTTGTAAGCAAAAAATCCAGTGTATGGTGCATATATGAACAACACAGCAACATCACACTTTAAGATAGCAGTAGTCTTAGTCTTATTTCTGATTATATTCTCATCAATCATCTTCGCCTCAGCCAACAATACCGACAACATCAGTTCAAACACCACAATAACAAAGATAATTGACTTCATCTTCAGTGCATTCAACATCTCCGCCCGCCTTGTCACAGAGAACAGTACACCGATAGGTAATCAGCAGCTTTTCTTCTATGAAAATGACACTCCTCTTTCTTCAGCATTCACAGACATCGAAGGTCTGGCATCTATAAACTATTCGCCTTTCCCTGGAACCTACAACATCCTTGTCCTTTTCAACGGCACTGAAAACCTGACCCCGTCAAACTTATTGCAGGAGATAACAATCCCAAACATAACTCTGTCAAATGAAACTTTGGCAAACGAAACCATCACAAACGAAACCATAGTAAATGAAACTGTCATAAACAAAACCCAGATAAATCAGACAGCAATAAACCAGACAAACGCAACTGATATCCCTCTGGCAATCACAGAAACAGTCCTGCAGGGCGATGCAATAATTGGCCAGCCTGTAGAATGGATAAACGAGATAACAGTCAAAAATCCGAACAACAAATCCAGGAACCTGAACATCACAATCGATCTTCCTGAATCAGCATCTGAAATAGATATAGAAGACCCTGATAAGAAAGGTCCTGCCATGATGTCGCAGGCTGTATCCAACAAGCATAACCTCAAAGACACCTTGCAAAATAATCAGGAAAAGAAATACAAAATAACATACACAACATCAGCGCCTGAAAAACATGAGACACCGACAAGTACAGGAAAAAGAATATTGATCTCTTCAGACGAATCAGTCCACTACCATAACATATCCGCTCACACAGATATCCCAAACATAGATTACATTCCAAGACTATATCGAATTTTAGATAACAAAAGAATAGATGTCACAGACAACCCGACCTACAGCGTCTCATACCTTGATACAGACAAAGACGGAAGATATGACCGGATAGAATGGATAGTTCCTCAACTGTCAAACGACACCTACGAGATTGACCTGACTATACTCAACATCCAATCATATCCTACAGTCGGAGGAAACTGGACAGTACGATTTGAAACAGCCGGAACGTCAGACCTTACAATAACTGCAATCAATGGCACATACTTCGGCACAGACCTTGAATTCCTTGAAATAAAATGCGGTACACAGATACTTGATTATCTAATAGTAGATAACTCAATATTCATAGAAAACTACACCTGCAACGAAACAGGTCATGAAGTTAGTAAAGTCCTAACTTCTGGAAAGCACCACCTGAAATTTCGTTTCGGCAATATAACAAAATATGCGCATAACGATGCATCTTCACCATTTAATTCAACCTGGAATACTTCAAAAGCAGGTGTATCTAATGCAACTACAATTAAACTCCCTTTAGAATCAAGCGGCACTTATAATTTTACAGTTAATTGGGGCGATGGAAATTCTTCAACGGTTACTTTGT
>WTCA01000074.1 GCA_013138805.1 archaeon | reverse complement strand
CGCATGCTCCCATTAAATCAACTGTATCTTTGTTTTTTTGTTTCTCATAAGAAAGAGACTAATATGAATTTACAGCAAAGCTTTTTAAGCTTTACGCAGGAAGGGAGACAAATACATGATATCCTGCAAAACATTTATCAATATCCGGTCAATATCTGTTTATATGGCAGGTAAAGATGCAGAGGTCAAGAGAAAGGTGAGAGAGACATATGATTATATCTCTGACCATTTCAACGCCACCAGAAACTATATGTGGAAAGAATGCACCGAATTTATAGAAAATGCATCAAAAAACTCAGCATTCCTTGATATCGGCTGCGGCAACGGCAGGAACAGTCTCCATGCCCTAGAGCACGGTTTCAAAGTGGTCAGCTGCGACATATCATCAGCCCAGCTTAAGGTCGTCAGGACAAAAACAGAAAAGGACAGCCGCAATCTGTCCCTTGTTCAGTGCGATGCCTCATTCCTTCCCTTAAAGCCTGCTTCTTTTGACCATGTTCTTTTCATAGCGGCAATCCATCACCTTCCGTCAGAGAAAGAGCGGATAGAAAGCCTTGAAGAGATAAGAAGAGTTCTTAAGCCGGAAGGAAAAGTCCTTGTCAGCGCCTGGGTTTTTGACCAGCCAAGATTTAAAGGCATAAGCGAAGAGAAAAGAGACATCATGCTCAAGTGGGATAAGAGATACGATAGGTTCTATCACCTCTTCTGCAAAGGAGAGCTTGAAGATATCTGTAGAAAAGCAGGTTTTGACATAATCTCATCCTTTCGGGCTCAAGACAATTATTATGTTGAGGTTTCCAAAAAATATTAATATTTGCTCATCTATATTATATCTATGGTAGATATGTATTGCCACAGATGCGGAAAGAAAGTAGATGAGCGCTGGGACTTCTGCCCGTCATGCGGTGCTAAAGTGATGAGACCTATGAAGTTCGAAAGGCCGTCTCCATTGTTCTCTTCCGATAATCTTTTCAGCTCCTTCAAAAAACAGCTTGACGAGATGAATAGGCTTATGTCTATGGATATGAAAAATATGGAAAAAGACTTTGAGGTCTTTGACCTTAAGAACGGTTCCGAGCCGAAGATAAAAAGGAACGGATTCAGTGTATCCATAAGATCCGGCACAGGCCGAAAACCGCAGGTCAACATAAAGACATTCGGCGATGTTGACAAGAAAAGATTGCAGGAAGAGCTAAGTAAACGTTTTGGGATAAAGCTTCAGGACATGCCCGAAGAGGCAGGAGCGATAAAGGCAGAACCTCAGGCCGAAAAGATACCTGAATCCAAACTAAAAGAAATGCCGAAAGTCACAGAAGAGCCAAAGACAGACATAAAACGCCTGCCTGATAAGATAATCATAAAGACAAATCTCCCTGATGTCGAGTCCGAAGATGATATAATAGTCCATACTCTTCCCGAATCTATCGAACTTAAAGCTATAGGCAAAAAGAAGATGTATTTCAGGATAATGCAGATACCTAAAGGCTGGCAGCTTATATCAAAAACATTTAAGGACAACAGGCTAAAGCTTGAGTTTGTGCCCCGTCGCTAGTATCGTATTATACTTATCAGCATACTCTCTGAACTCATCCATACCTTTTTTCCCTGCCATATCCTCAATCTTCTTGTTGAATTTCTCGGTCTGTCTTCTGTATTCTTCACCCATCTCGCTGCCGAACCTCTCCTCAACAGCTTTTGAGTCTTTTAAAGTATGCTTTCCTGTCTTATTATCAAAAAAATCAAGATTATCGCAATAGCACAGTATCTTCTCATCAATTGTTTTTGGTATAAGGTCTCTGCTCACGAGTCCCAGCCGTATCGACTCTTCCCTGCTGATACCCACACCTATATGCCTCTCAGCAGCCCTTGCCTCCCTTTCAAGACCTTTTTCCTTAAGATACTTTGCTCCTTCAATACCATGCCTGACACTTTCCTTTGCAGTCGCATACCCTATATCATGCAGTAGGCAGGCAGTGCTCAAAAGCTCAAGATCTATATTCTCTCCTCTTTCAATCATCTTTCCTGCAAGAAAAAGCGATAAGTCTCTGACTATTATCACATGGTCTGATATGCTTCGTCTCCAGTCCGGCCTGTATTTCTCAAACCTTTTTTCTAAAAGGTCAAGCGCATCCTTATCAGATATCTCTGCCATAGTATCAATTATAGAAATCAGTATTTATTTGTTAGGTTATCAGCTCGCCCATCAGTCATCATATATTCAGGTCACCTCGCGATGTTCATCATCTAACCCTTATATACTTCTAAGGATAATTTTAAATATAGCAGGTGATACTCTTGACAGATAATACGAATGTCTATATAAGATGCAAGTGCGGTCATACATGGCAGGATACAGGCTCTGAACTGAGAAAAGACATTGTCGTGACTTCAGCCACGATTGAAGAGATAAAGTTCACAGTAGACTACAAGTGCGAGAAATGCGGAAAGGAAGTGTCCGCATGCATCTATGTTAGGTAACTTATAGAAGAAAGAAGTTGCCGGCAAAAAGATTTCTTAAAATTGATACACTTGAAAGTCAAGTAGCTTTTAATTCTTTTGCCGGCTTTTCAGACAATATTCTTCCGGTGATAGGGGTTTGGAAAATCCAAAAAAAATATGATCACTCAAGCCAAGAGAGAGCCATCGCCTGTGCGACCTGCTGATCCCTGTGCCTCTGCTTGAGAAGGTCTGTCCATTTAGTCACAAGATCATTTTGATATCTGTTCATGCCATCACCTCCCTTCTTGTAAGCTGTTCTATAAATTCAGCATCATGCTTGCATCTTTTATATTCCCCGAAAGCGTAAGGGAATGCCTTCGCAAGCTCTTCAACCCTATTGTGCGCCTTTTTCTTGATCTGGTACCATCTCTTCTCCTGTTCGAAATTCATCTTCCTGTACTCCTGCGCCAGTACGCCTCTTGTAGGGAGTCCGGACCTTCTCAATTCATTCTTTACCATACACATCTCAGCAGATATCTTTGACATATCTTACACCTCCTCAAAAGCACCATACATCTTTTATATGGTTCTCAAACCTCTTTCTCCTGTAGGTCGGCATAGACCTCCAGTTATTCTCAAAATTATTGCCGTATCGGCTCTTCACAATTGATAATGTCTCATTATTCATGTAATATCCCTCCGTTGATAATATGATTCGGTTCTTGCAGAGCCTCTAAGGTATAATCCCCAGACCATGCAGTCACCTGTCATTATTCCACCCCTGGATTATGGTGGGTAAAGATAAGATGAACACCCCCTTTAAATACTCTTCTGGGTGTGTGCCATGCCGCAATGCCGGTAGAAATAAGAGTATTATCTTCCAATTAATCTCAATGAAACCTTACCTTGTAGGAATAGCAGGACCGAGCGCATCAGGCAAGTCAACAGTGTCCAGGATGCTTACAGAAAGATACCCATCAGCCGCAAGGATAAATCTGGACGACTTCTTTTTCAGCAAAGACACATTCCCTCTCCATAATAGCTGGAGCAACTGGGAGCTTCCGCAAAACCTTGATTTCTCAAAACTTCATTCAGCCCTTTCAGATCTTCTTGAAGGCAGGACTGTGACAGTCCCCGACTATTCAAAAAAAGAGGGCAAGGCAGTCGGAGAAAAGATAGTAAGACCCAAAGATCTGATAATCGCAGAGGGCTTTTACCTTTTCCATGACAGAAAGATAAGAGACCTTTTCAACCTTAAGATATTCCTGGATCTTCCTGAAGATATCCAGATGAAAAGACGCCTTGGAAGACAGCCAGACCTTGACCCGCGCTATTTCACAGAAGTCATCGCCCCTTTCTTTAAAAAGCATGGCCTTCCTGCAAGAAAGCATGCAGATTGCATAATCAATGCATCTCGCGATATTGATAAGGTTGCTGAAGATATTATGTCTCTCCTGAAAGAAAGGTTATCATAAAACAACCCCCGAGAACCTATTTCAGCACATGCACAGACAACGTTAAGGATTTATAAATTATCCAGGTCTTATTCTAATCAATGTTCTCAGAAGACATCTCCCAATACATAGATGCTATGATAAAATCTATTGAAAAACATCCGAATATAGAATTGGATAGCGTATACATCCAGTCTCCTGATTATTCATCTGTACCTTCTAAAAATGAGTTCTCAGAATCTTTTGTATATCTTGCCATATCTCCAAAAAAACAAGTAAATGATCTTGATTCGTTCAACAGCTATGTTGATGAGACACTTTTTAGATATTTCAGGCCGGATTCCATAACGTATGCGCAGGAAAGACAGGCAAAAAGCCACATCCCGAGTTCAGGCTTTAGCAGAGATGATAAATTGATACTTCCGCTTCTATTTTTATCAAAAGAATATCTATTGAGCGCAGATGATAATGCTGTCGTAAAAGAGCTTTACGGCCTGAAATATCCTCTGGTCAGGACTCTTAGGACTGATAAGAACAGCTTCGTGCACAGGATCAACTATAGTCTTATCGTTTTTCCGGACAGTGATATCGCATCAGAATATTTTTTAACTGTATCGCACAAGTTTAAAGAGCCTTATATAGTTCCATTTGAAAGCTTTCAATAAAATTATCAAAATGCATCTATCCCTTCTTCTCTTTCTCATACTCAAGATACGAGTACACGAAAAGGTATACAACGCCGATAAGTACAGCAACGATAAAGAACAGCAGGCTACCAGGAACAAGAAGGCTCAATACAGCAAGAACTCCAAACACCCTAAACATCTTTGACCCGAGCCTGTTAGTCTTTTCCCACACTTTATCGCTTGACAGTGTCCATGGCGTCCTTATACCGATAAAGAAATTCTTCTTCGTCTTCTCAATAATGATTCCCACACCATAGAAAAGAATACCCATCGCAGGCATGATAATATAGCTCATGTCAAATGCATATCCTCTATTGGCAGCAATTACTGCCGACTGCACAACTGCAAGAAATGCAACAAGCCCAATCTTTAGATAAAAATAGTATTCCTTGAAAGATTCAATATTTTTCCTGTATACAGCAATATGCGGTATTGCCCTAAACAGCAGGTATATTCCAAGAGTAAGCACAGGTATCAGGAACACGCCTACAATCCTTGTACTGTACCCGTTAACATTCCCGTCCGCATCCCAGTGCGTTGCCATAGTCTCAGGCATTGATGAGTATATGCTTGCTCCTGAGATGAACATAAGCGCAATTATCGCCCATATCAGGTATTCCCTGCGTTCCATAGATTATTATAGTGTTTTTAAGGTTAAATGTATATCGCTTATGTTCATGATACGGTCATTATATCCCTGCCATACATAAGAGACATATATGGGTTTGCTCTTATACTGGGGATTATTCTTTTTTCAGAGTCTATATCCACTGCAGACGCCATGTCCATCTCCTCTAGTATTTCTATAGCTCCCGGAAATTTTTGAGTGAAATCTTCATAAAAAGGACTGTCATATGTATCTGATAGAGCTTCGCCCAAATCTTCCTCATCAATTCTGCTTATATCTTCATATGTCGGCATAATCTCAATAAGTTGTTTTATTTCTTCGCAAAGATAAGAGTTCTTAGCAACAGTTTGTTTGTTGATAGTTTCCATAAGAGTTTTTAATATATCAGAGGTTAAGTATGAATCCTCAAATGAATTCTTATCTCTTTTCATGACTCCCGCAATTTTATCATAGATCAATGCGTAATTCGGATAATTAAAGTGATTCTTATTCTCATCTAACTCTTCTTTGAGAGATATCATTTCATCTTTATCTAATCTAAGATATGAGCCGTTTATCACATTTTTAAGAACTTCAAAATATCTATTGACCTCGTAAGTTTCGCATCTTTCATCAAACCTCTGCCCCAACTGAGAGAAATATTTATATGCTTTATCAAAGCCTTGAATATAAGACAATTTACGAATATCATCGTTAAATTCCGAAAAAACAGTAGTTATTATCTTTGCCATAGGAATTTCCTTAATTTCATCAACCATAATAACACACTATTACTTCCTCAGACAACTTTATATTTTTATATAAATTTATCACTTTCATATATATAAAATAACAATTCTGTTAAAAACTGCCCCAAAAACTCTTCAGCAGAAACGATTATATAATCATCAATCCCTACTGAATATCATAGATGAAAACACATCAATCCCGAAGAAAGTCTCTGTATCAAAAGATTGAATAATTAATAAAGTTAATCTTCTTTAAAAAACACCATGATAATCCCTTATTGCACAGACATACGGAAAATAGAGGCTGTCGGAAAAGACAGTTATATAAATATCACCCTTGCAGATGTGCTTGATTTCCTTCCTTTTGATGATGTCTTTAAGCACGAGCTTACAGAACTTTCAGAAGCATATGCAGAGGCATCTCTTCATGTTTTTACAGAGGCTTCTGAAGATGCAAAATTCGAGGGCCGCGGCAGGTATTCCAATCATAATTATAGAAGTAAGCCCATTATCCTTTACACCAAAGGCGCAGGCAACATGCCAAACCTGATAAGAGCTGCAGAAGAAGGCATATCAGATCCTCTGTATGGTTTCGGTCCCAATAACGGGGGTGAATATTTTTTTGATGAGATATCCTCAAGCTGGCATTTTCCCCGTGTCCTGGGCGCCGAGTATTCATCAGGTGCCGCCATTGAGTTCCTCAATGCCCTTCGTGTCATGGTAGACCTATGCAACAGGCATTCCTTTACATCTCTTTCCGACCTTATCAATAACGGAGTAACCATACCCATATCAACCGCAACCTTTGGCGGCCTGAAAGATTATCTTGGCATGAAGGTGCAAGATGAGCTGAGCAGTATATGGGATTGGGAAGACGTTTCAGGTGTCGGTGCAGTTACATTGCTTGTACCTTCGACAGAAAGGACTGATTTTCAAAGAAATGACGACTCGTATAGTCTTCATATACCTATAGCAAAAGCAATAAGGGAATTGTATGAGGCTTCAGGAGCCGTATTTTCAATAGATTCTGCACACAGCCAGAACTTTTATAATGCTCCGTACAGTATCTGCCCGATATCAGATTTTTCCGACCTTGTATTTGACTTAGACCCTGAGACAAGGATGGGGCTTTTTGTTCTTGCTGCAGACCGCATCCATGAGGAAGGCCTTATAAAGTATGGTACTGATTGTGAGATATTCAGCAGTGCAGAGTATCTCAGGATTATCTCATGCGGTGAGTTCGAGGACAAGTATTTCTTTTTCAGCAGAGAATCAGAGTATCTGTTAAGATACATAGCAGAAAAGATTGACTCTCCCGGCAAAGACCGTTTCGTCCCGCCTGATGAGCTTATGTCTATGCTGATAGACCCTGAGCTTTATGAGGCTATTGAGGCAAAAATAATATGGGACACATTTGAACATGTCAACCAGTCAGGAATCCTTAATGTCAAGGCAAAAATACCTGAGATGCCGGCAGACGGCAATTCTATTGAAAATCAACAGAATGATTGGGTTGCTTATATGTTCGATTCATTTAAATCTTGACTTCAATCTTTCTTTTCTTGCGCTGTCAATTATATGTTTTATATCATTGTATATTTTTCTGAATCCTTTATCATCCATAAATAAAACATATCTATGTCATCTATAGATAATTTAGCGACTCTTATCAATCTGAGATTTTATCAGCTCTTCCTCAATGCATCATCTCTGTAATCTCTGGTTCCTATGACTTGATTGTCAGTGACATAAGGTTTAAAAAGATCCATAGTAATAATTTTACTATTGTCAGGAAATGATTTATGTGGATCTAAAGGAATATCTTGAAAAAACAATTGAATATCAACGCATCGAATTAGAAGAAGCTATTCAAAATAATGTAGATGCATCAGCGAATCTTGGAAATACAGATATGGATAGTGCAGTATATCATGTTTTTCTTAGGTCTTTATGGCCTGAAGGTGAGAAAAATATTGATTTAACAGATGAGGGATCTCTCGAATATGTAATTAGAACAGCAGAAGAGGATTTTAAAAAAATAAACAATCGTTCTGATGTCCAAGCTGATTATGTTGTATCTATCGTTCTGGACGATCTCGAATATGTGGTTCCTAAAGAATATTGGGTGCAATAGAAAGAGAAATAATCAAGAGAACCCGAAAGATAAAATGATTATTTTTGTTTGCTTAAGATAATCTATGCAGTCACAATCATTTCCGTATCTATTACAGGCCTGTATATGATTGCTATGGCATCATCTTGTTCTTCAATTCTATCTACTTCCAGAACTTTGGCAATATCATTTAGCTTAAATTCTACAGAGATCCATGATGCAAACTCAAATGCTATGTCTTTGTGCGCATAGGTTTCTCCATAACGGCCTGATTTTGAGTTGATGCCTATCGAATTTGTTTTTTCAATCCATTGTCTTGCAGTCAAGATAAAATTATTGAGTCCTGATCTTTTTCTAAACCCATCGAATTCGATGGGATTAAAATCCGGATTATTTATTGTTTCCCAAAGGCCTATAAATTCTATTGTATTGCGGTTCCTAAGCCAGTTTGAAATAAGGTAATCTGTTCTTCTTTCATCCTTATACCTGGCAATATCAGTAAGAGAGATATAATCCTCATCATTTTTGCTGTAGAATGCTACATCTTTGTCCAGGACATTGATTCTTGCCATATTGTCAATATCTCAGACCTGCCTGCATATGATTAAGCAACCCTTTTAGGTGGTCAATCAGAAAGAATGAATTCTAAAAAATATGCACGTAATTAATCCTTTAGCATCATATAACATCAATATCTCCCATAGAAATATCTATCTTATGTTCGCAATTCTTGAGCATCTTGGTCAGGTCCGGATCATCTGTAGCATTTCGAATCTGTCCGATAATATCAAGAACCTGCCTGAACAGGCGTATCACATCGCCTTCAAGAAGATTAGTATTATCAATAATATCAAATATGCTGGATTCTTTATAGCACAGGTATACAATAGCTGTAAGAGCTTCAATAAAAGATAATTGCTCTACACTTCTAAGATACGGATCTGATTTGATCTTCAGCATAAGCTTTTTCACAGATGTCTGTTTAAACATGTTAAAGAACTCATCTTTGGGCTTATTCTCATAAGCAAGAGCAGCTATGATCAAAAGGATATCATACTCATCTAATGTCTTGTAGAATTTAGTTGCAAAAATCTCGCCTATTGCAATCTCATCATAATATATCCTGGTTGAAAAATTACCTTTAGATGTAAGATTGCCATTCTCAATATATCCAAGACGCTCAAGATCCTTATATAGATTATTATAATTGCGGTAGATCTCAGTTGACTTTACAGTATCATACCTCTTGCCGTATTTTTGGTATGTATTGAAATTCTTGCACAATATATGTTTTATTTCCTCTGTATTATGCTGCTTGACAAGATTTAATACAGTATTGACAGAAAGCCTGAATTGCGATCTTATAGGGTCTGTATCGTCTTCAGTTATCTTTTTCAATTGCTGGTAATTAAAATCCTGCATATCAATCACTGCATATGCAAACCCGACCTTGTCAATCCCCCGTCTTCCGGCACGGCCCGCAATCTGAAAATATTCCTTGGAATTAAGATACCTGAAATTGATACCGTCAAACTTCATCATAGAATCAAAACACACGCTTTTTGCAGGCATATTGATGCCTACTGCAAAAGTCTCGGTCGTATAGAGGACTTTTATAAGCCCTTTTGAGAACAGTTCTTCAACAAGCTCTTTTATTATGGGCAAAAGCCCTGCATGATGAAAACCGACCCCGTATGGAAGCACCTGCCTCAGGTCCCTCACAGATTTCAGATTATTGATCTCAGGCGGTGCATCGGAAAGCTTATGCCTTACAAGATTGATAATCTCATTGTCTGCCTTGAACATTTTCGTCTTTACAAGCTCAAGCGCATTCTCCTGGCACTTGCGTCTTGAGAACGTAAAAAAGAAGCAGGGCAGCTGGTCCCTGATAAGCGATACAAGCTCAACATGCGTCTT
>WTCA01000030.1 GCA_013138805.1 archaeon | reverse complement strand
ACCTGGCGTACAGGAAAACTTTTCCAGGAACCTCAGGATCTTTACTTCAATGTCAAAGTATATGATTACGCACCTCTTCTGGACAATTCCACATTATATATAGATGGCAATGACGCCTTGACAATCGGCGGCTGGGGCGAGGAATTCAATTTCTCCGCAATAGTAAAAGATAGGTTCGGAAGAGATGTCACAGTCTATGCCTGGCACAAAAAACCAGCAGGAAGCTATGTCTTGATAGACAGCTGGGTCTGCACATCATGCGCATCATGGACACAGGCAAACTTCACCTATGATTATGTTGCAGATAATATGTCAACATGGGACTTCAAGTTCAATGCCACAAATGCAGACAGTTCCTCCACTCTCGCCGGATACAGTTACACTGTTGAGAAAGATGATATTGATTCTGTTATCCAGGAACCTCTGCATGATGCCACAATAAACAGAAGCGATACGACTGTATTTTCCATAAGGTCTTATGACAGGGACAATGGCACATATGCTAATAATTCAGACAGTAAGATATGGATAACTATATATGATATAGAGGGTTTTGAACCGTCCCCACCACCTTTATCAAGCGATGACGGCTGGATAAACCGGACTATGACAAACAGTGACTGGTGTGCTGATGAAGGCAAATATTATCTGGGTCCGACAAAACATGCTTGGAAAGGCGGCACCTATGAAGACAGCGATGTTAAAGATAATGTCACAGACTCTATAAACTTCACATTGATTGGCAGCCTTTCAAACACTCTTGTCAACCCGGACGGCGCATCAAACTTTACACGAGATGCAGCAATATCTTTTACTGCTGCAATAGAAGATGACTGTCAGGAGATAATAACTGACGATACCACAATAATCATAAAGATGATCCATGACGCTTTTGAAAGAAACTGCACTGCCACCTCAGGTTCCTGCAACATTGACACTGATTCCGGATTTCCTCTTGGCTGGTATAATGTAACTGTTACAAGCAATAAGACCGGTTACAATGACGGTTTCCTTTTGAATGAGAGCCATTTTTTCCTGAGAAGCCCAATACAATTAGACAGTGCTTCAAAATCTCCGTCAGCTACAGAAGTGCCATGGGGTCAGTCCCCATACAATTTCACAGTAAATGTGACAGGCATAGATAATGAGTCCATTACAGTCTATCTTTGGATGTCAAACAGTTCCGGTGTCTGGTGGATTGAGAACCAGACAACCTGCACCACTTGTGAAAACACAACATTTTCTACAACAAAATATTTCACAAACGATTCGATTGCAGGAAACATCTGGTATTTCAGGTTCAACGCAACATCTTCAACAGGATATTCAAATGACACTCTTTCCCAGCAATGGTTCAATGTTACAAAAAATCATATAGATCTCCGTTTTTTCACAAACAACGGCTCTTCAGTCAACAGGACCTCAGCTCCGCAGACAACAATCAATCTTACATCAAAGGTCTGGGACCTTGTCTTGGATCAGGACACTCTTGATTCATCAACTCCAAACATCACACTTGACGAGATTCATTTCTATGTCTTCAACGGCAGCAGTTATGTTGAGAATGTCACGGAAGAATCATTGAACGGCACAGATTATATCCGAAGCTTCAATCCCAACTGCAATTATAGTGTTGGTCCTGCATACTGGAATGTCACAGTGAACGGTGCCCAGGCATATTCAGACAACACGACGACCGGCTATAACACACTTGTTATTAACATCATCGGCGACCTTAACGCAACATACATATCTCCTACATCTTTGCAGGAATATGAGACCGGTACAGATGTATCCTTCAGCGGAAATGTGACAGATGACTGCCTGACTGCAGTTTCTGATACAAATGTAACTTTCAACATAACAACTGCCAGCACATCCTATTACTGTTATTCTTCCTCAACTGAAAATCCATATACCTGTCTTTGGCCAACTTCAGGAAAACTTGTAGGCAATTATAATGTGACAATCATCGCATCAAAAGGCTACTATAATAATGACACATCTTCTGAAACTGATGCATTAAAAATAAAATCAACACCAAAACTGGATTCTGCCGAAGTCACACCAAAGACAGAAGGCTGGTCTGCATTGAGAAATTTCACAGTGAATGTAACAGATAATACTGGAGACACAGTGACTGTCAGATTATGGCAGGCAACTTTTGGAACAGAGGACTGGGTCGAGATAGGTTCCAGCCAGCAGTGCGTTTCCTGTTCAAATACGACCTTGTCATGGAACACTACTTATGGCTGTTCAGATATTGAGACAAAAAAATTCAAGTTCAACGCGACAGACACTGAAGGCAACAACTATACAACATCCGGCGCAGATTACACTATCGATGAGCAGTTTGTTCTTGAGGAGAGCAATATCCGTATAGACTACATCGCAGGAAATGAGACCAACGCAACATTGAATCATCCTTCCACAATACAGTTGAGAGTGTATGATATAGACAACTCAACTTATCTTTCATCAACCTCAGCCTCAGTCAGCATCAACATTACAAAGCAGGGTTTGGGCACACAATATTATACTCTTGGCACAAACACAACAAACTCAACCGGTTATGTCCTTTATGATATCACACCAGACTCTGCATATTCGACAGAGAAACAGGAATGGCTTGGTTTTGTACCTGACTCAGATTCATGTTACAAGTACAATTTTTCAGAAACATTCAACATGACGACCTGGACAAATGTGCCTCAGTCAGAGAACGCGTCAGTTGACCTTATAACAGAAGGCTGGGGTATGCAGAGAACATTCAATATAAGCATCTTTGACACAAATTCAACAGCCGAATTATATCTTTGGAGAGGTTCCAGTCCGTCCGGTCCATGGATCCAGATGAACTCAAGCAATTATACTTTAATCGGCCAGTGGCAGGATTTCAATTTCACCCAGACTTTTGACTGTTCACTGCAGGATACCTGGTTCTGGAAATTCAACATGACAAATGCTATGAATAATACAAACACAACTGCTGAGACATCAGAAAACAATTTCACATTGACCCAGGACACAATCTTGTTTGATTACATATATGGCATAGATTCCACAGCTAACAGGAGCGGTACTCAGACAAACCAATTCTCATTAAGAGTCAGCGATCTTAACGGTTCTGTATTGCCTGATCTTATGGTAAACTTCACAATGACATTATCGCCCGGTGTCTGGGGTCCTGTATACGGCAACACAACAAACAGTACCGGATATTCCCAGTATTCTTTTGAACCTGGATGCTTGCCTAAATATGAGGTCGGCGACCGTCTTTGGAAAGCTTATGTTGCAGAATCCACATCAACCTGCTATATATATAATACAACCGCTGATCTCAATTTCACAATCTATGGTGACATAATTCTTGACCTTCAAAAACCTGACGGTTCAATCAATTATACCCAGGAAGCCACTATCCCGTTCCTTGGCTCAACCACAGATGATTGCGGCGATCCTCTGACGACAACAGTACGATTTTATGCCAATTACAGTGCTGCTTCAGGCTATAACTGTACTGATGTAAGTCCTGTGGGTGCAAACGCATACACCTGCGATCTTCCGACAACCTTGCAGACCAACATGGGCTGGTATAACACCACAATGTATTCAAACAAGACATACTATTATGATAATGGCACGCTTAAGGACGGCTCCTCTTTCGGAAGGGATAGTCTGTTCTATCTTTTGGAAAAGCTCAAGCTTGAAAATCCCGACGGCATCCCCTTATCACACGGCTGGGGTTATTCTGACTGGAACTTTTCAATCATAGCGAGCAGCGGTCATCCTACAGATGTATATACCGTTTCTTTGATGCTTTCCCAGACACCTCCACCGACAACTGCATGTGATGGTGCGACTTGCATAAACCAGACACCGACAGACTGCATCAACTGTGTTGACTCTTTAAAGTATTGGTATCGTAATTTCACATCGTCCGAGATAGGCACATGGTATTACAGGTTTGACATGAACGGTACATATTCAGATTTTGACGCCTCAACTCATAAGGTGACAGTCACCAAAGATAATGTGTCTGTAGAATACGCGTCAGGAAACGAATCTGATGCTCATTACTTACCGCCTCAGTCTGCAAACTTTTCAGTCCGTGTAAACGACCTTATCCGTCAGGATTATGTCAACACGACTGCAGCTACAGTCACTTTTGAAGTCACAAGAGATGCTGCAGATACTATCTGGCAGACCATCGGCACAAACAATACAAATACGACAGGCCATGCAAACTTTGATTTCATCCCTGACTGTACATTCCAGAACGGCACACGATTATGGCGCGCTTTCATCAACACATCTCTTGACAGTTATTATAATTACAATATCTCAGACAATTTCATAGTTGATGTCAATACAGAATCCTGTGAACCCGTCATTGATGCAACTTCAGTAAAGAGTCCTGCTGAAATCTTTGAGAACCGAACCTTCGGTCTCAACGCAACCTTTATGGCATTGCAGGGCGATGCTACAGACATAAACGCAACATTAACAGTTCCTTCCGGCTGGACAGTCTGGAACGGCACTGCATACAGCAATGTCGTGTATATTGCCTCAATCCTTTCAGGAAACACAAAAGATGCTCACTGGGACATAACACCAAACTCTTCCGGCGCATATAATCTTACCATCACAGTTAACGCCACAATGGATTCTGAACTGAGAAACGATACAATAGATGACACTATATCTATATACAAGCTGATTGAAGACAGCAATCCTGGTGTATCTCTCCCCATCATCCTTGCTTCAGGCGACAGCGCAATCGCATATTTTGCCTGCGACTCAGGAGATTACCGGGCTGCATATCTTAATATCAATTATACAAATGTCACAGCAGGACAAAAAGATGTAATGTTAAGAGTCCTGTCCTACAATGGCACAGTCTGGACTGACATATTGCACAGCTACACTATCAACCTGACTTCAGACAGCACAGACAGGATTCCGGTTCTGGAACGACAGCTTAACGCAAACGGCACCGGCTACTGCACATTCAACATAACAAATATAGGCTCAAACGGCATCAATCTGACTGCCATGAACCTTCAGGCATATTATAATGAGACTGTCCATATCCAAAACTTACAGGCATCAATCAACAGCACAGAGACAACAGGGATGGAGACAGGAGACGGTTTTTTCAATGTATCTGTAAGGATAGCCAATTCCCAAAACAATCAGTTTGAAGGAACTTTATGGCTTAACATAACCAACAGCACCGGCGCCATAATAAATTCATCTTCCCAGTCCATAAGCATTTCTGCCGATTCAATCTATCTTGCTAACATCACAGATATCAACACATCTTCATGGCTTTCCGATGACTATGATCTCAACGCATATCTTGTCAACGGCTCAACTTCATACGACCGTACAGAACCTTTCATATTCAAGAATGTATCAGTCTCAAGCCGTGTTCTTGACTGGATGTGCAACCAGACAACTGAGCAGTACAATGTCACAATCACGAATCCATTCACAGATACAATAGAATATAATGTATCTCTTGAAACACCGGCAGGATGGAGCTATTCGCCGGCATATCAATTGGTAAACACGACATCCCCCGGCAATTATACTGTCAGCTTTAACCTTACCTCCTCCTCCTCAGCTGCAGAAATCGTCTATATCAATGCAACCGTTGCCTATACCTATCCTGTCTCTGAAAAGACAAGAAATTCTACCTCTATGATAAATGAGAGCAATTCAATAGCCATACTTGAAATCACAAGAGAGACACCGTCAAACATAGGGACTGATACAGTCTTTGATTCACAGCTGACCATATACAACAAGGGATGCACAGCATCTTCAGGAAGCACCATAATAAAAGAGACAATATCGACCGGCTGGACCCCTGCAAACCCGGGTATCATGACAAACGAGTATGGTTCAGACATAGAACTTATCTCAGCGACAACAGATCTTATAAACAATATCGTCACCTGGGAGCTTGGAACAATACCTGTAAATAAATATGCAGTTCTTACATACCAGGCAAAATCCCCGGTCAGCACAAGTCAGGCAGGTACACTATATCATAACACGACCTGGGAAAATAAGAACTTTGTTGAATATGATACGCACCCTGTCCGGACATTCAATTACACCGAAGAGTCCCATCTTGAATTTAATATTGAGACACTCCAGCAGCCTGCATATCCCTGGGTTGAGCCAAGAAGTTCACAGTTGAATGTCTCTTACAACTATTCTCTGAAAGTCACAAACATCGGCGACAACTCAACCAGCAGTGACTGGAATGTGACTCTTGATATCCCGGGGGAATGCAACATCACACAGGTCTATGATTCCGGCACCTGGAATGATACCTCACGAAAGATAACCTGGCAGTTATCAGACATAAGCCCTTATGCATCATCATATGTAAATTTCACAGCTAACTGCACAGCTGAAGGTTCATATATCTTTGTTGCAGAAGGTATAAGGAATACTACAGCATACACGACAATATCAAATGACACAGCTATTGGCTGTGAATCCTCTTCATCATGTTCAGCAACAGAAAATTATGGTTTCACAAAACCTGCCGACGCAAGATATGAGATGCTGACTGGGATTGACTTTTATATAAGATATAACTGGACAGGCTACAATCTTACAATCGGCCAGGCATCAGTCAACATATCAGATGATTCAGGCATGATTCATACAGTATGGCAGAACTACACATTTGCTGACACATACAATTTACTCTGGAGCAACTATTCAATTGATACATCAGACCGGGCATCATTTGTAGACTCTGCAAGAGATATAAGCATATCATCTTACGCAGACGCTACATCAGATCCTTATGTCAATGCAAGCGTAGATAAATTAAGCTATACCTGGGTGACAGGAAAACTTTTCCGGGAATCTCAAAACCTTTATTTCAATGTAAAAGTCTATGATTACACACCTCTTCTGGATAACTCCACATTATATATAGATGGTAATGACGCATTGACAATCGGCGGCTGGGGTGAGGAATTCAATTTCTCGGCAATGGTAAGAGATAGGTTTGGAAGAGATGTCACAGTCTATGCCTGGCATAAGGTCTCTGCAGGAAGCTATGTATTGATAGACAGCTGGGTTTGTCCCTCATGTGTATCATGGACACAGGCTAACTTCACTTATGATTATAATTATACAAACATCTCAACCTGGGACTTCAAGTTCAACGCAACAAACGCTGACGGTTCAACCGAACTTTCCGGACATAGCTATACTGTTGAGAAAGACAATGTTGCAGTATATAATGAGACACCTCAATGGAACGCGACAGTCATGCGAAGCTCTGCATTGAACTTCACAACCAGATTCAATGATACAGACAACGGTACAGCTCCTGAAATTCTTGAATTCGGTAAAGGTTATTTCCGGATATCTATGTTCGGGAGCAACACAACATTCAACACTTATTATCCCCAAAGCCCTGTTGTCAATAGTACAGGATACATGCTGTATGAAATGACAACTGCTGAATGGTGTGATGACGCAAAATCATATTCGCTTGGGCAGAACTATTACATCACAGGTCTTTCAGGCTCGTCATACTATAAGGACAATTCCACAATACCTTCACCTTACGGTTCAATCCCTTTCATTCTTTTAGGAAACCTGTCCGCATCATCTATGTCTTCTCCGGACGGCAGTGTAAACTACACCCGTGGCAGTGCAGTACCTCTTGACGGCACTATAAAAGATGACTGCAATGCTGTGAAATCTGACAGCGCAAAATACGGGACAGAATATGTCTTGTCAAACGGTGCCACAAACTATTCTGTAATAGCATCTCTTGCCACAGATTCATGGAACTCGCCGGGAAACGCACCGTTGGGATGGTATAATGTGACGATGATATCTTATTCTGAAGGCACCGAATTCGGTGTTTATGTGAACAGTACAGATATTCTTGTCAACGCATTCTATCTGTCCACAGTGCCTCAATCAGATTATGTGGATGTATCTCCATTATCTGATGGCTGGTCAGCATCACCTGTCAATTTCACAATAAATGTGACAGATGAGGATAATAATACTGTCATAGTATATCTGTATCTTAAGAAAGGCGCAGGTTCCTGGAACCTGTATGAAAATTGGACATGTTATGACTGCAAGGATAACCAGACAGTGTTCAACAGGACATTCACACAGGATGAAGTTGATGACTGGTACTATCTTTTCAACGCATCGGATATATCCGGAAACATAAATACATCGCTTCAGACAGGCTCATTCACCATCGAAAAGGATGACATATCTTTTTCAGATGTCGTACCTGTAGCAGTTGACATCAACAGGACCGCAGGCAGCGCAAATTTATCTTTAAGAATATATGATGATGACAATAATACATACACAACTAATCTCTCATCCTCATCGCCTGATGAGGTGCAGTTCTGGATAACAAATGATACAGCAGCATCATTCTGGCGCGAAGAGACAACAGACACAAAAAACACGACACATTATTATCTGGACTTTAATCCAGGATGCGATTATGTTGCAGGCCAGCAGGACTGGAAAGTGAACACATCAAGCGACTATTTCAAGACAAATGATACTGAAGGCTTTTTCACATTAAATGTCAACATATACGGAACGCTTGCAGCAACCCAGACATTCCCTGACACATCGACAAATTATACTCAGGATGATATCATACCTGTGAACGGAACTCTTTCAGATGACTGCGGAACTGATGTGACAGGCGCATCTGTTTATTTCAACCTGACCAGAAATGCAAACACTTTCAGATGCCCGGGAGCAGGCTATGCGACAGATGAAGGCGGCGGTGTATACTCCTGTAATTTTGATACTGTGGGTATTAGTGGTGGATATTATAATGTGACAATGTATGCTGAAAAGCCATATAACCATCCGGACAATGATTCAAGAGTGGATGCATTTTTCCTGACAGCACCGATATATCTTTCAGATGAAACTGTAAATTCAGCAGATTCCGGTTGGGGTTCTGAGCGGAATTTCTCAATAATTGTAAGCCATTATAATGGTGTCAACCTTACTCTGTGGCATAGCAAAGGCGCAAGTGGCGGACCTTACAGTGTTGTGAACAACACATTCCTATCAGGCCCGGTAGACACACAGGTGAATATTTTCAAAAATTACACATGTTCAGACATAAGCACATGGTTTTACAAGTTCAATGCGACTGACTCATACTATGAAGGCAATGCGACAACCACATTCCATGACTATACATTGACCACAGATGACATTCTTCTTGGCCAGTCATATATAGGCAATGCATCATATGTCAACAGGTCAGACACGCTTGGACAGGTCTCAGTCCTTCTTGCCCATACTGTGAACGATACAGTCAGAAACCTTCTTGCAGGCAATCCTCAGGCAACAGTCTACCTGAATGTAACAAACGACAATGCAGATAATTTCACAACATTTAATTCAAACACCACAAACTCATCAGGATATGCAAATTTCAACTTCCTGCCTGACTGCTCATATTCGGTAGGTGAGCAGAAATGGCAGACATACACAGACGGAGATACATGTTATTCTGATCAGGTATCATCAAACTATACTATATATATTCAAGGTGATTTAAGGCCTAATGTAACATTCCCTAAAGATCTTGAACAGTATCAGAACAGCATTGAGAATGTGACAATAAACATAACTGTTCTTGATGAATGTAACCAGAGCATTGCAGGAGCATCATTAAATCTTACCTTGAATAACACAGACACCGGTTTTGCATCATATTGTACTGCTGTGATTGATCTTGGGTCAGGAAACTACTCCTGTGAATGGAACACAACAGACACAGGTGTAGGGAGATACGATGTCATTGCAAAAGCATATAATGTATCTTATTATAATAACGGCACAATTACAGAGGCTGATTCTTTTAGAGTGATACCGCCGATAAACAATGTACCTAACCTTACAAATCAGACCATGTTGCAGGAAGCAGACGGATGGGGTGCAATATTTGATTTTTCAGTAGAAGTATATGATAAAGATTACGATACTGTCAATGTCTCTTTCTGGATATCGTCAGACAATTCAACCTGGGTATTTGAGGATTCCAAGAACTGCACTTCATGCAATGGCTGGAACCAGCTGAATTTCAGCTATGAAGGTTTTTCCTGTTCAGACCAGCAGGTATGGTATTACAAGTTCAATGCGACAGACTATGAGAATGACACAGAGCTTTCAAGCAGTAATTTCACAGTGGAAAAAGATAATGTGACAGTCTCATATTTTGCAGGCGGCGGTAATGCGACATCTGTCAACAGGACAGGTTCGGGAACCACACATTTCATATTGCAGGTGTTTGATTCAGACAATGTAAGCACTCCAACACTGCCACAGGGAAGAAACGGCACATTCTGGGTATCTTATAATGATACAACATATGATGGTGGTTATTTCAACCAGACAAATTCAACAGGCCATATGAATTATATCTTTAAGCCTTCCTGTTCACCCAAATATTCAATAGGTCCTCAGAACTGGACCGGCGGCATAAAAGACGATTCATGTTATTTTGACACCAACATTACACAGCCATTGATAGTATATGTCATAGGTGAGATGAACGATACTCTGGTCTCTCCGTCAGGTGAAGATTTCTTTGATGATGATAATGTCACAGTGAGGATAAACCTGACACAGGAATGTGATGTCACCGATCTTGTTGATGATGCAACAGTCTCATTTAACCTGTCGCATGATACTTATTATACTGCATGTTCTGTAGTGAATGAAGGAAGCGGTTATTATAACTGCACATGGAATGTCACAGGTGCACCGGGCGGCTGGTATAACATCACACTCAATTCCACAAGACAATATCTTAACCCATTGTTCAAGACCTATTTAAACTCATTTTTCCATCAGATAAATCCTGTTCTTTCCGGTGCCTCTGCTGACAAATCTTCAGTTGTATGGGGAAATAATCCCGCAAAATCACAGGTAACATTCACTGTGAATGTTACAGATGATGATGACACGGTTGATATATATCTCTGGGAATCTATGGGTTCTGCGACAGGCCCATGGACTCTTGCAGACCAGACATCCTGTTCAGACTGCATAAACACGACAAAGACCTTGACAAGATTATATTCAGCAGCTGGAGACATAGATACCTGGTACTGGAAGATTAATGCAAGCGATACTGACAGTCTTTCAGATGAGCAGCCGGTCTATGATTTCAATGTAACAAAAAGAAGCATATACATAAATTATGTTTTAGGAAACAGTACAGATATAAATCGTGTAGGCACCAATTCAACAGTACTTACAGTACAGGCATTTGATAATTATACAGATTCTGCTTTAGGTGCGGGTATGCAGGGATATTTCTGGGTGACCACAAACGGCACAACTACAGGGATATGGGGTACTTCTTTGGCAGACACTACAGACCCGTCCGGCAATCTTAACATAACTTTCAATCCTGGCTGTTCAGCTCCATTGTACCTTACAGGAAAACAGGACTGGAAAGCAGGAATCATTGGGGGTACCAATTATTTTGATGAGAATTCAACATTATATGAGCTTGACATAAACGGTACACTCTCAAACAATCTTGAGGTTCCTGTACCTACTGCTTTATACCAGAAAGGCACATATATCACAATGTACGGTACTGTAAGCGATGATTGCACCGCCACGACAGGAACATATGTCAATGAGTCTGATACCATAAAGTTTGATATAACCTCCGGAGCAAATTCTTATGTATGTTCATCTTTCACTGATCTTGGCAATGGAACATATAACTGCACCTGGGACAGCAGTGTTGCATTCCTTGGCATCCATAACATAACTATGAACTCAACAAAGCCATATTATGATATGTCAAGCATATTTGTGGAAGACGCTTTACGGCTTGGTGAGTCTCCGGAACTGGGAGAGACATTTGTAGATGTTGAACTGGAAGGATGGGGATATAATTATACCTTCAAGGTAGAGTTCAGGGATATTGAGCCGGATGACACAGATAACATATCATTCTGGAAAGCTTATAACGCAGCAGGACCATGGTATTTTGTAGACTCTGAAGAGAAGTTTAATGCGGTGGCCTGGATAAATATAACTTTCAACAAGATCTTTGACTGTTCTGATTTAACTCAGGGTCCTTACCTTTATTATAAATTCAATGTGACAGACAGCTTCGGCTTTACAAATGAGTCTGTGATAAAGAACATCACTCTTGAAAAAGATGATATTGAAGTAATCTATGTTTCTGGAGCCGGTGTATCAATTGATCGTGAAGATGCAGATTCAGAATATTTCAAGGTAAGAATAAATGACACAGATTTAGGCTCAATAGTTGGTGCAAGTATAAATGCTACAGTCTGGAAAACATACAATGAAATCTCGTATGACTCTGGAAACACGACAGTTACAGATGCAGATGGTTATGTGAATTATTCTTTTAATCCGGATTGCGGATATTCTGCATCAACTGATCAGTATTGGCTTATAGGCACAACAGATAACATCTGTTATAAAGACAAAAACCTAACCGTTATAAGGCAGTTTGCGATTGTAGGCCAGCTAAAGAACAGTTTATACCTGCCTGTCCAGGATTCTGTCTTCAATGTGACTGACAGCATCTTTGTAAATATTTCAACAGGTACAGACTGTCCTGCTGAAGGAAATCAGGCAGGCGCATCAATAGCTCTTAACCTTACGCATTCAGGTAGCAGCACATACCAGTGCAGTCCTGTGAATGATGAAAGTACAGGAATATACAACTGCACCTGGGATTCCACAGGCAAGTTGGAAGGCAACTATACAGTCAACATGACATCCACTCTATCCGATTACTATCCAAACACGACATGGTGGACTGACAGATTCTGGCTTGAGAATCTTAACACCACTTATGATAATGAGTCAGTCACACCATCAAGCGGTGGATGGAGCAGGAATTTCACATTCAACATCTCTGTTGACGATCCAGAATCAGACAATGTGACCTGTACACTGTTCACGAACACGACAGGCGTCTGGGTTGATAAAGGTCAAAGCATAGTCATGGGCGGTACTGGTAACTGCAGCATTCTCGTATGGGATTTCACTCCGCAGGATATGGGAACTGCATCATATAAATTCCAGATAGAAGATGCTGAATCATCAAACACATTCAACACAACAGTCTTCAGCGGACCGACAGTGACAAAACCGTCAGTCAATGTGACATTCTATTCTGCAAATGATACATCTGTCAACAGGTCAGCAGGAAGCGAAACTCTTATAGTGCGGGCTTATGACCTTGAAAACAAGTCTTATATAAATAGTTCCAATGTGACTTTCTGGATAACAACAGACGGCACAACTTATGACAGCGGTTCCCTGTTACAGACAAACTCAACAGGACACGCATCATATATATTTTCGCCGACATGTACACCATATTATGAAACAGAAAATCAGTTGTGGTTGGCAGGTATAACTGATGACAATTATCTCTATTCAAATACAACAGAGAATTATACAATCACAATCTATGGGCAGATGACAAATCTTGTGACCTCTCCTTCCGGAGAAAAATATCTTCGCGGCGAGGAGAATGTGACAATCCGTGCAAACATAACAAGCGACTGCAGTTCTCAGGAGACGATGAACACAACTTATGTCAATTTCACAATGACCTCTCAGTATACAGAAACACAATATGCCTGCACGACCGAGATATACAATGAATCAACAGGCTATTATAACTGCACTTTTGACACGGCAGGAAAAGAACCAAGAGGATATAACATAACTATGAACTCAACACAGCCGTTCTATATCACCGAGATAACTACAGATGTCTATTCTGAAGGAACAGAATCATTCTGGATTGAGACCAGGCCAACTCTTGCTGCATCGGATGTTACTCCGTCATCTGGCGGATGGGGAGAAAAACATTATTTCACTGTCAATGCGACAGACTATGATCTTGATACTTTGATAGTAAAAGCATGGTTCCGTAATGAAAGTGATGGATATGTTCCCGCAAATTCCCTGACAAACAATACAATATCAGGTGTCAATCAATATGTAACTTTCTCGCCAAAGACATTTACTAATGTATATGCAGATACGACATGGTATTATAAGTTCAATGTGACAGCATCAGATGGTGATGGCTATACAAACGAGACTATTGAAAAGACTTTTTATATTGAAAAAGATACAGTCTCAATAGAATATATATCCGGAAATAACAGTATAGTGAACAGGTCAGCCCAGGCATACGACCCGGATTATAATATAACATTAATCACAAGAGTATGGGATGTTGACAAGGATCCTGACGCTATTATCCCATTTAAGAGAAGCAAGTTTTACCTGACAAATGATACTTTCAGCAATTATATTCCATACCCTTTCCTGCCGACAAGCTATATTAATTCAAATATAACAGGTTATCAGACATACACATTTAAGCCGGACTGCACCTATGCTGTAGGGCCTCAGAAATGGAAATCAGGTCTTCTTGATAATTTTGAATACAACTCAACAAATTCAACAGAATTTTATTTCAACATAACAACAACACCTCTTGTAGCCATGTTTGATTATCCCACAGGCGGACTTACATTTGAAAAAGGTGTGGATAATATTCTTCTTCGAGGAAATGTTACAGATGACTGCGGTCCTGTAAGTGATGCCAATGTAAATATCAGTGTGGTACAGGGGGGAACAACATATGCATTATGTTACCCTGCCGGCGACGAGACTGACGGCTGGTATAACTGCACAATTGCAAATACAACCCATAATACCTGGCCTGTCGGATTATATAATATTACAATAAAAGCAGATAAGACATATTATAACGATTCCAATGTCTTTGTGGTGGAAAATGCATTCCGGCTGGTCACAAGGCCTGTCTTGTCAAACCCGACATCAACATCGACACAGGGTGGCAGTATTGGTGGTTGGGGTGAATTTTGGACATTTACAGTAGATATCATGGATAATGACGGAGACAGTTCAAATGTATCTCTTTGGATAAACCGTACAGGTTCATGGGAACTTCTTGATTCTGTGATATGGTCTCAGGGCGATCCGACAATAACCTTTGCAGGAAAAACATTTTCCTGTGCAGGTGCAGCGGATCTTGGTGTAAAGCAATACAAGTTCAATGTATCTGATGACTATAATTATACTGATAATATCACATCAACAATGACAATTGAGAAAGATGATGTGGATGCGATACCTGTAAGTACAGGCGGCCAGAATGTTGACAGGAACGGCACCGCCACAATACTTCTTAAGACACAGATACTGGATACAGATAGAGGATATACTTCGGTAGAATCCGGTGTTAATGGTAAGATCTGGGTCACTGTGAACTGGAGTAACTTAAGCAGTTTTGATGATGGATACGCATTGCAGACAGATGCATTGGGATACCTTAGTTATGATTTTGACATAAACTGCTCTTACACTACAGGCGAGCATGCATGGGAAGGAGGGACATCAGGAAGTGTCTGTTATAAGGATTCTTTATATCCCACAGAATATTTTGATTCATATGGCAAATTATATACAAGCGTTGAATCACCTGTAAACGGTTCAAGCTATGGTACAGGAACACCAGTTTTTATGCGATTCAATGTGACAACCGATTGTTCAGTTGAAGGCAGGATAGAGGCCGAATCAAAAGGCATTGAGCTTCAAAGCCCATCCGCCTCATGGTATAGCTGTTCTCCTATAAATGATGAGACCGGATCTGATGCAGGATGGTACAACTGCACCTGGGATTCAACATTAAAGGAGCCGGGAAACTGGACAATAAAAACAAATGCATCAAACAGCACATATTATACTGCAATTGACACATTGACAGAATATTTTGAGCTTCTCAACAATCCTCCAGCCTATTCAAACCTTAATGTGACGCCAAATTCCAGTGCATGGGGTGCAACATATACATTCAGCTTAAATTTCACAGATCCGGATGCAGACACAGTCAACTGCAGCCTTTATACAACAACCAATGGCGGTGCATCATGGATCTTCAGGAACATGACAACTTTAGCAAGCCCTGCAGTATGCAACCTGACAGTCTCTGATTTCAACTGCGGTGACATCGGCACTGACAACTATTTCAAGTTTGAGCTTGATGACAGCTATAACACGATAAACACTACAAATATGAGCGGACCGAACATGACTATAGATGATATTAAGATAATATATATGGACGGAAACAATAAGGATGTCAACAGATCATACGGTATGCAGCAGCTTAAGGTATACATCAACGACACTGTGAGAGGAATGCCTGTCTCACCAGATATAGATGTATATTTCAACATAACAACCGACGGCACAACATATATTCTTGAAGGTTTCAATACAACATCCGGCGGCAATGCGACATATGATTTCACACCGTCCTGTTCCTATGATGTAGGAGATCAGAAATGGTATGCTGAAGTGAACGATTCCTGTTATACACCGAAAAACACAACCGAATATAATCTGACAGTGTATGGAACTCTATATAATTCTCTAGCATCGCCTTTGGGTGTTGAGTATTTCCTTGATGACAATGTTACTTTAAGAGCTAATGTTACAAGCGACTGCGTAGCAGAAGTGATGAATGAGAGCAATGTATCTTTCAGGTATTTCAGGACAGGATATTCAGACACCTGCATAATCAACAATGAGTCTACAGGATATTATAACTGCACATTCAACAACACAGGTATGCCGCCGGGATACTATGACTTTGAGGTGAACTCATCACAGTCATTCTACAATAATGACTCGGAAGTATTCCAGTACGCTTATGGGATATCTTCATTTTGGATAGAGACATTGCCATATCTTTCACTGCCGTCTCCAAACCCAAGTACCGGTGGTTGGGGAGAGACATTCTATTTCACGACAAATGCGACAGACAGGGATAATGACCTTATGACTGTAAGGCTTTGGATAAAGAAAACATCAAGCGGCACATGGATATTTAAAAACTCAACAACCGCGCAGGGAATAAATGTAACTGTAAACCTGTCTGCAAAATTCATAAGCGGAAATGATATGGACGACTGGGAGTTCAAGTTCAATGTAACAGCTGACGATGCATGGGATGAATATGAGACGTCAAATGTATCATTTACAGTTGAAGCTGATGATGTTAGGATTGAGATACTTTCAGGAAACAATTCAATTGTCAACAGGTCAGATCTGCCTGGAAACAGCAATCCGAATGTGACTTTCAGTGTAAGTGTATATGATGATGACAAAGACCTGTTGATAACATCACCTATAAATACAAGATTCTATGTGACAAAGGATGGTAGTTCTTTTGAGACCTTGGATACTATATCAAACAATACTGGTTATTTCTTTGTGACTCTTGATCCTGATTGCACATATAGTCTCGGCCCGCAGATGTGGAAAGCATCAAGCGTAATAGGGGGTAGCTGGTATAAGCTGCAAAACTCATCTGATATTGAATTTAATATAACTGCAATACCGTTATTGACAACCCTTACAGAGCCTGACGGCATCACAAGGGTTCGTGGTGTTGATGACATATTGATAAGGGGTAATGTTACAGATGATTGCGGTCTGGTTCCTGGTGCAAGCTCAGAGTTTGTAGTTGAACAGTCAGCAATTCCATATTTCACATGCCCTCCTGATAATACATTATATGATGAGGCAGACGGCTATTACAACTGCACAATACCTGCAGCATCCACAACAGGATGGTTTACAGGTGACTATGACATAAACTTTACTGCTTCAAAATTATATTATAACTCTTCAGATATCTATAGGAAAGACAGTGCATTCCGTCTTGTGACAGTTCCAGAGATTAGCAATCCCTCTATTACGACCATTACATCTGTTGGTTTATCAGATTATGGGTGGGGTGAATCCTGGACATTTGAAGTAAATCTGCTTGATGAGGATCAGGATAATGTTAATGTTTACCTTTGGGTCAATCTTACAGGAGACTGGGAACTTCTTAATTCAACAGTCTGCACAAATTGTGGAAGCATACAGACTATCAGCTTTAGCGGTCACGGATTCTCATGCAGTGATATAGGTACAAGGGGTTTCAAGTTCAACGCATCTGATAATTATAATTATACAAATGAGACATCAGGAACATTCAACATAATCAGGGATGATACAATAACATATTATGGCGGCATGGGGGACCTGTCACAGATAGGTCGTGAAGGGGATGATATCGAAGTTTTCTCAGTGAGGATATTTGACGCAGACCACAACGTATATGTAGGTTCATCAATACCTAACGCAACAGGAAAGATATTCGTGACAACAGACGGATCTTCTTATGATTTAGGCACACAGAACCAGACAGATTCTTCAGGATATCTGTATTATTCATTCAACCCGGACTGCAATTATTCTGTAGGAGGACATAAATGGAAAGGCGGTTCAAACGGTGATGCCTGCTATAAGGATTCAAATTCATCTGACAGGGATACAGACATAATAGGGCAGTTGAAAAGCTCTATCGCAGATCCTGCAGAAGGCTCAAACATACTTGTAGGTGCTATTGTAAACCTGAATGTAAGCATCTATGATGACTGCACAGTCCAGATGTCAGAAGCTTCCATAACTCATGAAGCAGTATATCAGGATATTGTCTTTGAAGATATAACTCCTGTAACAAACAACAGTATAGGCTATTACAATTCCTCATGGGATACACTGTTCCATCAGGGCGGAAACTGGAGTTTCAGGATTAATGCAAGCAAGACAGATTATTACAGCAATTCAACAATATTCTCTAATTGGACATACCTGAACAATACACCGCCAATAGTAGAAAATTTTACAGTATCTCCTGATGTAGAAGGATGGGGCCGTGTATATACTTATGAAGCCCAGATATCTGACACTCAGCAGGATAACATTACCTGCGACCTTTTCGTCAGCACAGACAACGGAGCATTATGGATATTGAAGAACAGCACATTCATAGAGACCGCACCTGCTGGTGATGCAAACTGCACCCTATCAGTCATGGATTTCGACTGCGCAGAGATTGGTACAGACAATCTGTACAAATTCCAGATATATGACGGCACAAATAAGTTCAACACAAGCCAAATGTCCGGACCGAACCTTACGGCAGACACTGTCTCAATTGAATATATATTCGGCAATGATTCTGTCGTGAACCGGTCAGGTGCACAGACTGCATTGTTTACTGCAAGAGTTCTTGATCTTGACAACGCAAGCATGCCAGTGATGACAGATTCATCCGTGACATTCTGGACAACCTATGACAATCCGACTTATGATACTGGGACTGTCATATTGACAAATTCCACAGGTTATGCAAACTACAATTTCAATCCGGGATGTTCCTCTCCAACTTATAAGATAGGTCCGCAGAAATGGAAAGCAGGAGTTACAGATTCATGTTATGCTGCAATAAATCTATCTTTAGAATATAACACAACAATAATGGGAGACCTTATAAATACTATTGAGAATCCTCCTTTTAGTTCTGAATATCTGAGAGGGGAGAATGTCACATTGAGCAGCACAATAACACCTACAATAACTGATGACTGTAATCTCGGCCTTGAAAACATAAATAACAGCTTCACTTTTTATAATGAAGATAATGTATCTAATTATTCCTGTATTAGCGAAGAGATAGTTGGTGGTTATTATGAATGCACAAGAAACACGACCGACATGGCAGCAAGATGGTACGACACAGAGATAATATCATGGGAGCAGTATTACAATAATGGCACATTGCTTAAAGCAAATCATATCTTTGTGACGACATTACCGGATTTGACAGATGAAACTGCAATTACAGATGTTGGCGGCTGGGGTGAAACATTCTATTTTTCAGTCAATGTGACTGATGAGGATTGGGACAATGTCACTTTAAACCTTTATACAAAAAAATATACAGATGGTGCTTGGGGCGCACCAAAAAACACAACAACATTGTATAATCCACAGAATGAATATGCAATTATTTCATGGAATAATCCTGATTGTGCAAATATAGACACTTGGGAATATTATTTTGAGGCAAGCGATACTCATGCAGAAGTAAACACTACAACGCCTCACAATTTCACAATTGATAAAAATGATGTGACAATACAATACGCAACAGGAGACAATTCTTATGTCTGGCGGAACGGAACCCACAACACGACATTGATGTTGGATATTTTAGATTATGATAGGGGTAATATCTCAGTAGGTACAGGCACTTCTGCACGGTTCTGGGTGACAACTGACGCGAATGATACCTCATCATGGGACATAGGAAAAGATACAGTTACATTGGACAGTTCAATCGCATATTACTTTATGCAGCAGTTCCCGGACGGCGGCCAGAAATGTAATTATACTGTCGGCATTCAGAAATGGAAAGGAGGAATAGTAAATGATGTCTGCTATAAGGATAAGAATTCCACAGAATATGACCTGTCTGTGAATTCAACACTTCTCCTCAACATAACAAATGTATATGAGCAGGGATATTTGAGAGGTGACCTCATACCTCTTATATCTACAGTGTCTGATGACTGCGGTCCTGTTGAGAATGTAACAATATCATATGCTCTATTGAATTTTCCTAATGAGTATTTTTGTAACAAGCAAAGCAATGCAGGATGGAATGAGAGCGGCGGTGACTATAACTGCACATGGGACTCTTCAAGCAAGCCATATAAATGGTACAATGTAACTGCAGATGTATCAAAAGAGTTTTTTGCAGATAATGAATCCTCAGGAGATGAGAGGTTCTTCCTTGGAACGACACCTATACTTGAACTTGTATCTGTATCTCCCAAATTTGGCGGCTGGGGAGAGAATCATCAGTTCAGCGTAAGGCTTACAAGTCTTGATCTTGCAACAAACAATGTATCACTGTGGAAAAGCTTTGATAATTCTTCATGGGATCTTGTAAACTGGCAGCTTGTTGGAACACCTATAAACCAGTGGGTATATTTCAATGAAAGGTTCACATCCAATGATTACCTTACACCGCCGTCAGGTCTTAATTATTATAAGATAATCTCTGAAAGCGTATTCGGTTTCAGCAGCGAGACAGAAGTCTATAACTTCACGCTTGATTATGATAATATCACAATCTCAATAGATCCGGCAAGCAACAGTACAGTACGACGGCTCGGTGTGACGACTGCATTCCTTAATGTAAGAATATATGATACTGATTATGAAGTCTATCAAAATGATACAAATGCAACAATATGGGTTACAAAAGACGGAAATATTTTCACTTATAATGAGTCATGTTCATCCTCAGACGGCTATTGCGGAATTGATTATGATCCGCAATGTGACAGTGATGTGGGTGCGCAGAAATGGAAGATTGCAGTGGATGACCCCAGTTACCAGATAATCAACTCATCAAATGTATCATTGTCAGTCATAGGGCAGCTATACACCAATCCAATTGATCCGCAGGAAAATGTTATATTTAACAGGAACACAACAGTATCTTTGAACACTACTGTGACTGATGACTGTTCTAATCCTGTTCTTGATGCAGTTGTGTCCTGGTACAACAGCACACCAATACAGATAGGATCCGGATATGACACAAGCTGGAACATCCCAATATATTATACAAAAGGCCCTGACACCATAACTGTAAATGCGACCCGCGCAGATTATGACATCGGCACCAATACGACAGGCATCTATGTCTATGGCTGGAGCATGATATCATCAATCTTGCCATTGAATCTTTCAAGTTATCTTGCAGGATACAATATTTATGTGCAGTGCAATGTGATTGATGCCAACACAACAGAAAATATAACCGGCTATAATGTCAGCTTCTACAAGAATGATGTTTTCCAGGATTCAAACCTGACAGACTCAAACGGTACCGCAGTATGGATATGGTCCACAGCATCAGAGAACTATGGCTGGTACAATATAAGCTGTTCTATATCTTCCGATGACTCATTATATTACACGCCGTCAACTTATTATGAGAATACTACTGTAAGGATAAACAGGTCACCGGTAATAACAGAAATAGTGCTGTCCAATCCAGACATATACAGGAACAATACATTCAGTCCGTATGATACAAATATCACAGTCACAATATATGATGCCCTCATAGGTCCGGCGGAAAACGCAGATGTTTGGTTTTACAATTCAACAGGGTTTATGGACAACTGCACAACTGATGTGAACGGAAACTGTTACATCACTTATGACGCACCTGAAAACATCACACCGCAAGGTTATGTTGTATACATAAACTCAACAAAAGCAGGGCTTGAAGACTCAATCACAAACCAGACAACAATAGGTATATACGGTTTTTTATATATCAACATAACCGGGCCTGCAAATGGAAGTTCATGGAGCAAGGCAGAAATTTTGAATCTTACATCTTACATTGAAAATGAGAACAGCTATGTTGACACGGCAACAGTTGACTGGTATATAGATTCTGGTTTTGTTGCGACAGGTCAGAACACAACATATCCGCTTGTATCACAGATTCCTGGGCCAAAAACACTGGTTTCAAATGCGACAAGACCATATTATATAACAGGGACTGATAACATATCTATAAATATAAACGGTCTTGTTGATGTTATATGGTGGGAGCCTCTCAACGGATCCCAACAGGCATACCCTGGATCTTTTGATGTCAAATGTCTTGTGAAAGATAATAATTCAGGTGCTTCTGTAGAAGGTTATAGTGTTGATTTCTGGTATCTTAACGGGTCTGATTATGTCTATAACGGTACTTATGTAACAAACAGTTCAGGCCTTGCAGGATATGTATGGTATCCTGACTCAAAAGGTACTATTGATTTCATGTGCAACATAACAGATAATGCAACTGTATTTTATTCGCCGAATATTGGCAATGCAACAGCAACAATAATAGTTGAAGATATAAATGCGCCATCCATTGCAAATATGACCATAATCCCTAACAGCACATTGGAAGCTAACCTGAATACTACAAACATAACAGCTATAATTACTGACGACATAGGCGTGTATTCAGCCTTTGCCATGATAACTCTGCCGAACGGAAGCATAGTCAATGTGACTATGGCAAATACAGTCAATGACACTTATTCAACACTTTATATGCCGCCGATTGGAGGCAATTATTCTGTAGATATAGTCGCAAGCGATTCTCCTCCGGAAAACAACACAAATGTGACATATGCCGGAAGCTTCAGCGTCTGGGGGAAGATTGATATGACAGGAGCACAGACCGATTCATTTACAGCATTCAGCATTACCCAGATATCTGGTGAATCTTTTGTATTGACAGTGAACGCTACAAACAATGGTCCTGCAACTGCATATAATGTATCTATAAGTGTTGATGAAATTCCAATAGGTACATTGACATACAATACGACAAACTATGACTGCGGAAACTTGAGTATCGGTGAGATGTGCACAAGAGCCTTCCTTGTCACAGTCCCGGCAAAGACAGGACCTCAATTGATAACAGTATACAATACAATCTGGTGGGATAATCCTGACAGGACTATGAATTCTACAGTAGGTAGTACAATTGTGGTTGTTGCATCAAATCCTGTTCTTGAAGTTATACCTGACTATATCCAGAATCAGACACCTCATGGGGAGACAACGCTAATCGATACTGTAACTGTCAGTGCATCAGGAAATGATGCTATTACAAATATACTTCTTGATAAAGTAGGAAATACATTAGCTATTGACTGTCCTTTATGTAATCTTACAATATCTCAGCCCTCTTGGGGATATCTGCCTGCCGGATCAAATTTCACATCTGACATATCTATAGATATACCGTATGGTCAGGACGCTGGATATTATTGGACATGGGTGTCTGCAGAATCAGATAATGCTCCTGACGATTCTGTGTTTGTGAATGCAACAGTACCTTTGGATCTCTCATGGGAACGTGTACCGTCCACATTCGGAACCATTCTTGCTCTTGTAAATACCAGCACAACACAGATAGGAACAATTACAGCATCCAACAATGGAAATTCTGAAAGAAATATACAGGTTCTTCTAAGCGGCAATGGCACTTCGTTTGTTACAAGAGAACCATTGGCATTCAGCTTGGGTATCGGTGCTTCTTCAAATGTGACAGTGAACTATTCAATTCCTTCTTCATCAGCACAGGATATGTATTATGTGATGGTCTATCTGAGTGATGCTACAGGCAATCCACCATTTTCAGTCACAGACTTCTGGCTCAATGTGACAGACCTGCCTCCGGTCATATCTAATGTATCAATAGACCCTATGGGTTATGAATCCGGAACAGGATACACAAATATATCAGCAGAAGTGACAGACAATGTCGCCGTATCACAGGTGTGGCTCAATTCAACAAAACCAAACGGCACAGTGTTTATAGATTACTTTGCCATGAACGGGACATCTGTATATCTCAATTACAGCGAGAATGAGACAGGGATACATAAGATAAGGATATGCGCAAATGATACTGCATCGCTTGTGATATGCACGCCTGAGTATAATGTGACGGTCGCAGTGAACACAACAATAATTACAGAGACAAACATAACAAATGCAACAATATATGGTGTCACCCTTTATTCCGGGTTGAATATCACAATCAATTTCACAACATTGAATGCAGGTTATTCCAGAGCACTTGATGTCAATACGACAATAACATATCCTGCCTTGTGGAATGTATCGCCTTCGCAGTTTGCTATGGGTAACATATTCAAGACACCTTATAACGGAAACACCCAACTGTCAATACCTAAAGATATAATTGGCGACTATTACATCAATTTCACATCCAACTGGACAAATTATGATAACTCAACAGATAATTTGACAACTGCTATAAAAGTGACAATAGGTTCAAACCCTGTGCTTAACGTAACAGAGGATCCTGTAATGTTTATCATTGAAAACGGAAATAATGATAGCAAGAACCTGACACTGGAATCATTGGGCAATGATATTGCAGAAGATATAGAGTTCAACTGCACTTCAGGCATTGGATGTGCTGATTTCAATATATCTTTCAATCCGTCATCAATAGTCAATCTGACAAAAGGCAACAGCACAAATTTCACAATCACAGCGTATGTTCCTGAGATCTATTCATCCGGAATATATTATATGACATATACAATCTCCACATCAAAGACAAACACATCTGCAAATATAACTGTTATAATACCTGAGAATATGACATGGATGCATAACCCTGTACAGATATCAAAAGTGGTCATTGCAAACACAACAGGTGAGTTTGGATCTGTTCGCGTGTCAAATATAGGCAACATGTATTTGACAGTATCTGCACAGTCAACAAACACCACTTTGTTTGGAGTGAATGCAAGCATGCTTGATCTTCCTATAGGAAATTATTCAGATGTCATGATAAATTATACAGCACCTGAACTGACATCTTTGCAGACATATACTGCTTATTTCAGGACAACAAATCTTACAGCATTCCCGCAGACCCATGATACTCTTTTGAACATTACGATACATCCGTTATATCTTGATGTAATCTCGCCGACATCCTCATCTCCTGTGCTGAATGTATCAAAAAACGACAACATGACAGTCATCTTTAACCTGACTTATGCTTTCGTGCCTCTGGATGATAATGTGACATGGCAGATAAACCTGACTAACGCAGGGACTTCAGTTTCCGTAAATATCACATCTGTCAACTACTCTGTCGCATCGGGTCTTTGGACAGTCAATTTCACAGCTCCTGATGTCATATCAGGTGTGGCTTATGATCTTGTGGCAGATGCATTCTATGCAACAGATAACCTTTTGATAACTGCAACTGAACAGGACGCAATTGTATATACTGATGCAACACCGCCGCAGCTTTCAGTATCTTTGCCTGCAAGCATAGTCAACGGAATGCCTGTAACCATCTTTATTAACACAACAGATCTTGGAGGTATGCGCAATGTATTAGTCGACATAACTTTCCCGAACGGGACAATATTTGCAGATAATGCAACCTTGATTTCATTTTCAGGAGATGATTATTTCTATGAGCTTGAGTTCACAGACACATCTGGTCTGGGACCTTATCAGGTGGTTATAAGCGCTTATGACCTTTCAGACAATGTCAATGTCACAACCGCAGCTTTTGATTCGTATCTGCTTTCATACTTCGCAGGATACTCTTATGATCTTGAAAGTGTTGGCAATGCAACAACCATCGCAAATTTCAGCATGTATAAGCATGACACACCGACCCTGATGCACAGTTTTGAATCTGATAACATGACAGGATATTACAATGAAAGCGTATATGTGAGATTGTATGATGTATCAGTAGATGTCCTGAATGTGACATTTGATTTCAATGATTTCAGCATGCCTCCAGGAAATATTTTCAATCCGGCTGTCTTTGGTGACATACCTGTATCACTGATAGGTTCAGGGCCAAAGAAAGCGATATATTATGATACTCTGATGGGTGTGAATCCGAAGATAACTTTTGACTATTCACCATATGATGATGTGGTAGTAAGCAACCTTGCAATATATCACTGTGATAACTGGGCCATAAAGACAGGATGCGTAAGCCTTTGGTTAAGGAGAAACGGATCTATAGATACAAATTTAAGGACAATTTCAGTTGATACTACAGTCGTAACCGGTGCTTATGCAGTAGCGCAATATATATGCGGGAATGCTATATGTGAATCCGCTTATGGCGAATCCAACTCAATATGTCCTGCAGACTGCGTGATTGACATACCTACATTCCCGCCGATGCCGTCAGCCATAACCGGTGGCAGCGGTGGTGGAACTGGTGATACTGGTGATGATGGCGGTGATGATGATGACACCAGCATTTTGATACCTCCGGAATTAGACGAAAACATAGTCCCGATTGAAATCAAGTCCACATTAATCTATATCACTTTGGCACCCGGCGAGAGATCCATACATTCAATTGAGATAAAGAATAACCAGGATATGATATCAACATCAAAGTTGAGTGTTGATGGTCTTGTATGGGATCTTATCCAACTTGAGAAAACAGAAGTCACTGTGAATGCAAATTCTGCCGAGAATGTAAAGATATCAGTCTATGCCCTGCCGTCTACAATGCCTGGGACCTATACAGGCGATATAGTAATAACTACAGGTAATTCTATATACAAGACTCCTATAACAGTCAAGGTTGAAATTAAAAAAGAAGCGCTTCTGGATGTCATAATCAATGTTCTGTCAAATGTTGTCAAGCCGGGTGATGACCTGAAGATGCTGGTCACTATCAAGAACATGGGCGAGACAAAGACTGTTGAAGACATAACTATGGAATATGTCATAAAAAACCTTGAGACAGAAGAGGTATTGACAACTTATTCCGAGACTTTGGCAGTGAATCAGACATTGTCCTTTGTAAAATCCATAAACATTCCTAACAGCACAGAAGAGACCCGTTATGTCATAGATGCAAATGCGAAATATTCAAATGCTGAAAAGACAGCATCATCTGCTGATGTGTTTGATGTAAGCACTCAGCCCTGGCCGCTGATTCTCCTTCGCAAGCTGTTTATGAGCTGGGTCACTTATATTGTATTATTGATCCTGATCCCTGGCATATATTTCGGCAGGAAAGCATATCTGTCATACCTTGAAAAGAAAAGGAAGGCTGCAAGATATATATTCCCGACAGATTATTCAAAGCTGCCGCAGAAAGGTGAAGAAAGCGTAAAGGTCGGAAAGATTGCAGAGACAGATATCAACGCATTCATCAACATTAAGAACCTTACCATGCATTCCATTGCAGCTGGTGGTACAGGTTCCGGAAAGAGTGTAACTGCGATGTCAACAGCTGAAGAGCTTTTGGATCTTGGCATACCTGTAGTCGTATTTGACCCGACAGCACAGTGGAGCGGGTTTATACATCCATGCAAAGATCCGCATATGCTTGAATTATATTCCAAATACGGCCTTAAGCCAGAGAATGCAAAATCTTACAAGACAAATATAATTGTTGTTGAAAGCGCAGATAGCCTTACTGATGCGGAAATAGACATACGCCAGTATATGAAACCTGGCGAGATTACAGTATTCGTCATGAGCAAGCTAAGTTCAGCTGAGCTTGATAAGTTTGTAAGGAGGACTATAAAGAGCATATTCAGTATCCAGTGGCCTGAGGCAAAGACTTTGAGAGTTCTGATAGTCTATGATGAGATGCACAGGCTGCTTCCAAAATATGGCGGTAAGGGTGGTTATCTTGAACTTGAACGCGGCTGCCGTGAATTCCGAAAATGGGGTCTTGGCCTGTTCATGATATCTCAGGTATTGGCAGATTTCAAGGGTGCTATAAAAGCTAATGTAGCAAATGAGATTCAGCTCAGGACTAAATATAATGGGGATATTCAGCGTATCAAGCAGAGATATGGTCCTGACTATGCTATGCGTGTAGCAAAGCTTACAGTAGGTGCAGGACTTATACAGAATCCCGAATATAATGACGGTAAGCCCTGGTTCATACAGTTCAGGCCGCTTCTGCATGATACCGGCAGATTAAGCAATGAAGAGCTTGATACTTATATGGGTTTGAAGAGATCAATTGATACTCTTGCTAAAAAAGTAGAAGTTCTGAAAGTGAAAGGTGTGAACACTTATGATATAGAGATTGAGCTTAACATGGCCCGCACTAAGCTTCAGCAGGGCGTCTTCAAGATGTCAGAGACCTATATACAGTCTTTGAAAGCAAGGCTTGAGAATATGTGATAAAAAATATGTTATGATAAGTATGTTATGATATGATGTACAGATAAATAGGACTTTAATGAAAATATAATATTGGTTGATAATATGACCAGGAAGATAGATAAGGCTAAAGTAAGTGAATTTCAGGGCATGAGCCTTGACGGCCTTATGGATAAGAAAAAAGAAGTCAAAGAATTTCTTGCATCTCTTGAAAATGATTATCGTAATGCTGCAATCACTGAAGCAAGCTACAAGCACACAAAGACAATAAATCTTAAGAAACTTGAAGACATAAAGAAGCAGCTTACTGATTTTGGCATAACTGATGATGACAGCGATACAGATCAAAATGCAGATGGCGATAAAAAACCGGCTACTGGGTCTGATGGCACTGCTGGTGCACCTCTCGCAGCCACATCTCCCACAGCTGGTGCACCTCCTGCATCCATACCTCCTTCCACAGTTACACCGCCAGCAAGTGATGCACCTCCCGCAGCCATACCTCCCGCATCTGATGCACCGTCCGCAGCCATACCTCCCGCATCTGATGCACCTCCTGCCGCCACACCTCCTGCGACTGATGCGCCTACGCCGGCATCACCTGATAACGACGCACCGAAAACATCAGATGATACTCCTGATAATCCTTCCGAAAGCGGTTCAAAAAAGATTTCATTTATGGGAAAGCTCAAACAGCATCTTACATCATCTAATCATTCTGATCAGAAAACGCCTCCTGCGCCTCCACAAGCGAGCACGCCTCCTGCACCGGCAACACCACCTGCACAGAGCGTTGAATTGACAATGCAAAAATTTTCAGAAAAATTTAATGTAGATATTGAACGGATCAAGGCAACGATTGATGCTTTAAAAGAGGCAAGGACTTCTAACGATGAAAGGATGCAGACCATAAGTGAAGGTCTTACTGAATTAAGGACAACTGTAATGCAAAGAGAAGCAGGCATCAAAGAGCAGGAGCTTAAATTCACAAGTGTGAAAGAGCTTGTAGAGGACATTGAACCTGAAAAGATAAACAAGCAGTTTATGAAGCGTGATCAGTTTGCTTCTGAGATGGAAGTCCGTATAGAAAAGCTTGAAGTCAAGATGGAAGATGTCATAAGGACAACCGGCAGCATTAATGCTCTGCTTAAAAGTATTGGAGGTCTTGAGAATGTTGCAAATATAGACCATGAGGTTGCAAAAAAAATGGAGCATATGACCAAGACTGAAAAATCAATGGACAATCTTTCATCAAAGTTGGAGAAGATGTTTCTCGCTATGAACAAAAATCTTGAAGATTTTGAAGTATATGAAGCAAGACAGGATAATATGAATGAGGTACTTAATGATATGGTTAAGAATGTTGACAAGCTAGGCATTAAATTTGACAACTATATTGACAAGAAAGATATGGTAAAGATAGAGAGTACTATAGAGACGCTTGCTGAAAAACTGGAGCTTATGATGAAAATATTGAAAAAAGCAGTTCCTTTTGCCGAAGCTGAAATTCCAAAAGAGCTTCAGGTTCTTGAAGATAAGAAAGAGGATATAGGAAGTCTTCTGTCTGCGCTGGAATCTGAGCATCATAAAAAACAGATATCTGACAAGGAATATGCAACGATAAAGAAAAAGAATGAAGAATCTCTGAAAAAGATAAATGAAGATATCGGAAAGATAATGAGAAATCTGATAGGCAAAAAAGAAGATAGCACTGCATCCGGACCTGCTGTAGTTTCAGATAAAGATTCTGATAAGACCAAAACAAAAAAAGACACAAAAGACACTGATAAAAATGATAAAACCTCTGCTTCTGATAAATCTGAAATTAATACGGCAGATGCAACCGAAGGTAAAGAAGCAGCCGAAGGTAAAGATAAAGACAGTGATAAAAAATCAGAAAAATCAGAAAGCACAGATAAGGTAGATAACAGCGATAAGACAGGCAATGATAATACAGCCGCTAAAAAAGAAGGGATAGATAATCCTGAAGATAAAGCCGCAGATACGGATGACAAAAAGACTCAGGACAATCCGCCTCCGCCAACTCCTGAAAAACCTGAAATATCGGAAAAATCAGTTGATACCCCGGATGCATCTGAGGATAAGCCTGTTGAACCTAAAACCGAGCCTGTAACAGAACCTAAAACCGACCTTGTAACAGATGAAGTGAAAGAAGAAGTAAAAGATGAAGTAAAAGAAGAAATAAAAAAAGATAGTGATACAGCCCCCGAATCAGAAACCACAACCACTACTAATGATAAAGTGACTGAAAAAACAGAAGAGAAAAAAGAGACAGAAGATCAGACCATCTTGATTAAGGAGCTTGACGAATCACTGAAACAAGGTCTTATCTCAAAAGAGACTTATGATAAAACAAAAAAATTGATTGAAGGTTGATTTGATTGTCCGCAGGAATCAGAATAAAACATTATGTATCGGTTTTTTTAATAGTGTTAGCTTTGATTTTTTTGTCTGTTCAGGTTACGGCTGCATCAGATTCATACTGGTTTAATACATCCTGGCATTTCAGGACAAATTTTACGATAAACAATTCCAATTATGACAGGGATTTCTGGCCTGTTGAATTAGATATGAATTTTACAGATCTCATCTCTCAGGAAAATAAATCAGGCACTTTTGATAATGAATCTATCCGCGTCTATGAACATAATTCAACAGGATACGTCTTGTTTGAGCATCCTTTTCAGTTTGACAATGCAACAGGTTTTGATGCGTCAGCAAATGCGGCAGGCACACTGACTTTTCTTTTGAACGGAACAACAACAGCAAATCAGGTAAGATATATCTATGTATATTTTGATATTGTTGAGAATGGCGCAAAAACACCTGTGTCATATTCAACTAATCTGGATTATTATTGGGATGGTGAAGAAGTCCATGTGAATAATAGTATTTATAGGTTAAAGATTGATACATTGCGTGGTGAAAATACATCTGGAATTTATGATATTTGGGAGACTAATATAATAGTTATAACACCTTCAACAGATAGTAAAACAAAAGAATATACGCAATTTTCAAACGGGACAGATGATTTCTCTTTTGATTTCAGGAACAATGCTTCTTTTTCAGCAGGCCCTGTAAAGCTTGTTGTTGAGCAGATAGGAAACGAGACCTTGTGGAATAATCCTGATTCACTTACTGGTTTCGGCCTGATGAAAAAAAGATACATATTTTATGAGAACTCCTCTTGGATAAAGATTGAACAGAATTTTACAAATATAGGGGCATCCTCTGTAACACGGAATTCTACAAGTGCAGGAGCATTTTCATTTAATGAGCTTTCAATATATGGCGGACCTACCATATTTGGAAACATGACAAATCCTTTTTCGTGGTATGGTATGGCATATCCGGCAGCATCTGGCGTTGGTTTGATAAATATCAATTATAGTTCTAATGCGAATTTTTATGCTAAAAATGATACAATTTTAGATCGTATAGGTATTCATCTTGATCCTGTGGTAATCGCGCCTAATGAATCTGTAACCAATACAGTCATAATGCAGTTTGACGGAGTCAATTATAATCAGGTAATCCTTAAATCACTCAGGGATCAGATGTTTTATCCGCCAATAATAACTCTTGATAATAATGAGTTCATTCCCATCTCAATCACATCTCAGACAAACTACACGATTTATAACCTGAATGACTCAGTCCTTATTTTCTCAAATATCACATCAAATTTATATAATATAACAACATATATGGATGCTACAATTGATATGGGTACACCGGTCACTTCAGATGATGAGACAATCATACTTTATGATGACGGTGATTCTGCACACGGTGATGCAGTTTCAGATGACGGCATCTTCTCCGGTTTTTATAATCTGTCTGAGAACAGCACTGTGGCGAAATGGAACATTACAGTCATAGCATATGATTCAGGCAATGTATCATTGAAGGAAGAGAATACATCCATCAATGTTACAGACATTTATAATGTGACTCTTAATATCTCAAATCCTTTAGGTATTGTTGATCGTCTGGTAAATGCGACAATAACTGTGAAGAATGCAAGAGGAGAATACATAGGAAATGCAACTCTTAACTGTACATATGGTGCAGGTCCTTTGACAAACATAACTGATTATGATAATGGTACATATATCTTGAATTTCACAGCTCCTGCATCAACAGGCACTTATACATTGAACTGCAGTGCTGAAAAGTTAAACAATACAGGTATGGATTCACAATTATTTTCTGCTGAGACAAGCGAGACAAATATGTCGCTTGAAGTTTCACCCGAGAATCATACTTCCTCAAACATATCTCTTTTGCTTGAAGACTCATTTGACATTTCTGTGAATGCCACAGACATCGGCGGCGCAAATGCAAAATCAGTAAATATTTCTTTATCGTTCCCTCAAAACCTGAGCGCTAACTCTAGTTTTGAGTCCTGCGGGGATGTAGCTATGAATGACTCCTGCCTAAAAGATTTCAATATTACTGTTGCAAACAGCACAGCCCCTGGAAATTATACATTCAATATAAGCGTGACATGGTTAAATCTGAATATGCTTACAAATATGACCAATATATCATTTACAGTCTATGTCCTATCAAATCCGATACTTGATACAATAGATAATAATGTATCAGGTATTGTAGCTGACGGCAAGACTATGACTGTCGGAAATTTCACAGTGGATTCCATTGGTAATGATAACCTGACAAACATAACTTTTGATGTTTCAGGTCTTTCAGATTTTACAATAACATTCTCTCCTGAAAATATATCATCACTATCTTCAGGCACATCTCTGCTTGTTTCTGTAAATGTTACAGTGCCGCAGGATTACACTCCCGGAAATTATACAGGGACAATAAACATAACATCTGTTGACGGCGGGTCAAAAAACATTACATTGAATGTAAGCGTGCCGGAAACAACATTATTATCCTTGCAGGCCATTCCCGATAATTATACGTCTTCAATAATATCTCTGTATTCCGGAGATTCATTTGATGTTACAATCAATTTGACAAATATAGGTATTGCAGATGCCAAGGATGCAAATATGACCCTGGCAATGCTCCAGAACATCACATCAAATTCTACTTTTGAGCAATGCAATCGTCTGAATGCAAGTGACTCCTGTGAAAGAATGTTTAATATAAGCATTAGTAATTATACATCTCCGGGAAATTATACTTTTAACATAACAGCGGACTGGATAAATCCTGATCTGTCATTGAATTCAACCCAGATAAATTTTACAGTGTATGTACTCTCAAACCCTATACTTAATGTTTCAGGAAATATATCAACTGCCTTACCGGATAATTCAACAGTTCTTGCTGGAAATTTCACAATATTCAATTTAGGGAATGATAATCTGACAGACACAACATTTACAGTATCTGATCTTTCCGATTTCACAATTACATTCAGCCCTGTCAATATCTCATCTTTAGGAGTAAATATATCTCAGATGGTTTTTGTGAATGTATCAGTACCCTTTGCTTATTCACCTGGAAATTATACAGGAACAATAAACATAACATCTGTTGACGGTGGCTATGATACAGTTGAGCTCAATGTGACAGTCTTGACAAGGCGCGAGTGGGATATAACGCCTAAATCCTGTGAAAGGTCAGAGAATCCGGACACAGGCACGGTTTGTCTTGTCAGTATTAAAAATACAGGCAATGTTCCGATAAACATTACTGTAAATTCTATAGATGTGAATTATACATCAGTCAATGAGACTGACATGACAGTTCTTAAGAACTCCACATATGTCATTGAATTCCTCTATAATGTTACAAATGTGACAAAAGGTTTTTATTATGAGAACTATACTTTAAACACAACAAATCTTGATGCGGTACCTTTATCTTATGATTTTAACATAACTCTTATACCTTATATCGTGCCGTTGTTTTCTTTAAATTTGAGTGAGACTGTTGCTAAGCAGAATACAAATATTGAAATTTTTGCAAATATTACTGACAGGTCCACAACCGGTATAAACTGGACAATGATGAATCTAACTTTGCCAAATAGTACTGTTGAAATATTTAATATGTCTTGGGTTTCAACAGATGGTGATTCAAGTTTATGGTTCTTTAATTATTCAGGAAACATGTCTGACTATATCAATTATTCTGGAAATGTATCAAATTATACAGGCAACACTTTGATATACGGTACATATAATGTGACAATATACGCACAGGACAATACGGGTGTTGTTGGTTACAGCAATACCTCTTTTAAGATCTATACTGACTTGATTGTTGGTTTCACTCCCGGTTCAACTAAATATTATCAGGGGTCTACAGGCTCTATCTATTATACTCTGACAGATATTATGGGTGCAGGCATACCCGGTGCAAATGTAACTATATCTCTTGCTGACCCTTTAGGAAATATTATCTATATAAATGATTTCACAACTGATTCAACAGGGCAGGTATCTCCTATACCTACTTTTGACCTTGCAAATGATGCTCCTGTAGGTGACTATAATCTTACGGCAGACCTTTCATATTATGACTTTGTTTTAGAGACAGTAATCAATTCATCAGATAATGCAACATTTACTCTCCTGTCAGGAAGCTCTGGAGGTGGCGGAGGGCTGACAGCAGACCTTGAGACTGCAGTTGTATGGTATCCTGACAATGTGATACGTTTTGAGATGTGGTTTTCTTATGCAGGAAATGTGACAGATCCTGATAATATGACTCTTTTCGTATATGATCCTGCAGAGAACCTGTATTTTAACATAAATTTAAGTGATGCCAACAGGACTTCCACAGGTCTTTATCATTATAAGTATGCTATGCCTATAAATTCTTCCTCCGGCTACTATTTTGCAATCCTTACAGCATCAAAAGAGGGTTTTGTAAGCCAGATTGTAAAACCGTTCCGTGTTGCAAAAGGCGGCCCTTATGATGTCCGTGTAACAATATTGCCCCCTATGGAAGTGCCTCGCCAGGATTATGTCAATTTTGAGATATTGATAGAAAATATGGGTGAGGTAACTCAGGATGTATTTTTAGATTATTGGGTCTCCGCAGGAAATGATACATATTATTACAACAGTGAGGCCGTGCTTACGCCTGTCGGTGTAAATGTAACAATTTTAAGAAACGCATACATATTTTCAAACCAGTATATCGGATTGAATACGCTTAATCTCAAGGCAACATATGATAATGTTCAGGCACCGATTATCGCAACCGCAACTTTTGAAGTTATTGAAGAAGAATTTGAGATTCCTACGCCTCCGGATATACCGGATGTACCGGAATATATCCCGCCTTCAAGTGGAAGTTTTTCGGATGATGATTCTGATATGTATGCTGATTTAGGTCCGATTCCTGTATTTGATAAGGATTACAATATTAATATTGAATCCTATAACAAAGAGATAAACATCGTGCAGGGCTGGACAGATATTACAGGAGTACGTGTCAGGAACAATGGTAACCTTGAAATAAAGAATATAACCTTGACACTGGCAGGTATACCTACTTCATGGTATAATATCACGCCAAAAAAATATGAGGTGATGCCTTCAGGAAACAGCACATTATTTCTTATAGAATACAAGATACCTGCAGGTTCAGAATCCGGTGCATATCCTTTTACACTTATCGCAAATTCTGATGAGGCCGTGACCGATAAAATAGGCCGTCTTGTTGTATTCACATCAATTGAAGATTTGATAAGGCAGGATATAATAAATCTTAAGATTGAACTTCATAAACTTGAAGATGATATATATTTTTCACAGAACATAGGAAAAGATGTATCAAGAGTATGGGGGGTTGTTGAGCAGGCATGGATACAGATTGAGCTTGCTGAAAATAATCTTGACAACAAGAAATATGATGAAGCTCTTCAGAATATACAGGTGGTTTCCGGGTTGATAAAGCAGGCCAAGATGATTCTTGAGACGCCATCTGAGGCTGATGATACTGACTGGAAAGACAGTATCTGGATTTTTGCCTTAAAGGTTCTGATTATGCTGGCAGTTTTTGCATATATCAGTGTCTGGTGGATACGAAAGAAAGACAAGTACAAATTGAAAGCATCACTTCAGCGGTATCTGAAAAAATCATTGAGCAAAGAAGAGATAGAGACCAGGAAAAAAGACTTTGAAAACGATAAAGAGAAAATTCAAAGAGTATTGAAGCTTTTGGAGACCGAATCCAAAGAAGGCATAATAAACAATGAATCCTATAAGGAATTGAAACAGCTTAATGAAGGTAAGCTTCTTGGTATAGATAAGAAGATAAAAAAATTGAAATAATCTATCTTACATGTGTTTTTAGTATTATCTCGTTAGCTGTTGATAGTCTTTTCTTGTTCGCATAAGAGCTATATCTTTTTTCAAAAAATAATGTTAAGAATATAAGGCATGCAAACATTGTCAATATAAGTATGCTTGTAGTATAGCTTACTATATCATTTATTGTGTGATATATAGCGCCGTCTGTTGTCGTGCATTTGGTTGTCCCGCCCTGCATAAGAAAAGAATATTCTACATTTGCTGTGCCTCCAAAGTTTTCACAGATGTCTGCATCTATGGATTCATGAAGATATGTATGTGTGGCATTGATTAACATGAACATGAAAAGTATGATTAATATATCTGAAAAATAATATTTCATATGATATCATATTATAATGTTTAAATATATATAGGGTTCTTCTATAATTTAATCTGTGATAGGAATGATATTCTCATTTTCAAAAAAACAATTTTGCGCAGCCGGCTATATCTTAATGATTTATATCTTCATATCTTTCATCCTGACAGCTCCTGTATCTGCAAAAGAGTTTCAGGTCGGTGTTTCCCCATTAGTTATAGATCTTGGAACTTTGGATAGGGGAGAAAAGGTTGTAGGCTCATTTTTTATTGTGACATCATCGCCTGATGAGATTGTTGTGAAATTAACATCTTCGCCTGCAAATCTTGATTTTTTCAAAAAACCTGCAAATTCAGATATAGTGAATCTTGTTTCAGAAGTGGACAGCTCAGTATGGGTATATTTTCCAGATAATCCTTATGTGCTCAAACCCGCCAATGTCTTATTGAACACTAAGGGCGGAACCATATCGGACTGGAAAAAAGTAAATTTTGTCTTGGAAATTCCTGATGATGCAGAACCGTGTTATCATGCATTCAGGATAGCGCCAACACCTTATATCAGCAAAGACTCAGGCAGCTCCGTAAGTATAGTCGCATTGGTGGCAATCACCGTAAAATTTAAGGTTGATGGTGTTTGTGTTGTCAGCGGCAATGTATTGGATATCATGCAGGGCAGTTCGGCTAATGATGTCATTCTTGATATATATTTTCAGAATACAGGCACTGCAACATTCTCATCATATAGCCCGGATGTAGCAATATATTATGAAAACGGCACATTGGTTGATACAGGACGTTCCGGATATGTATCTGTATCGCCTGATGAGATTGGAGTCTTGAGTGCCAGATTCAATTCTGATAAGATATCTCCTGATAACTATCTTGTAAATTCAACAGTATTTTATAACATAAATTCATCATCAAAACAGGTTATGTTATCTATAGAGAAGCCAAAGATTATCCCAAAAGTAGAAGCTTCCCGGTTGGATATCGCTAGGGGAAATAATATGTTCTGGATAATATTGATAATAATACTGGTCGTTGCATATTTCATTTACAGGAAAGATGCTGGAAATACACGAAAATTATAGTGGATATTATATAAAAATCGGGAATTAAAACCCTGTTTCTCATAAATTATATAAGCACTCAGGACTAATTTATTTTAGATTGCTATGAGTAAATCATCAAAAAATCAAAAAATCAAAAAATATGCTTTGTTTTTGCCAATATTTATGATTATATCTCTATTTGCATTCTCCAGGGCAGATATGTTGATTATGCCATATATTGAACCTGATACGCTTGTGACTGATCATACAGTTTTATATGATAATAATCTGTTCTTCACTTACGAGATCAGCAAATATCCGACATCTGTAGAGATAAGCGTTATTGAAGGGCAGAATATATCAATTGGTTTCTCTCTTGATTCAACAAGTCTTGATTTTGGGGTGGTGCCGACAGGCGGTGCCATAGGGATGCGTTTTTTGACCTTGAAAAATACACAGGAAGATACAGCAAAGATGCTGTTTTTTGCATACGGAAATATCTCTTCAATGATTCATTATAATGATAATAATTTTTATCTTAGGCCTGAAGTTACTAAGGATATAGAGATTATGCTTAAGACAGATAAGAATACTCCTATGGGGAATTATTCAGGTGAAATAAACCTGGTTGTCAAGAGGGCAAGATACAATTTTATGAAATTGTTTTTATGATCGGTGCATATTATGTCGAAAAACAGGCAATTGACACTATCTTTATTGTTTATCTTAATGATGGTCCCTGCTGTATGCAGCACCTCTATTGAAGTCAATGTTATTGAATTATTGAATACAGATATAAAATATATTGATTGCTGCATGTTAAACAGCAATGTTATGTCTGCAAGTTATGATGTGTTCAATTCCGGAAGTGTTGCTTATGCTGCCCGTATTCGGCTTGATATATCTGACGGGACCAAAAAAGTCACATCAATATGGAGCAGCGAATCTTTGCTTAATCCCGGTGAGAGAGACACAATAAATATGTATTGGTATGAGCCGAAAGACAAAATAATTACAGCAGATGCAAGACTTTACAGGGCTTATGACATTGTTGATATTGGAAATATTACCTGGATCTTTAACGATGCGTCAACATCTTCCGATGCGGTAGATATTGAGATGGTCCGCGTATATGATGATAAGATCAAAATCAAGATCACCGCAGAAAATGATACCGGAAAAATAATCATCTATCCTGTAAAATATACTGCAGGATGGCTTTTTGAGCAGAATGTTATTGAAGATGTGATTGCAGGAAAATCAAGAACAATCTACATAAATTATGATGCAGGTGTGTTCCGTGAATCAGAGATTACCCTGGTCGCTGTAAGTGAGGATGGAAGATTTTATGGTGAAAAGACATTTTTGCTCAAAAAAGAATCAGGTATCAGAAAACTGATTGGCATGTTCATGGATTTATTGGATTGATTTAAGGAGATTTGTATGAGATGGGGAGTATTTTTGTTTATTTTCATATCCCTGTTATCTCTCGGAAATTTTGCATATGCATATCCGGTAATCAACAATCTTTCTGTCCAGTCGCAGGAGATCTGGCTTGGCGAGACAGAAACAATCTTCCTTAACTGTACCGACGACAACGGTTCAGTAATATCCGGCGTGTATGCAGACATTAGCACTTCAACTGCATTGTTTCCCGGCAATTATTTCATTCCTGATGTGAACAGCACATATTATCTGTCAATTTCAACCGCCGAATCATCAAATTTCAATAAGGCAGGAACTTTTGATGTCATTGCTTATTGTGAAAACGAATTGGGCGAATCAGTAAATTCTTCAATATCATTCACTGTCTCAAATCTGAGTATTGAGATAAGCAGTATAGCATCACCGATATACATAGGGGATATGGCAGAGATAAGCATATTTGTCAAAAAAGACGGAAATACGATAACATCTAATGATGTCTCTTTCAGCATATCTATGGATGGTGAAGTAATCTCTTTTGCATCACAACCATATTATGACTTTGAGAAAGGGTGGGTTTTAAGATTTGAGACTGATGCACTTGCATCAAATACCTATACTCTTTCTATATCAGCAGATTATTCAGGTGCTGAAGTCTCAATAGATAAGGCTGTGAATATAATACCTCCTTTAGATTTTTCAATCACTGATGTTGATAAGGACTGGGTGTCTTCAGGAGATACGATTACAGCAACACTCAAAGCAACCTATCGCGGCATTCCCATAACAATATTGGAAGACTATATATCTGTTCGTCTGGATTCAACAAAGGTAGATGTTTTTGATATTTCCTCATCATCCGCAAGCAATGCTTACGATCTGGCATTTGAGCTTCCTTCATTATCCGCAGGCAGGCATAAGATTAAAGTAGATTTTGATGACAGTACTCATACAGCTCAGGATTCTGAAAACATAATATATGTCATATCTGCTTCAGGAGTAATATTTTCAGACTCAGGCAATCATAAGGTTGATATTATGTTTGATTCCGGAAGTCTCACAAAAGATGTCAGGACAGATATTTCCGGGAAATATTCAATCTCATTTCCTCCGGATACCTATGACATACAGGTAGAAGATAATTTTGCAGTGCTTGACATATTTGATGCAGACATAGAGGATTTTGATGACCCTGTAAAATATCAATCTCTCCCTACAACTTCTGTGAGCGGCATTTCAGGCGAAGGCATATTCTATTATGCAATAGCATCAGAGCTGGATTATTCTTCTGCCGACATTAAGATAAAATACGATCCTGCAAAAATCAATGATATCTCATCAATTGAAGTATATGTATGCAATAGCTGGAATACAGGAAACAGGAAATGTAGTTCCGAATGGATTATTATCTCCTCAGTTATAGACAGCCTGAGAAAGACTGCAACAATTGCTGATGCTGCGCTTGATGCAGCATACATTGTGGGCAACAGGGATTCTTTGAACCTCGGAGCTGCTCTTGAAAAGACAAGTTATAATATAAACGAGAATATAATTATAACAGGCTTAAGCCAGGACAGCGCAAAAGATATAGTCCCTGATGCAATCTTGAACGCATCTATTGAAGCAACATCCATAGCCGCATCATCTGTCTCAGATTCCAAAGGGCTTTTTTCTTTCAATATACAAAATCCTGGTATTGAAGGCAATTATACACTTCTTATAGAGTTGTCTAAAGACCCTTATATCTCATCACAGAAACAGATTGATTTTGAGATTGTAAAAAGCAAAGATATATCTGTAGTAAGTCCTGATACTGTCAGGTTAAATCCAGGCGAATCATCCGAAGTGCAGTTTCTTGTGATAAACACGGGTGAAGCTGATCTGTCAAACATCTCAATTTCATTGAAAAACATACCGGACAGTTATTATCAGATGATATACCCTGAAACAATCAATATCTTAAAAGCGTCTGAAGACATTCCTGTAATTGTCTATTTCGTAATACCTGAAAATGCGACTGCCGGCATTACAAGTGCATCTTTTGAGATTTCAGGTGCAGGTTTTTCTAAAGAGCATAGTTTTGTGATGAACATACTTCCATTGAGAAACGAAAGCATAGATACAGTATCTATGTCATCAGACACTTCAGAAACCCTTTTATCTTTTGATCTGTTTCCATCAATCGGTATGCCGACAGGGCAATCTTTATTCATGATAGCTCAGGGCGAAGCCATATCTCTTGTAGCATTTGCATTCATCAGCATTTCAACAGCGCTTCTGTTTCGTAGACGAAGATTGATAAACACATACGATCAGGGATTAAGAAAAATTAACAGGCAGATGATATTTGATATCCGCAATCATATTTTCCAGACAAGAAAGACAAAGCTGAGTATGGCTTCCCGGAAAGAAAAGAGACCCGTCAAAACCCAAAAAAGAAAAAAGGTGTTGAAAAATTGAAAAAGAGATTTCTTCTGTTTTTTTTAATATCAACCTTATCTGTACTGATGCCTTCAATCTATTCTCTTCAGCAGAATCTTGTCGTGAATGGTAATTTTACTTCCGGAAGCTCAACTGGCTGGACATATTCTGAAGATGACTCAGGCGATATAGCAACATCAGAATTTAATGTCTCAGGCGGAGATGATGACCCCGGTGTCTGGTATCTTAAAGCTAATGACAGTGAGGCTGACACAGGATATACAGTTGTCGGCAATCTTACAAATGATGGCGGTGTATGGTCTAATCCGGGAACACTTGTTTCAGCTACAGTGCCTTTTTCATATAAGCAGACATGGGATCTTGCAGCACCCACCACAAATCTGATAAAGGTGTTTCTGATAAAGCCTGACAGTTCAGAGGTAATGCTTTTCTCACGGTCTTCAACAGCAGATGATGCAGCATATTCTTCTGAATCTATAGATGTAGGCATCAACAATTTCTCCTCCGATGGAACTTATAGGATAAAGCTGTATAATTATGTTGAAACATCTGTCGCAGATACACCATTGATCAGGAATTTTTGGGATGATATTAATCTTGTATTAGAATATCAGGATGAAGTGGCACCGGAAATTACAGTCCAGTCCCCGATTAATAAATCTTATAACTCAACATCTGTCTGGGCAAACCTGACCTTGAACGAAGATGGTAACTGGTGCGGCTACAGTCTTGACGGCGCAGCAAATGTAACCATGTCAAATACATCCGCTACAGACTGGTACATCCTTGTTGAAAGCCTGTCAGAATCATCTCACAACATTACATATTCCTGCAATGACACTGCAGGGAACATGAATTCATCAGCAGTCACAATATATTTTACTGTTGACCTCACAGACCCTCAATACTCCCTCAACCAGACCAACTCCACAGAAGCCGGAGCCTACACACTCTTCAGCCTTTACTGGACCGACAACATCCAACTCGCAGGTTACATCTTCTCATTCGATAACTGCACAGGCACCTTTGAAAACGACAGCTACATTGAAATGACCGGCACAGGAAACTGGTCAAATGTGAGCAAGTGGATAAACTCAACTACCGGCTGTACTATACAGTGGAGGGTCTACGCAAACGATACTGCAGGAAATATGAATGTTTCAGATATATACAGTTTCAACACAATTGACTCAACATCTCCCCAAATAACTATACAATCTCCCTTGAACAGGTCTTATAATTCAACATCTGTCTGGGCAAACCTGACATTAAATGAAGACGGTGACTGGTGCGGTTATTCTTTAGACGGCGCAGCAAATGTCACAATGTCAAACACATCCGCAGCAGACTGGTACATCCTTGTTGAAAGCCTGTCTGAATCAGGTCACTATATCACATATTCATGCAATGACACTGCAGGAAATATGAATGTTTCAGAAGTCACAATATATTTCTCAGTTGATATAACATTGCCGACAATTTACATCGCATCTCCTGATAACATAACATACAAAGATAAGCAGATAGACCTGAATGTCAGTGCAGATGAAGATATAGATGCATGGAGATACAGCCTTAACGGCAATGCTAATGTTACCTTTAGCCCGAACACGACAATAACAGCAACAGAAGGTATCAACAGCATAACAGTCTATGCGAACGATACTGCCGGAAACCTCAACAGCACAACTGTATACTTCTCATTCAACACAACTCTTGAATTAGTGCTTGAAGAGCCAAGCACATCTTTCACAACTGCGATTATTCAAAATACAACATTCATCGTAAATGCAACAGTTATATGCAGACAGGGCAGCTGCGGTGATGTGTCAGCCACAATCCGTTACAACAAGACATCGGAAAATCCGGACACACCAATAAACATTACGCAAGGTGCAGAACCCTTATTTATTGATGAGGTATCACCCTTATCTACAAAGTCCTGCCCGACAAACCCTTTGTCTGAAAATGAATACTGCAATATCACATGGGTATTGAATGCGACAGATCCTGGGCTGGACTTTTGGAAGCTTGATGTCAATTTCAGCTCGGATTCGGGATGGACAACTAAAAACAATACACTATCCTCAGAGATAGAGGTGGTGCCCTGCATAGTGGATCTTACAGTTACCTGGTCCTCTATAGACTTTGATGATCCTTTGACGCCTAATACATATGAGAATCCTGCATTAGGTAATGATAATAATCTATATAATATTACAATAAATGATGGCAGCTGCAATACTGACCTTTACATAAAAGGGACAGATATGGAAGACAATGATGTCGGTTATGTTTTGGGTGTGGGAAATCTTACATGGAACAATGTTTCAGATTCATATGCGACTTCATATAACATGACAGATACTTATGCGCCTTTAAAGATTGATGTGCCTCCCCTGACAAATCTCACAACATGGTATTGGATAAATGTGCCTCCAATTTTTGCTGCTGATTATAATGGGACTGTATTTATACAGGGTGTTATGAATGGTGATCCGCAACCGTAATTTTATCGTATTTGCAATCTTTTTTGCATTTATGTTATTGGAACCTGTAAGCGCATTCAATCTTGGGACTCTGCAGAAATCAGCAGTTCAGGACACATCTCCCGGAAATACTGTGATGTTTGCTATTCTGTTCTGGAATACTGGCGATTATGGTTATGATGTAAAATTAGAAAATATAGAGGTTCCTGATAATTGGACTGTCATATCAAATCCTGACAGTTTCTATCTTAATAGCACAGCTGTTGGAAACATTGAACACATATATCTTCCTTCACTTAAGAAAACGATAGAAGCATCTTTGATAGATATCTATGTGTCTGTTCCTGAATATGAAATTCCCGGAAAAAAGACAGTGATTATTAAAGCTGTTGCAGGCAGTCCTGGGAATGCATCCGGGTTCTCGTTGAAGCAGGAGCGATTGTTCTTTTTTGATATTGATGTAGTGAAAGGCTTATATCAGGATATGCCTAATATACATATGGATCCAAAAACAGTTTCAGTTGATATAAACCCGAAAATTGTCAGAGAATTTATTGATGCGCAACCTGCCGGCAGATCAGATATTATTATTTCGCCCGAAACAATTAAGACAGCATTTGTAATATTTGGTCTTGCATTGATAATTATACTTGCATGGAGGATATATAGGTATGGATAATAACAGATATCTTGCATTATTTATTTTCACCATCTGCATCTTTATCATATTTCAGGATCATCCATCCATAACAGGAAATATCTTGCTGGGTGAAGTAAATGTTTCCATAAATCCTATGGAATATGGCAAGATCAGTTATCTTGGGTATCCTGCAGAGGCCATCCAATATTCAAATATGGATTTTGATATAGAATTTAGAAACACAGGAAGCACTCCCTATATAAAAAAGACACTATTGCAGATTGGCACATATGATGCAAATATGACTGTGATTGCAAACCGTATAGGTCACACAGCATCTATGGGGCCTGGGGACAGAATTTTTGAGACATTGAAATATACTCCAGTGGCATATGGCTTTTACTGGGCACATGTCATGGTGTCTTATGGAGATAGTACTGCCGATGCCTGGGGCTCTTTTTATGTAGAGCCATATTATGCGTATGTTCCTCCTATTGACCCTGGTGATAGTACCGGCGATGATGATGATTCAGATTCAGATAGTAGTAGCGGATCAAGCACCAGTCCGAGCTCAGGATTTTTAGGTGATATCTTTTCAGCATTGGATTTTGAACTGTATGATTATGGCCGGACAATGATAACATTATCGCATCCGGATAAAATTTATGTCATGTCCGGAGATACTTCTGTAGTGTATATCCTGGTGAATAACACAGGTACGATGACTTTGAGGCGCTTGTTGCTCCTTCCGCGTATCATAGGAAATATCGCAGTTGGTGCGCAGCCGATGAACATACAGACCTTGAAAGGAGGACAGTCTGCAATATTTATGATAACTCTTGATGTTCCGGCAGGTATAAAGGATGGCATATACCCTATGGATTTTAAGGTTATTGCAAACAGGATAGAAAGGACAGGTCATATTGATGTTGTTGTAGGATCCTTGCTTCTTGATGAAAACCTTATGGATATGATATTGAATTATAGGTATATCATAACGCGCCTTATGGATGAGACCCATTCGCTTTATCTTGCTGGGGGAAACACGACTCTTCTTGAAAGATATATAGATGATGCCGATTCAGCATTGATTCTTGCAAAAGACTACCACGACCTTAAAGATTACGGGCAGGTGCGTGCATATCTTAAAGATACAAGAGGGCATCTGGAGCTTGCAGTGATTGAGCTTGCGCGTTTAAGAAGCAGTGATTCACTTTTATCAAGAGCGCCAATGCTTTTGCTTATGATTGCTATGATTGTCATAATTGCCGTATCTCTGATTGCAGTATATGTTCATAAGCGCAGCATGAAAAAGGATGAAATGGCGAAAAAGTTTCAGGATACAAGTATGTCATAAAACCGAAATATATATATACTCTCCTTAACCCAAATAATGTTATAAAACCTTCGAAAGGTAATCATTATGAAAAAGATATCTATATTGCAGATTGTATTAGCTATTATTGTTTTGGCTTTGATTACGGGTCCTATGACCTTCGCAGCAGACGATACATTGACTGTGAATATTACTATAAGCTCTGTCGGAGCTATAGTTGTCCTTCCAAACACTTTTACATGGACCCTTAATCCTGGAGAAGATTCAGCTGCTGGTGTCTCAAATATAACTATCAGAAATACAGGTTCTTTAAATGTAACCAACATGTATCTGGATACAAGCACAGACGCAGATGAATCGACAAATCCTCTTCCTACAGGAACTGCTAGTGCATATTCCGCAGCAGGCATGATATTTGTAAGGAACTCAACAAATGCTACTTATTACCATGCAGGCAGGCTTGAATGGAATATTTCATCAATCCTTGCAGGTGAGGTTCTTGACCTTAACTCAGCAACAGAAAATTTCGGGCACGGATGGTATAGAAATGCATCAGGAAATGAATATCTCTGGAAAGTTGAGAACGGCACAGATGGATACTGCAATACCACAGGTACAGTATTTGAAATAAAGACAGTACCTGAAAATGTTACTGACTTTAATCGTGACCTTTCATCCGATTTGTCAACATGCGGTGCTGTCAGCACTGGCATTTGGGGCTCTTTTGTATGCACAGACGGCCCTCTTGCAGGTTACTGTATTGCTACAGCAAGCACATGCGACAAGATATATATATACAAATACAATTACAATGCGACATATGGTGGTGGTCTCTGCGGAAACTTAGCATATATAAGAGAGGACGACCTTGTACCTGGAGCTGAAGACTATATAGTTATTCATGCATCTATCCCATACGGTATGCCTGCAGGAGAAACTGCACTGGGTACATTGACACTTATAGCATCATAATAAAAATAGATTGGAAAGTCCTAAACAGGCTCTTTTTTTTATATTTTGATGTATCTTTTATTTTTTAGAAATTCTTATTTTCTTCTTTAATTTATCTAATTTTTATTTTGTATTTTCATCTGCATTAATAGCGATAAAGAATTATTGAAAATAGAAGTTAATGATTTATTAGACTTTATCTAAACTATTGATTATATCTATCACACTTTTTTGCATGTCATTGACAGTGAGTCCGCTGATGCAGGTAATAGGAACTTCTCCTTTCTCTTTGATATCTTCTAAAAGCTCACGCTTTGAGATTATTTCAATTCCGTTTAATTTTAGGTCTTGGAAAATCAATGATTTCTCTGCAGTCTGCCTTTCAATAGACTTTACAATCAGGTATTGTTTCTGTAGGCCTGTAAGTTTTCCATTCTCGTCCAGATAATCATATATTATTGTATTTTTGAAATGTTCAAATTCACCTTTCATTGCCTTTTGTCTGTCTGTAAGATTCAATTGGGTCTGGTCAAAATAATATCTATCTATATTTTTATACCCAAGCAGTTTCGCACTATTGACATCCTCTGGTATAAGATTTTCAAAACGACTGTTCTTTATGCTTGCTTGTATTATATCCATCTCGCCTTGATTGATTCCAAGTGCAACCAGGTCTACTTCATATTCAGTTCCGTTGCCCTTTAACATCCTTATGCGCAAAGGCTTGCCTGCGCTAGATGTTTCTTTGTATGTGGAATACCTGTAATGTATATTGTTGAAAATTATTGCTTTTTCATATAATCCTGAATTTATAAGAATTTCAGAAACTTTTCTCTCAAATTTATTTGATATATGCCCGCCATTTACCATAATGAAAACCGTATCCATAATCTCAAACTTAATAAAGATTATAACCAATATTATTAAATATAAAACAACAGCTTTATATGTTTTTTTATTTTTAAAAAGTGATAACAATGAAATACGTACCAGACACATCAGCCATAATCGAAGGAAAAGTGATGGAGTTAATCTTAAAAGGCAAGATCAAAGGCACTCTTATAATTCCTGAATTTGTCGTCTCAGAGCTTGAGAACCAGGCAAACCGCGGCAAAGAGATAGGTTTCAGTGGATTGGATGAGTTAAAAACGATAAGAAATATAGCAAAGGACAAGGGCATAACTCTGACACAGCAGGGAAGGAAACCCACGGCCGAAGAGATAAGGATGGCAGGGTCAGGAAGGATAGATGCCCTCATAAGAGACATAGCAAGAGAGGAAAATGCCACGCTTCTCACAGGCGACATGGTCCAGGCAAAGACTGCCGAGGCCGAAGGAGTAAAAGTCATATACTTCCCGAAAGAGAAGATAGAATCCTTCACCCTGGAAAACTTCTTTGACAAAGAGACAATGTCAGTTCATCTCAAGGAAGGGTCTGTCCCCAAGGCAAAGAAAGGAAAGCCCGGCACATTTGAGCTGGTAAACTTGAACGAAGATATCATAACAAAAGAGATGCTTGAAAACATCGCGCACGAGATAATGGAGCTCAACCGCGTATCTGATGAGTCGTTCATGGAAATTTCCAAGAGATTCGTATCAGTCATCCAGCTCAAGGAATACAGGATAGCGATAACACGGCCGCCATTCTCCGAGAAGATGGAGATAACGGCAGTACGGCCCATAGTCAAAGTGTCTCTTGACAACTACAGCCTTACAGACAAGCTCAAAGGCAGGATAGACAAGGAAGCTGAAGGCATAATAATTGCAGGACCGCCTGGACACGGGAAATCAACACTGTGCCAGGCATTGGCAGAATATTACCAGGACAAAAAAAACATAGTCAAGACCATGGAGAACCCGAGAGACCTTCAGCTCGGACCTGACATAACACAATACGGACCTTTAGAGTCTGACATGGCAAAGACAGCAGAGATACTCCTTCTTGTACGGCCTGACATAACCATCTACGATGAGATACGCCAGACAAAGGATTTCAGGATATTCGCTGACATGCGCCTTGCAGGCGTCGGCATGGTCGGCGTGGTCCACGCGACAAGGGCAATAGATGTCATGCACAGGTTCATAGGAAGGGTAGAGCTTGGCATGATACCGCAGATTGTCGATACTATAATATTTGTCAAGGGCGGAAAGATTGAGTCTGTCCTGTCCCTTTCCCTGAGAGTCAAGGTTCCAAACGGCATGGTGGAGCAGGATCTTGCAAGGCCGGTCATAGAGGTCCTTGATTTTGAGACAGGAAGACCTATTCATGAGATATATACATACGGTGATGAGACAGTGGTCATGCCGGTGGATAAAGGCACAGATACATCAGCCGTGAACCGCCTGGCAGAAGATAAGATAAGGTCCGTTCTCAAGAAACACACAACAAATCCTGACATAAGCATAATCTCAGGCAACCGCGCCATCGTCCGCGTGCCTAAAGAAGATATGTCATCAATAATCGGCAGGAAAGGCACAAACATATCAGGGATTGAGGAGAAACTCGGCATCCATATCTCGATAGAGCCTATCGTTGAGACCCTGAAAGAGACAGCGAAGTACAAGACATCAGAATCTGGCGGCTACATCAACATAGGCCTTAAAAAAGAGTATGTCGGCGCGATGGCAGACATCTACAAGGGCGAAGAGTTCCTTTTCTCAGCAACAATCGGCAAGAAGGCCCTGATAAAAGTCAAGAAGAAGACCGAAACAGGCAACAAGATCATGCAGGCCATAGTGATGAAGACATTGAGAGTTTTGGTTGAATGAGAGGTTGAATAATATAAGCTTTCACTCAAGACAAACATATTCTTTTATAATGTAATCTGACATAAATAAAGTCTTCAAGAACAAAAATATGTGATTCTGATGGTAAATATTAAAGGGCATGAAATAAATGTTATGATTACTAAGGTCGCTTTTAATCGAAAAGCATTGCAATTCAATAACAATATAATTGCACTTCTAAAGCGTATTGGTGTTGATGGATATGACATCGAGATACCTCTTGAAAGCATAGCGATAAAAAAAGCTAAAGCATCTGTAACATGGTATATGGCAGGGCATAGATTGTATTATAGTCATAATCAGCAAAGAAAATTTGTGGATAATATGTATGTCCTGTACAAAGTAATTGAAGCAGAAGTCAACATGGTTCTTTCAGAAAAAAAGACACTTGATGATTTTTTTGCAGCTTTTAAAGAATCTGACGATGTTGATGATAAACGAAAAGAAGCACGGGATTTTTTCGGGGTGGACCATGATGAAACAGACTGGTCTGTCATTGATAAAAAATACAAAAATATGGCACGAGAAATGCATCCTGATATGCCTACAGGCGACACTGAAAGATTCAAGCAGTTAAATAATGCGCATAAGATACTAAAAAGAGAATTTACTTAGATTTTTTTTTGTATGTGTTAATATTCTATAAGATATTCACTCACTCTCGTGGTCACAAACTTATATCCTACTTCGAAAGAGAAATGATTCTACCTTAAAAACGGTGAATACTATGGTAGAATTTGTAACATTGAAGGAAAAAGAGGTAAAATTCGGAGAGAACAATTTCTTCGAGATAGCCTCCAAAAAGGCGGTAACGGACGAGGGCGAGAAGCCATTCATCTCAATAACCCGCGGCTACTACAAGGACGGCACGGACAAGAAGTTCACAAAAGCGATATCGATACCTGAAGACGGCAAGACACTAAAAGCTGTTGTCGATATCCTTGACAGCTTTGTCGAATAAGTCCTTTTTTCTTTTTCTTTTTTTTTATCTTCAAAGATTTTCTCCTTCTCATCAATAATATTTATAAAGATGTTATAAGAATAATAATCTAGCATATAGATTGCCCTTTAAGGGCTTAGATAGTAAGGTGAAAACAGATGGCTGAAGAAAATGTAAGTTTCGAAACAATCAAGGCTGAAGAGATACAGTTCGGCAAGAACAATTTCTTGGAGATCGCAAAGAAGAAAGCGATCACAGAGGATGGAGAAAATGTTTTTCTATCAATCTCTAGAGGTTTTTTTTCTGAGATGGATGGGGAAAAGAGAAAGAAATTCAGAAGCTCAATCGCAATACCGGATGAAAAAGAAATAATCGATGCTGTGATGAAAGCATTTGAGAATGTTATCAAGGCAAAAGAGTAAAATCTTTTGCTTCTTTTTTAATTCTTTTTTTCAAAATCTCATGTTATTCTTTTTTAAAGGTTTGCAGACTATTCTTAATGTTTTTAGTGCCTTCGTAGCTCAGTTTGGATAGAGCACTTGCCTCCTAAGCAAGGAGTCGCGCGTTCAAATTATGCTATTCATCATTTTGATGATGTCTGCAAAAGAAAATCGCGTCGGGGGCATTTTATTTTTTTTAATAATCAGTGATAAATTTTTAAACTTTCACATCCCTATCCTACATATGAATTTCAAAGGAAGAAGCATAATCTCAATCCGCGACCTTTCTGTTGATGACATAACAAATATTCTTGGTACTGCACAGAAGATAGAATCCCTTACATCCCAAAGCCCGTCCAAAACCCTCAATATAGCAAAAGGCAAGGTCATAGCATCACTTTTCTTTGAGCCCAGCACCCGAACAAGATTATCCTTTGAGACAGCTATGCAGATGCTCGGCGCAAAAGTCATCGGATTCTCAGGAACTGAAGGCACATCTGTCAAGAAAGGCGAGACTCTGAAAGACACAGCTCTCACAGTCGCCCAGTACGCAGACATGATAGTGATGAGGCATCCTCTGGAAGGCAGCGCAAGATATGTCTCTGAAGTCGCAGGGATACCTGTGATAAACGGCGGCGACGGCGCCAACCAGCACCCGACCCAGACACTTCTTGACCTGTACACGATTGCAAAGAGAAAAGGAAAGATATCAGGACTGACAATAGCTATGGTCGGCGACCTGAAATACGGCCGTACAGTCCACAGCCTCGCATACGCCTTATCCCTTTTTGACAACATCAGGCTTATCTTCGTCTCTCCGGAAGAGCTGAAGATGCCAAAATATCTTGTGGATGAGATATCAAAAAAACAGAATATAGATATAGTCGAGACCAGGGACATATCCGACGAAGTGCTCAAAAGCGATGTCATATATGTCACAAGAATACAGAAGGAGAGGTTTCCTGATCCGCAGGAATATCACAGGCTGAAAAGTGCCTATGTCATTGACGCAAAGCTTATGGAAGGCGCGGCAAAAAATACTATAGTCATGCACCCTCTGCCCAGAGTAGATGAGATATCCACAGATGTGGACACAATGGAAAACGCCGTGTATTTCCCTCAGGCAGGAAACGGCGTCCCTGTCAGGATGGCGCTGATATTGCTCCTGCTGGGATACGATGTTTAAGGTTGATAAATTATGGTTTCAGAAAAAGAAGAGCTTGTCATAACAAAGCTGAAGGATGGTACAGTCATAGACCACATACCTGCAGGCAAGTCTCTTGATATTCTCAATGCCTTGGGTCTTCTTAAAGACAAGGACAGGAAAATTGCTGCCATCATGTGCGTCAAAAGCCGAAAGCTTGGCAAGAAAGACCTGCTGAAGATTGAAGATTTTTATCTTGAAAGCAAGATCCTTGAGGGTAAGATTGCTATAATTGCGCCCGGTTCAAACATAAGCATAATAAAAGACTACATCCTCATCTCAAAACATGAAGTATCCATATCAGACAGGCTTGTATCCACATTAAGATGCATCAACCCCGACTGCATATCAAATGCAAAAGAGGATATAAAGAGCCGTTTCGATGTCCTCTCAAGATTCCCGCTCAAGGTCAGATGCCATTACTGCGAGCGCACCTTCTGCGATGACGGGATTGTTGTTGATGTTTGAGCTTTTTTGCCCCAATCCCAACTTTTATAAGCTTAAAGACCTATCTTATTTCAGGTGATATCTGATGACAGGTGAATTACTTTGTCTCCGTTCCAAAATCAGGCAGAGCCATATATACAGTCCTTAAAGACAGGGGACCTATCTCTTATTCTCAGCTTCTTAAGCGCACAAGCATTCCGAAAAGGACATTATCGTATGCATTGTCAATACTAAAAGAAAAAGGTCTGATAACAGAATCTCACAACTTTGCCGACATGAGAAACAGGATTTATGCATTAAACTAAAATTCAATCTCCGACAGCATCAACAATATCTTTCTCAGCTATCGCCCCTTCACGCAATATTCTAACCTTCCCCTCATCAACTCTGCAGATAGTGCTTGTCTTTTTCTTTTCAAGCTTCCCCGCATCTAAGATCAAATCAACATTCTCTTTAAGAATCGGATTTATCTCATCTACTGAATAAGGCGTCTCCTCACCGCTGATGTTGGCACTTGAGGCAGTGATTGCAGCCCCGGAAATAGAACATATCTCCCGCGCAACTTCACAGTCTGGTATACGAAATGCGAAATCAGTCTTCTGTATAAAATCAGGAACGATATCCTTCTTAGGCAGAACAAGAGTCAGAGGCCCCGGCATAAACTTTTTTATCAGCCTTTTTTCAGAGTCACCAAGAACACAGAATTTCTCAGCCATCTTGACATCAGACACAATCGCAGTGTATTGTTTCTCCGGATGTCTGCTTTTCGCAAGATTCAGCTTATCAACAGCTTTCTTGTTCAATATATCTGCCCCGATTCCATATGCAGTATCAGTGGGGTATATGACTACCCCTCCGTCCTTGATTATATCGGCAGCCATTTCAAGAAATATCTTTTCAGGATTATGAAGATTAATCTTAATAGTTCTCATAGCAATTTTTTGTGATGATAATTATAAAATATTGTTGGCATATCACCCCTTACAGTGTTTGACAACCTTTAACCCGTCTGTTGAAATTATTTAAGTCATGAACTATAAAGATAAGGTTATAGGTAAATTCAAAAAGTATGATAAAATAGAGATAATAATTACAGCTCACGCAAAGGTTCAGGCAGAATACAGAGGAATAAGCACAGACGAAATAATTGAAAACATATTGAATCCGAAAAGATTGTATTATGCAGGAAAACAAGAGTCCTCTAATATATATGAAGAGAAATATGACTGTTATTTCGGATACAGCAAAACGCAATGCCATAGATATGTGCTGGCAATAAATCGGCACTGTATCGTCTGCACTGTGATTAAGGTTAACAGAAGATGGCAGAGGGAGGTAGAGAAGCGATATGAAAGACTTTGATTTTAGTTATGATAAAGTCAACGATGACTTATTTATGTATTATCCTAAATCCAGATCCAAAGGGTCTGTTGAAATAGGCAACATAATCCTTGATTATAATGCTAAAAAAGAGATAGTCGCAATACAGTTATTGAATGCTTCAAGACTGATTAAAGATATGCTTGTTGACGAAAAGATAGACATGAAATTATTTCTGGCAAGTCTGACTGCTTGTAAGGTAAACATAAAGACAGATAATTCTCTGACAACCATAAGATTTTATCTGACAACCGCTTCAAAAGAGATAATGCCTGTGTTATCAATGCCAATACTGATGAGAAGCAGTCCGGCTTTGGCTTGCGCTTGATATTATAAAAAAAGAAAACATACGGCAACCGGGATTTTCACCTGAAGACTCCTTTGCATCTCAAAGGAGCCTCCTTGAATTGAACCCGGGGCACAAGCTTGGGAAGCTCGTATCATACCACTAGACCATTGCCGTATAGTATCCATAATACCTCCCGAAATTATATAAGAATATCTTTCCAATACATAATCTATTGACTATGTCTTCTGAAAAAAAAATAATCGAAGTGATGGACACAACATTGAGAGACGGCGAGCAGACACCTGGCGTCAGCTTCAACGCGAAAGAAAAGCTTGCGATTGCAAAAATTCTTCTTGAAGACCTTAAGGTGGACAGGATAGAGATAGCCTCAGCAAGAGTTTCAGACAACGAGAAAGACTCAGTCAAAGAGATATGCAGATGGGCAAAGAAAAATGGATACATTGACAGGATAGAAGTCCTGGGATTTGTAGACAATAACCGTTCAGTTGACTGGATACACGAGACTGGGTGCAGAACTATGAACATCCTGGCCAAAGGCTCCCTGAAGCACCTGGAAGTCCAGCTGAAAAAGACCCCGCAAGAGCACATAAAAAATATAGAAGACACAATAAGCAACGCCGCTTCAAAAGACATATCTGCAAACATATATCTTGAAGACTGGTCAAACGGCATGAAAGAAAGCCCTGGTTATGTATATCTATTATTAGATAACCTGACAAAAAACAAGAACCTAAAAAGAATAATGCTTCCCGATACATTAGGTATTCTTCTTCCCGATGAAGTAAAACAGTTCATCTCAGCCCTTAACAAAAGATATCCAAAAACACATTTTGATTTCCATGCGCACAACGACTACGGTCTTGCTGTCGCAAACTCAATCGCGGCCGCAGAAGCAGGAGCGAAAGGTATCCATGTCACAGTCAATTCTTTAGGCGAGCGTGCAGGCAACGCACCGATATGTGATACTGTTGTCGCATTGAGAGATATCTCAAAAAGTACAGACACAAAAATAGACGAAAGATACCTGAAGACCTTAAGCAGTCTTGTATCAACTTTTTCAGGAAAGAAAGTCTCTTCAAACAAGCCGATAGTCGGAGAGGACGTCTTCACCCAGACGGCAGGCATCCACGCTGACGGTGACAAAAAAGGCAACCTTTACACAAACAAGATTGACCCGAAAAGGTTCGGCAGGGAGCGGGAATATGCGCTGGGAAAGCTGAGCGGCATGTCAAGCCTTGAGATGAACCTTAAAAAGGCAGGCATAGAGCTTTCAGGCGATGACAAAAGACAGGTATTCAAGAAGATTGTAAAGCTTGGTGACAGGAAAAAGAAGATAACTCATGCAGACCTGCCATACATTGTAGCAGATGTCCTTGAGACAGAAGTAAAACAGAAGATAAGGATAACAGATCTTGATGTCTCAGTGTCTCTTAAAAAAATACAGAAAGCATCCTTCACATTAAGATACAACGGAACTGAAGTCTGCGCAGAAAGCGAAGGCAGCGGCGGATATGACGCTTTCATGAACGCTTTAAAGAAAGTCGCGCCGGAAATAGGAATAAATCTTCCAAAGCTTGCAGACTATGAAGTGCATATACCTCCCGGCGGAAAGACAGACGCTCTTGTGGAGACAATAATTGTCTGGGAAAAGGACGGAAAAGTGTTCAAGACAATAGGTGTCAACCCGGACCAGATTCTCGCCGCAGTAGAGGCCACAGAAAAGATGCTCAATATGCTGTATCGATAA
>WTCA01000053.1 GCA_013138805.1 archaeon | reverse complement strand
CTCATCAGCCGCCTCATTGAGAGCGCTGAACTTCTTTTTGTCGGATTTGCCGTATTTCACAAGGCTAAAAGACGACAGGTCAGCATATTTGCTGTCTTCAAGAATTATCTGCGGCTCTTTCTTCATCACAAGCATACTGGATATTGCCTTGAACAGTTTCTTCACCTTACGCTCATCAAGACCCTTGCACACGATATCCTTGTCAAGCTTTGAAGAGAAAAGTATCTCCTCTGCATAATTTCCTCCAAAGCCCAGATCACGCGCAAGAAAAGATATTATGTTCTTTGATGACTTGCCAAGAGCTAAGCTGAAAGCATCATAATCAATCTTTGGTGTATCATACGATACAGGAGGAAGCTTATAGGTCTCGTTTGCCTTAAGCACCCTATCTTTCCATATCTGCACAGACATCACAGATACTATCTTATCATCCTTATCTGTTATTATAGTGTTACCGTTCCTGAAAAGCTCAAAATATATCCTGTAATCTACAGTCTCAAGCAAAAGAATACGCTCAAACCCTAACTGTCTTATACTGTCAATCCACTGCCCTGAAAGCCTTTTCCGAAGGAACATGCAAAAACCTGTCGGTCTTTCCTTATGCTTCAGAGAATGCGGTGTAGTGAAAAATTTGCCATCACCTGTGACAAGCATATTGGTGCCCCTGCTTTTGACAAAGACAGAGATATGAAGATCTTTACCTTCATGGTATATCTTCTGTATCTTACCGCCGGCAAGGAACTGAAGCTCCTCTACAAGTACACGGAAATCAAGGCTTGACAATTCAGTCATAAGATTAATTGTTCGGGCAAATATTAATAAATAGGGCAGGTGCCCTGAGAAGATATAGAAAAAAGATATATATAACACAAAAGCCTATTTAAATATATCAAGGTGAACTTATGGGCTCAGATGACAATATAGACAGGCTAAAAAAAGCTATAGGGATAGATTTCGATCACAGTCACGCACCAATCAATAATCCTTTGCCTTCCGCAGCCCCTATGCAAAATTCAGGACAGCCGGCACCACAGCCACCGATAAAAGCGCCTGAAGAGAATATACAGCCTAAATCTGTCCTGCCTCCAAAAGAAAATAATCCTTATCCTATACCGGAACAGAAAAGTCCTCCTGAACATCCTCATCCTATATTACCTCAACAGGCAAACTTTCCAGAACATCCTCATCCTATATTACCTCCACAAGCAAAACCGCAGCCCGTACAGGCTGTAGCTCCCAGACCACAGAGTCCTCCAAAAAGCCCAATTACAGCACAGCCGGAAATCAGAAAAGAAGGCTCAGCGCTTTTCGTCAAGATTGACAGGCATGTCGAGATAACTGATGAGATACTGGGCACACGGCAGGAGATGAGAAAAATGCTTGAGACTATTTCTCTTTTGAGCAATGCTGAGAAGCTGAAAGCCGAAGCTGTCGCAAAAATAGAAAAACGGTTAAATCTATTCGACGAAAAGCTCAATAAGATTGACAGCAACCTTGTGGCTCCGAAAGAATTTTCAAGCCCGTCCGTCATACCGATGGATCAGAATGATGCAGGGCTTGAAAGTCTCCAGTCCGAGATAACAAGGCTGAAAAGCGAACTGGACAATCTGTAAATGCAGGGGTCGCCCAGCCTGGTCAAAGAATCTATGCTACGTATAGTATTCGGCAAGAGGCGGTGGACTCAAGATCCACTCTCGTAGGAGTTCGGGGGTTCGAATCCCCTCCCCTGCATAATGTTTATAAAATTTACATATCTTAGTAATTATTATGAACGATAAAATAAAATGCTATTCAAAAAATGGTTTAGATTCCTATTACAATGATCTTAACCCCAATATGAACATAGGCAAAATGCTTCGTGTATATCTAAATAAAGGATATTTCAAAGAAGATATTAGCAATATCAATCTGTTATGCACTGATGAAACAAGAGTTATCGCATTGAAGCTAAATGATAAATTCTATTATTTTAAAGAGACACATGATGATATAGACAAAATTCTTGAAAGAATACCTGTAGATACTTTCTGGTCTCAGCTCACAGAAGAAAAGACAATAACAATAACCCCACAAGAAATATCAAGGAAAGCAAAAGACTTAGGGATACTTAAATATAGTGCAGCGACAATGCTCATGCAAAATAATCTTGAAAAGACAGAAAGAGATGTAGCGATTTTTAGCACAGAAAACGGAAAGCTTGCTGTATTTCCTACATATGGTATTCATAATAGATTTTTTGTCGCAGACAACACATTTGAATTTGAGCAGATAAAAGATATAATCAGTACAGCCGATTACACCTTATAGACCCGCCTCAGCCAGAACATAATATTATTGAAAAAATATATAAAAATACAATCTTAACAATAAATATAAAAAAATAAAGAAAGTGATTCCATGAAAATACTGAGCATCTGCGGAAGTCCGAGAAAAGGTAATTCTGAAGCAATACTTAACAGGCTGAAGCAGGAATTAGAAAAAAAAGGCATAGAAAACGAGATAATCCTTCTAAGAAATAAGAACATACAGAGATGCAACGGCTGTGTTGAATACTGCAACAAGAACCTTGATTGCCATCACGATGACGACATGGCAGAGATAAGGGAAAAAATGATTGACGCCGACGGCTACATCTTTGCAATGCCGAATTACTTTGCAATGCCGCCCGGACTTTTCAAGGATTTCATAGACAAGTGCAGCATATTATACACTACAGAGACTGACCTTACATCAAAAAGAGCTATAGTGATATCTGTAGGCACTGACCTGGAAAATATCAAAGAGAATGTCAGGAACATATCCGAAAACTTCTGCAGCATACTTAAGATAAAGGTCATTGCCAAAGGCGCATTCGTCTCAAGGAGCGAGCTTAAAGGAAACGACAATGACATATTTGAGAACGGATTAAACCAGGATATAGAGCAGCAGCTTAAGAATATGGCAGAAGAACTGGCCGAAAGCTTGAAAAAAGATTAACTCAAGGTCTTATATATTCAATATCATTATCAACAATTGCCTGTTTTATCTTCTCAATATCCAGTCCTTTACTCAATTGTAATGCTTGCTGATATCCGGCATCTGCGTTTTCATACAATGCCCTGTACTTATTGCGCTGGAATTCTTTCCTGCGTAAAGGCAAAATATACTTAGTAGGACGACTATCTCTTATTTTCTTATCAATCTCATCATACTTTTCATTACAATACTTCTTCAATGAATCAGCAGATTCCATAGGCAACAAAGAATCATCAGAAATAAACATAGATGTAAATATCTCAAGAGTTGCATAAACAGAATCTAAACCTTCAAAAAATCTCTTATTTTTCAATATCTCGTATATCTCGCCACGACCCTTAACACTTGAATAACATAAAGATACACGACTTACAGCTTTATTTACTTCATCATAATCTTCTTCAGTCAAAGAGATCAGATTATCTTCAACATAAGATAATATTGATTCATAGATTTCTGTACCTGAAGTCTCATTATCTTTAGCAATCATTGCTGCAACAGATATCGCAGCAATTTTACTGCCTGTATATCTATACCAGTCATTAAAGCCATAGATTCCATCAACTTTATTAGACAAAGAGCCGAGAGCACCCGCTGGATTGACTAAATCTTCTAACCTGTTGATTATTTCATCTTCAATTTTTTCTCTCATTTCAAGGTATTCTTCCATCTTAGCCCACTCTTTACTGTATAAAAATAGACATTTCATAACTTTATATTTTCATCATCTAAAGATAACAAAGCCAAAAAACATAAACAAAAAAACCAACATATAAACAAAAACATCCAAAATACCCTTATGCCAAAAACATTAAACATACTCTCCTGGAACGTCAACGGCATACGCTCAGTAAACAGGAACGGCTTCATCGGATTTCTGAAAGAACACTCACCCGACATCCTCTGCATCCAGGAGATAAAATCCAACAAAAAGGATATACCGCCGGAACTCACAAGCTCTTTCACCTATAAGACATACTGGAATCCTGCCGAAAAGAAAGGCTACAGCGGAACAGCAATATTCACGAAAGAAAAACCTATCAAAGTAGAATACAACCTTGGTTTTGAACGCTTCGACAAGGAAGGAAGATCTATAATGGTAGAATACCAAAACTTCATCCTCTTCAATCTCTACCTGCCGCACGGCGGAAGAGAAAAGGAAAACATCCCATACAAACTCGACGCATACAGGCATTTCCTTAAAACAATTAAAAATATCAAAGAAAAGCCGATAATACTTTGCGGCGACTTCAATATAGCGCATAAAGAAATAGACCTTGCAAGGCCGAAAGACAACATGAACAATACCATGTTCACGAATGAAGAAAGAGTATGCATTGACAGCATAATAAAAGAAAGCTTCACAGACACTTTCAGGATGTTCAACAAAGAAAGCAAAAACTACACATGGTGGCCTTACATGAAAGACTTAAGGGAAAGAAACATCGGCTGGCGAATAGACTATATCTTTGTATCAGATAGCCTCAAAAGTAAAGTCAAAACTGCTTCCATCTTAAAAGAGGTCAAAGGCTCCGATCACTGCCCTATTGGAATAGAAATTGAATTCTAAAGATAGACAAAAACACCCAAAAAACCTTCGGGAAAACACCCGAACAAAACCGAAAGCATTTATAAATAAACATCTAAATCAAGGATATGACATTAAGAAAAGCCCAGTCACAAATATTTATTGTAGTTATAGCAGCAGCAGTGCTTATAGTTGGCATAGCCTCATTCTACCCGACAAGCATAACTATTGAACAAGAGATATTCGAATCACAGGATCAGCTGAAAAAATTCAGTTCAGCCGATGAGATAAAAGCATTTCTTGAAGCAAACGCAGAAAGCAACACATTATATTCAAACAGCATGGATATAAGGACTATAGGCATGGTCGAAGAATCTGCAGATATGACAACATCTACAGCAAAAAGCTTACCTTCCGCACAAGGCGAAAGCACAGACGACTTCTCTACCACAAACATACAGGTTGAAGGAGTTGACGAGGCAGACATTGTGAAAAATGACGGCAAGTACATATATGTCCTTTCAGGAAAGACCGTATCAATTGTAGACGCATATCCTCCAGAAAACACAAAGATCATGTCAACAATAAACATTACAGGCAACCCGCAGGAGCTTTACGTTGACGGTGACAGGCTTATTGTATTGGGAAACGACTATATCTACCAAGACAATCCAAAAACCTTTGAAGATGATGAGGAAACAGGCATATCTGAAGAGATAACAGCAGAAAAGATGATGATTTACCCACCAATAACAAGGCAGATAGCATTTGCAGAAGTATATGACATATCTGACAGGGAAAACCCGAAACAGACAAGAAATGTGACAGTTGACGGCTACTACTTTGACTCACGGATGATTGGAGACGAAGTCTATGTCATAGCGACACAGTACACATATCATTACAGAAACGATATCACAACCCCAAGGATTGCCTATTCCGGAAAAGAGATCAGCCCGGACATCTATTACTTTAACATCCCGGACAATTCCTACACATTCACCACAATAATGTCTATCAACGCACAGGATGACGAAAAAGATATAGAAAGCAAAATATATCTCCTGGGATCAAGCCGGAACATATATGTCTCCAAAGAGAACATCTACATAACATACCAGAGAAGAGTACGCAACACATACTACATAGACATGATGTTTGATGATGTGATAATACCTCTTGTCCCTAAAGATATAGCAGAACAGCTTGAAGATATAAAAGAATCAAACGCCAGCTACTGGGAGAAGCAGAACAGGATGGGTGACATCCTACAGGAATACGGAAAGACGCTGACAGAAGCACAGAAAAAAGAGCTTGAGATACAAGTTGCAAACAAGACAGAAGAAATGATTCTAAAAATAGCCAAAAAGACGGACAGGACAGTGATACATAAGATTAACATAAAGGATGGAAAGATAAATTACAAAAATTCCGGAGAAGTTCCGGGAACCCCCCTCAACCAGTTTTCTATGGATGAGCATAACGGATATTTCAGGATAGCGACAACAACAAGAGTAGGCGGCGGAGGAATTATAGGCTCTCCGATAAGGATGACCACATCAATGATGACAACCACAGAAGTCATAGCTACACCAGAACAGCAGCAGGTATTTGCAGATTCAAACAGTGATGCTAAAGAGAAAACCGAATCAATGGCAATAGCACAGAAATCAGAACCATCCCTAACAGTGACAATGCCAAGACCAAACATACCTACAACAATAAACAATCTCTATATCCTTGACGAAAATCTAAATATAGTAGGAAAAGTAGAGGATCTGGCACCGGGCGAAAGCATATACTCTGCAAGATTCATGGGAGATAAGGCATACATAGTGACTTTCAAAAAAGTAGACCCGTTATTTGTAATAGACCTTGAAGATCCAAACAATCCCAAAGTCACAGGCAAACTCAAGATACCCGGATACTCAGACTACCTTCACCCATATGACGAAAACCACATAATAGGTATAGGAAAAGAAGTGACAGGATCAGAGACAGATGATTTCACATGGCACAGGGGCGTCAAGTTAGCAATCTTTGATGTCAGCGACATAGAGAACCCGATAGAGCTATCTAAATTTGAGATAGGCGACAGGGGCACAGACTCATACGCCCTTCATGAACATAAAGCATTCCTCTTTGACAGGGAAAAGAACATCCTTGTAATACCAATACTGCTTGCAGAGATAGACAGGAGCAAATATGACGGAGATGTCCCGGACTGGGCATACGGCGAATACAAATGGCAAGGTGCTTATGTCTTCAGCATAGACACAGACAACGGCATAAGGCTCAAAGGAAGGATAACACACACAGAAGATGATGAAAACATAGAGAAAGGCGGATGGTTCTATTACGGCTCCAAATACTCTGTAAAAAGGTCCCTTTACATGGGAGACTACCTGTACACAGTCTCAGACAGCATGATAAAAATGAATGACCTTGACGATTTAGATGAAATTAACAAGATAGAGATTGAAGGAAGGGATGACATCTACTCCTACAGGACTTATTGACTCTGAGGAATCACAGCTCCTTCCTAACAACGTCCCCACCAGGACTCACTTCAGAAAATATCTGCGCCTGAAACTTAAAAACCTCAACATCATCGGATAGATAAGCATCAGACGGAAGCCCCGCCTTAGTACATGTCTGCATCAGAAACTGCTTCTTATCCCAGCCCAGATCCACAGGCACTTGCGGAAGAAGAAGCCCGGAACACGACCTGCCCTTCACTATAAGACCATCTGCCCCAATTTTTATCTTATCCTCATATATCTCATCCTTTGCAAGCTCTATCTTTTCAGGCACAGTAAGAACAGACATCTCAACTACAACCTTATCAAGCTCATCAGAAGACAGCTCAGGAAAGCGCGGATCATCAACAGCGGCAGAAATAGCAGCCATACGCACTGCCTTGCCCAAAGGATATGCAGGCTCTGGAAAACCTATACAGCCCCGTAAATCTTTCTCAGGGTAAGTCAAAAGAGTCACAAAGACACCCTGATCATCTTTCGCAAAAGAGAATTCCTTGTTCTCAATCTCCTTCCTGACCAGATTGCAATTGATGCATTCCCTTGCATACCCTACAAGCAATTTGCCCTGTTCAAGCGTAAGCATACATATAAATTGTTAAAAAAGATATAAAAGCATTTAAAGTTGCCATTGAAAAAATAGTTATCGCTTCTATCGTGGGTCGGTAGTCTAGGGGTTATGACGTCGCCCTTACAAGGCGAAGGTCGCCAGTTCAAATCTGGCTCGACCCACTACAACCTTCAAAAAGGTTGACCAGCAACTCAACTGAGTTGCATCAAGTTGGTGCCGTTCGCTTCGCTCAGGCAGACTGTCATTGACCTTCGGTCAACGCACTATCTCTGCTTCTGCAGTTACCACCAAAAATGCAAGGCTTCATCGTTAATTGAACGGCATCAATTAAACCATGACCTCAAACGAATGTTTTCAGGTCTCCTAAAAAGCTTGGAATTGCATTGCAATTCCATAAAAGCTTGGAACGCTAGTTCCATGATTCTGAAGCTAATTACGAAGCCTGTTTCAATAAACCTGCCACCCGAACGAAGTGAGCGGTGTCATTAATGCCCTGGCTTTTATAAGCCAGTGCTAGTACCCCATAATCTGTATCATATCCCTCAAACCAGTCCCAAGCCCTAAAGAATATATCATCAGCTTAAAAAACCGCCTCTCAGAACCATTCTCAACTTCCTTATCAATATAATAAAGAGCAATAGAAACCACTATAAGTTTCAAAGGAAACATCACAGCAGGCCCGAAAGCACCGATAAGATAATTAGGCACGACATGCTTCTCAAAAGCGCTGAAAAAATAGATAGCGACAAAAGTGGCAGATGCATCAAGAAGATGAGCAGAAAGGACAGCGATATTCTCATAAGAAAAAAAACTAGAAAACCTTCGCCTCAGAACAAAAAAAGACACGACAAAAACAAAAAACACCGGCAAAACCATTAACCCTCCAAACAGATTAGGAAAAGAAAGGAAAAACGGCACAGGAATAAAAAGAAGATAAGGCAAACGCATCCACACAGAATTGAAATCAAGAATCTTCTTATTCTCAGCAGCCTTCAGAACATATATCAAAGAAATGACAGCAGACGCAAACAGGACATCAAGATAAGGTGTTATAAACAGCCGGGATACTAAAACACCCTGGTCCTCAAGCACTCTTGTACCTGCCATTAAAAGTATCCACCCGGACCATCCTACAAGGAATCTTGCATCAACCTTGACCTTGAACCGCTCAAAAATATTGTAGGTCACCCACACAAAGCCAAGAAAAAGCACAGCATAGAACGCAGTCTCACCGACAGTGTAATACGGATTGTCATTAAGCAGAGGATTCCATATCTGATTAACCAGCAGATCCTTAATGCTATCAATCATAAGATATATTTAAAAAAAAGACATATAAACATATCCTTTAAAAAGATAGTTTCTCAAATTAACAAGCATGAAACAGGCAATAGTTATAAGGAAAGACCTCAACCTCAGCAAAGGCAAGATAGCAGCACAGGCAGCCCACGCATCTCTTGGAGCCTATAAGAAAGCATCATTTGTGAACAAAAAGATATGGGAAATTAACGGCCAGAAAAAAGTTGTCCTTAAGATAGAGAATGAAAAAGCAATTATAGACCTTTTCAACAGAGCAAAGAAAGAAAAGCTCAAGGCCGCACTAATAAAAGATGCAGGAAAGACAGAAATACCCGCAGGCACTATAACAGCCCTTGCCATAGGCCCTGAAAAAGACGATAAGATAGACAGGCTCACAGGTCACCTGAAACTTTATTAAAACAAGGTGGGACAGATATGCTGGAATATATAATGCTCATCATCGCATTTGTCGGCCTTTACCTGTCAATAATATGGATAAACCTGCTGTTTCTGGGAAAAGAGGAGATAGAAGAGAAAAAAAAGATAGACAAAAGCTACCTGCCGGAAATAACATTTGCCATACCTGCATACAATGAGGAAAAGACAATAGCAGGAACTATACAATCAATACTTGACATAGATTACCCAAAAGACAGATATGAGATAATAGTTGTAGATGACGGATCGACAGACAATACAGCAAAAATAGCAGAGCAATATAAAAAATACGGTGTCAAAGTCATAAAGACAAAAAACCACGGCAAAGGCCATGCACTGAACATCGCGCTCAAGAGATCAAAAAAAGAGCTGTTCACATGCGTGGACGCGGATTCTTACATTGAGAAAGAATCGGTAAAGATAATTGTCCAGAATTTCATGAATAAAAAAGTTTCAGGATGCTCAAGCAGCATATTTGTGAAGAATAACAGTAAGATAATAGAGAAGATGCAGGTCTTCGAATACATGTATGCAGCAATATTCAGGAAACTTTTCGCTTTCATAGGCTGCCTGTTCGTGACTCCTGGTGTTCTGAGTATATACAGGACAGAAGACCTGAAAGAAGCAGGCATGTTTGACGAGGACAGGAACAACATCACAGAAGACCTTGAGATTGCGATGCGCCTCCAGAGCTTACATAAGTACATAGCTTTTGACATCCAGAGTATCACATACACGACAATCCCTGACACATTGAAAAAAGTCATAAGGCAAAGGATACGATGGTTCAGGGGCTACATATACAACGCAAGAAAATACAGGCACATGCACCTCAACAAGGATTATGAGCTTCTGGGTCTTTTCATACTGCCATTAAATATAGCAAGCGTAATAATAATAATCTCAAGCACCATAATAATTTGGAGCGGCATCCTGGATGGATTCAAATATATATACCAAAAGGCAATAATCGCAAAAACACCACTATACGAGTTTATAGACATCCTTACACTGAAGCAGATGATCCTTACAATAGATTTCAAGATATCTATCCCGCTTACAGTCATAACTCTGGCAGGCCTGTACCTGCTCTACAAATCGCATAAGATAACAGGAAAATCAATTGACATCTCAGCAAAATCAATCCTGGCATTTATCCTGTTCATTGTAGTATACCCATGGCTCCTGGCCCTATGCTGGACCTATTCACTCATCCTTGAAGCAAAAGGTTCCAAAAGAGAATGGTAGCTTTTTTAAATGTAACCATCTCAATATTTGATAATATAACATAAAGAAAGTGCAGGCCTTATGAAAGAAAGATATGTCAGGCATATGCTTGTGACAAGCTTCATAGCAGCCATAGTCATATTCTCAAGCGGTGTCATGATAGGCTGGATGTTTGACGGCTTAAGGACAGACGAGGTCCTTAATATAATAAAAAATAACGAGCTCAACAGTGAAAGCTACAATATAGAGCAGACCTTTCTTGAGAACGTTGACAATGTCGACTGCACTATAATGACCCCACGGATAGAGACAATCAGCAAAGAACTGGGAGAAGTAGGACAGGAACTGCAGAGATACGGAAGTATATCTGATTTCAAAAAAAGCGATTTCGATTATCTTAAACGCAAATATTTCCTTATGGAAATAAAATTCTACAACCTCATATACAGGTATCAGGAAACATGTAAAGGGGAATACACACCAATCCTTTACTTCTACAAGGTTGATGACGACACATCCGAGACGCAAGGATACATCCTTGATGAATTTGTGCGCAGGTACAACGATGACACTGAAAATGAAAACGGCGAGACAAAACATGGGAAGATAGTTGTCCTGTCAATAGACGGCCTCTATGACAAAGATCCGCTGATAAAGACAATCATGAGCACTTATGAGATTGACCCTGAAAAGCTTCCCGCCCTCATAATTGATTACGACACGATAAGACACGGGCTTGTAGACAGAGAAGAGCTGGAAAACATATTTAACATAGTCCTACACAAATAATGATTAGATAAAGGGCGAAATATATGAAAGACAACAAGGCAGAGAAAGAAAACGAAGCCAAGACAATCAAAAAGAAGAGCAAGAAAGACTATACAAACATCATAGTAATAATAATACTGCTATCCGTATTCATCATCTTTGGCTTTATCATGCAGAGTCAGTACAATAATAGTCGAGCGATTGAGCAATGCCTTGCCATCCAGGAACACCCGGACCTCAACTATCCCTGCACCTGCTACCCTTCAGAAAAACCCAAAGACATAGACCCTTTTGTTGACAAAAAGACAGAAAAATACTGCCGATGCGATTGTGACATAGGCAACAACCAGACATACACAGCATATATAATAAGAGCTATTGACTGATTTTAAAGAACATATCCAAAAAAGTGGTGGCATAAGTCCCTTTCTTAAGAGAGAATGATATTTTACATCTAATCTTAGCCGAATTCAGTTCATCATCACCAATATCTATGACTGAAAAATCATGTGCAGCCTCAAAAGCTCTGCGCCTGCCACCTTTTGAGCCAAGTGTCCTAGATACATCATCCCTGAAATCCTGAAGACTTATCCCTTCCGCCTTAAGAACATCCTGCATTATCTGCACAAGCCTCTTGTCCTTGGGGATACTCATACCAAAACCGAAAAGAGGTATCTCAAGCATCCTGTTGCCTATCTTCTTTTTCACAGCCGTGTCAAGCACCTTATTGAAAAGGTATGACTGGTATGCATGCACCATAAGCTTCTGAAGATTTGATGGCAGCCTGCCAAAAGCGCCCCTGTAGTCGCCCGGGTTATCAATAAGATGTGATATCATGACTCTTTCATAATATGAAGATTTAGGAAAAAGCTCAAGAGACTTTTTAAGGTCTGTCTTTGCAGCCAGCCTCGCTTCCTTGATATTCTCTCTCTCTTCAGGAAATACAAGAGATATATAGTCAAGCACAGCGCTCCTGAAATCCTTCCTTATCACATGCTTTCCGACTATATGAGAAACAGGCCTTTTTGCCCCGAACCGCTGCTCACCGAAATAGTTAGGAAATTTTGGGCTTTTCTTGATTTTCATCAGATACTCTTCAAGTTCACCACAGGATAAAGATATGTCTCTCAGGACAATCTCAAAACGGTTGCCGTATAGCTCTCCGATATGAAGCACAGGACCTCTGCCAATATACACAAGGACAGGGTTATCAGAAGAATAGCTGCCAATATCATCTTTTGAACACCCTGTTATAGACACCCTCTGCATAGTCACCGCTTTCTTATCTTTTGTACCGCAGATAGCAATGTTTTTGGATGATATGCCAAGAACAGATGCTGCAAAAGAC
>WTCA01000095.1 GCA_013138805.1 archaeon | reverse complement strand
TGATCTCTGCCGCCTCTTGTAAGAGAAGGCTTTGAAATAAAACCAGATACCACAATCCCGTCAGAAGAATACTTCAGAGGAACAACATTCTTCTCAGTTTCCTTGCCGTAAATGTTCCGGATGTTCGCAAGCATATCATCAGTTCCGGGAGTTGAAAGTACAGGACGGCCATCATTAAGCAGCCTGAAATGTATCTTAGGATTTATTAAAGCATACCGCGTGACTATATCAACAATATGCTCAAGCTCGACCGCATCAGACTTCATGTATTTCTTCCGTGCAGGTGTATTAAAGAAAAGGTCAGACACCTTTACCGCAGTGCCTCTTGGCGCGCCCAAAGAAGACACATCAGATATCTTTCCGCCATCAGCACTTATCCTGACTGCCTCAGAACCCCCGGCATTTGTAATCATCTCAACCTTGGATACAGACGAGATACTGGCCAGTGCCTCACCCCTGAAACCTAAAGTATGTATAGAAAAAAGGTCATCAACATCCTGTATCTTGCTTGTCGCATGCCTTTCAAAAGAGAGCATAGCATCATCATAAGTCATGCCGTAACCGTTATCGACAACAGATACAGTCTTCTTTCCGGCCTTAGAAACATCTACAGTTATCTGTGTGGCATCAGCGTCAATAGAATTCTCAACAAGCTCCTTGACGACAGATGACGGCCTCTCTATGACCTCTCCAGCAGCAATCTTACTTATCAAAGAATCATCAAGTTTCTTGATTTTCCCATCCATCACAATCAAAGAATAATTGACAATAAACACTTAACAGTCTTTTGCATGAAGATAAATAAAATATCATGCATCTATCTGTGAAATCACATCAGAGTTTATGCCTAATACCTCAAGTAATTCTTTGCCTAATTCATTCGGTTTTTCGGAATAGTTCAAAAGATTCAATTCAGACAGGCCTTTCTTCAACGCAGTGACAGAATCTTCATCCCGCAAAGACACTTCTTCAGGAATATAATTCTTGCCTAATTCTGTAAGTCCTGCACCGGTCTTGATTACTTTCCTTTGAGGAGAGGTGCCGTTACCATTTCCAGAGCCATATATGATTGAAAGAACACCATTTAAATCAACAATTTCAACAGGAGTACCTAATAAAGCATCAGAAACTATCCCCCCATTAAATTTCACTCTATTATCTAATTGTTCATCTATTTCTCTCTTACGTGGTGTCATATCAATCACTGGACTATTCACAGCTCCTTTTTGTTCTTCTTCCCTCCAGGAATACCTTCCCTTATCCAAAACTTTAGGTCCTGGTTCCTTAACAACAACCTTTTCAGGAACAGCAACATCAGAAGATACAGGGACAGGAACTTCAGGCTCACTATCAGAAAGATTGATATCAACAAATTCTTTATACTGCAACGAATCATAAAATATGTCCAGATATTCTTCAATAGAGTTTAAACGCTTTAGAGCGAAATTAATACCTTCCAGTTTTTGTATGTCTTTATATCCGTTCTGGAAAAAATCAGAAACAATTGAGAGCAGGCTTTCCGTATATTCACCAGGATGTATACCTCTTTTTTTATCAAAAAGAACAAGTGATTGATTATCTAACACATTCTTTCCATATTTTGCTGCTTTTTTAAGAAAATATTGAAGTATACTATCAAACCGTCTCTCATCAAGATATAACTTATTTTTATGCGCCTCATATATTATTTCAAGAGCATATATTTCAGGTGTTGCAAATGCTGAAAGACCACCATTTTTAGTAGATTTAGTATCGGTCAGCGGAACATCTATATCCCCAGACATGATTTTGTAGCCATCAAAACCGTCTGTCCTTTCAACAATATCATACTTCTCAAGAATCTTAAAATAAGTCTCATCAGGATCATCACCTGTTTCAGAAAGCTCTTCTTCAGGCACATCAGAAACTGTCAAATTGTTCAACGCATCAATCTTATCGCCATAAAGAATCATGAAAATCTCATGTTTCCTGCCCTTATCTGTAACAGCCAACCTGTCACCATCCCAAACCAGAATATCCCTTCCTATAGCTAATCCTATCTCCTCGTGAGATAAAGGATATGCAGAAGCATCAGTCTCACCTTGATCTGGCACCACATAATCTTCAGCTTCTGTCGGGTCAACAGATGAAGAACTGCTTTGAACAATATTATCAACTTCACTCGGAACTTCAGAAGGCATATCTAATGTTTCCGCATCAATTATACTGCTGCTTGGTTCTTCCACACCATATCCATTATCACCAATAAGATTCTGACATTTATCAAAAAGGCCCAGATAATGTAGGTTTTTTATTGAATCATAAACACCCGAATTTCCTGATACATACCCAATTATTTTTTCAATAAGATTATTGCCGCAATCAGTAAAGACACGGCCGTCATGATTATTTTCAAGAAGATGCAGATTCATGAATTGTTTACTCATGACACTTACATTACTTATCCCAATCATATCCAAATTATCTTTAAAATTAAAAGAGATTTCATGTTCTTTAAGATATTGGCCAAAAAGAAAATAAAGACTGTTTAATACTTTGCCTCCTTTGTTGGTCAAATCTTTTCTTTTTCCTTCATTCAAAATATAAATATTATTGGTATCAAGACAAAGCTCAACTCCTTCGCATAAAACTACATTATCCATATTACCACTTCAAATATCATATATATTTTATCTTGGCCATAACATCATCACGCGAAGATAAAGCCCTGATAATCTCTATCTCACTATCTGTATATTCAACATTATTAAGAGCCAACAGCAAATTCAGCCCGTCATTCAATGCACAAACAGAATTAGGGCCTGGAACAAATCCTAACTTATCTTTCGATATTAATTCTTTATCCAGCAAAGAAGACATAGCATCATAAAAAACCTTACCATTTCCATTCTGACAAACCTTCCCCGCAATATCATTATAATCAAAAACAAAAAAAGTGCACAAGAAAGATAAGTACTCCTCTGATACCCTTCCGTCGCGATTCAATATCTCAACAACATTTTTTCTTCCCTCATCAAGAGCAATCTCAACATTTCCATTAACATGGATACCATAAGGAAACTCACGACCTTCAAATTTTGTAAACCAAGGTTCAGGAGTCGCAGAAAGTTTAGAATGCATAAGTATCTTGGCAACATCTGGCAGTCTCACCTCAGATTTTACCTCTTCATCCTCACTCAAATCACTGACAGCTAAAAAATTACTGACACCCGCCGAAGGCAGCAGAAGTTTCAGATATTCAGATCCTTCTATCAACAACTGTTCAACGGCAGGATGCATTACATCACTTTCAGAAGACTCAAGCAAAGCTCTGACAACTAAAAGCTTATTGATATCAGCCAGATATTCAGACCCTTCTATCAACAACTGTTCAACAGCAGGATACATTACATCCATTTCAGAAGGCTTAAGCAAAGGTTCAACATCAACATCATCCACAGAAGGTTGTATCTCTTCTGCTTTTGCCACAGCTTCACTATCTTTATGATTATTTATTGAACTACCTATTCTTCCAAGATATTCCAATGGCTTAAAAGCATATCCATTAGAATAAAAACTATCCAGCAAATCAGATACAGACTTTCCCAAATAAGTCACAGTGATTCCATTCTTAGAAAATAAATCCTCATATTCCAAAAGACCATAGCTTCTCATCTGCTCCAGCTTTTCCTGAAGATTGAAAGAAGTCCAGTCAAAATTGCGGTAATCTCTCCATGAATTATCACCAATAAAATCTTTTATATCTCTGTTAAATACAGTATAACTAAAATCTAATTTATCCTCACTGAAAGATGTAAGCCTGCTTATTATCTCTTTTTCGATTATACCCTCAGTTTCACCATTATATATCGCAAAAGCAGCGATCTGCGGATTTTCCCGTACAGACGCATATACCTCATCCTTAAAATCTTTATTATCCTCAGGATTATCTTGATACGCCCATAACTGATTAATTAAACTCAGGTAAGATTTTCTTGTTTCTTCTTCAAGATTAACAGAATTGAAAGAATCAAGCAGTTTTGATAAATGCCGAAAATTATTGAACATATAAACTTCATAATCATCTATGTACTCTTCAGAATCAATATATCCAGTTATATGTGTCAAAGCATCATCAACATATCTTCCGGTAGTCATTAAATCATAAGCTAATGCAGTTATCATATCTTTCATTTCAAGAGATATTGAATCCATCCAAAAGACCTCAAATCAAAACAAGAGAAATAGGTAGCAAAGCATTTTAAATGTTGCTACAAAACAATGGACAAAAAGACAACTTCAAAGAAAGATTATACACCAAGGAAAATATTTGCAGGAAGTTAAACAAAAGTTATATTGCTTTTGTATGTAAAAGGCAATCTCTTATGTACCTGCAGACCATAATCAGTTATTTTATAGCTATCTATATTATTTTCATTCTTTGAAATATCAACAAGTCCGCCTTCCTTAAGAGAATCAACAATGCCGGAAACAAAAGCCATATCAAAAGGTGACGAATAATATTTAAGTCCTAAATCCTTTTTTCTGGATGCTGTAAATTCAATATCACGATAGAGAGGAAAAAGAGTATATGCAGCACCATTAGAATTGGCTATCAACGACAGGGTGAGATTCCTGTATACTTCAAGAGCATTATCGCTCAATTCTGAAAAGAGTCCACCAGCTACCATAAAATCACAGAGAAAGTAAACATACAAAACATTAAAAAACTATCGGAAAAGAGTCACCCGAAAAGCTTCTTCTGCATCGACCCGTCCCTGCCTTTTGACGGAGCATCAACAGCAGAGCCCAACTCATCAATCTTTTTCTTCGTATCCTCATCAACAGGAAAAGCCACATCTCCCGAACCATCCTCAGATTCAAACATAGACTGCATAGCCTTTGCCCTGTCAACAACCTCTGAAGGAAGCCCTGCAAGCCTAGCCACCTCAACACCATAGCTCCTGTCCACGCCGCCTTCCTCAATCTTCCTCAAAAATATTATATTGTCCCCATCCTCCCTGACAGAGACATGATAATTTTTCACCCCGGAAAGATTGTCCTTCAACCTGTTCATCACATGATAATGCGTGGCAAAAAGCGTCTTGGCACCAATCTTCAAAAGTATGTACTCAGCCACAGACCAGGCAATGCTCAACCCGTCATATGTGCTTGTGCCGCGGCCGATCTCATCAAGTATCACAAGACTTTTAGATGTCGCATTGTTCAGTATATTTGCAGTCTCATTCATCTCAACCATGAATGTACTCTGCCCTGTGGAAAGGTCATCATGCGCACCGACCCTTGTAAATATCCTATCAACAATCCCGACAGATGCAGACGATGCAGGAACAAAGCTTCCCGCCTGCGCCATAAGGACAATCAATGCCACCTGCCTCATATAAGTAGATTTCCCAGCCATGTTAGGCCCTGTTATAACAGCCATCATATCACAGGAACCGTCAAGATATGTACTGTTGGGAACAAACCGCCCCGAGTCAGAAATAAGCTCAACTGTCGGATGCCTGCCGTCAGATATCCGAATAGTATCAGAATCATTGACAACAGGCTTAACATAATTATTCTGTGCCGCAACATCAGAAAAACACGAAAGCGCATCAAGTACACCGATCTTAAAAGCAGCATCTTTCATCTTATCAAGATGCTCCATAAGCTTTGTAAGCACTTCAACAAAAAGGTTTAGCTCAAGTGCCTTTATCTTCTCTTCAGCCCCAAGGATGAGCGACTCCTTTTCCTTGAGATCCGCCGTGATAAATCTCTCGCCGTTAACAGTTGTCTGCTTCCGTATGTAATCAGAAGGCACACGGTCAAGATTAGCCTTTGTGACCTCTATATAATACCCGAACACCTTATTGAATCTGACCCTTAAAGAATTTATTCCGGTGCGCTTCCTCTCATCATCCTCAATCTTCGCAATCCATGACTTGCCGTCGCGCGTGACAGACCTCAGATTATCAAGCTCCGCATTGTGCCCGTCTTTTATGACACCGCCATCTCTCATTGTAGCAGGCGGCTCATCAGCTATAGACTCCTGGATGCATCCTGCCGCATCAGCAAGGCTGTCAATTCCTGATATATCCGAAAGCATGGAAGATCTGACAGAAGACAAAAGCTTTTTTATGTGAGGTATCTCAAGCATAGACATCTTCATAGCTATAAGGTCGCGAGCGTTCGCACTGCCGCAGACTATCCTGGAAAGTATCCTCTCAATATCATACACATTATCAAGATGGTCTCTTATATCCTTACGAAGTATGACATTTGCTGAAAGCTCGGCGACAGCATCATGCCTTCCTGAAATCTTCCCGGCATCAAGAAGCGGATGAAGAAGCCAGCTCTTGACAGTCCTTGCACCCATAGGTGTCTTCGCATGATCAAACAGCTCAAACAGCGTCCCTTTCTCAGACCCGTCAGAAATATTGGCGCATATCTCAAGATTCCTCTGCGTCTGCCTGTCAAGAATCATATAGTCATCTGTAGAATATGTATGGATACGGTTCAGGTGCGACAGCTCTTTCATCTGCGTATCAGACAGGTATCTGACAAGCGCCCCGGATGACTTTATGGAAAGAGGCATATCTTTTATCCCGAAACCCTCAAGATATTTCGTCCTGAAATGCTTCTCAAGAGCATCTCTTGCCGTATCAGCCCTAAACAGGTCATCATCAAGATAATTCACATATACACCCTGTTTCTTTATCTCATCAACAAACACCTTGTCAAGCTGAAGAGTCTTCGGCATCACGCATTCTTTAGGTGAAAATCTGGACATCTCAGCAAAAAACTTCCCGCGACCTTTAAACGATGTGGTCAAAAAACTGCCTGTGGATACATCAGCCAGGCTTATCCCGAAATAATCCCCATCTCTAAAAATAGATATGATATAATTATTTGATTTGGAGTCAAGCATATTGGACTCGACCACAGAACCGGGAGTTATCGTCCTGACCACTGCCCTCTTGACAAGTCCGACAGCTTTCTTCGGATCCTCCATCTGCTCACATATTGTGACCTTATACCCTTTCTTGACAAGCTTCGCAATATAGGAGTCAATCGCGTGGTACGGTATCCCTGCCAGAGGCACCTGCCTATGCTTCCCGCCGCGGGAGGTAAGCGTAATGTCAAGCTCCCTTGCAGCAGTCTTTGCATCATCAAAAAACATCTCATAGAAATCGCCCATCCGCGTCATAAGGATAGAATCCGGATGCTTCTTCTTGATATCAAGCAACTGCCTCATCATCGGCGTCTGCGAATCATAGTCGACCATGATACAAATTATACAGAAAGAATATTAAATATTTGGTAGCATCACGACCCAGGCAATAATGCAGGGTTCAGTACAAACCTAAAATTAAGATCGTCCTCAAAAGTCTCAATAGGTTCTATTTTCTCATTCATCATCTCAACACTCATATCTTTAGACAGCAGATAATTGGTCAGTTCAGAAAGTGTCTTGGACACCGGAAGACTTGAAAAAGATTTCAGATTTCCCCCTTCATTATAATCAGAAGGTTCAGCCTTCCCGGCCAAAAAGGAACGCACAAAATAGGAACCATCATCTTCAGTAATCTGGATATATTCAAAAGGAACTTCCTCTTTAAATTCCATTGATGAAGTAATAAAATTATTAAGGCCTTTTTCTT
>WTCA01000080.1 GCA_013138805.1 archaeon | reverse complement strand
AGCTCAAGAGCATGCTCTCAAAAGGCGCAAGGATAGAGCAGCAAGCCCTGGCATCAAAAAGCCTTGAGTTTGTCGCAAAAGAATATCTTCCCGGCAAGATAGCAAGAAAAGAATTCATAGATTGATTAATAAAGTTCTAATTTAATTATTATTCAGTGATTATAATATCGCAGAATACTAAATGTCCTTCTTTATCTCTCAAAATTAAGTACGTCAACCCATATTGTATATCTGAGAAACGGGATGGATACTTTAATCTGACAAACAATCTATTTTTGGAAAAAGGAGAATATGTTTTATCAGCAATAGAAAATATATTAAATCCATATTATGATACATTACTGGACCAATGTGATACTAAGATTTTTGCTGAAACAAACGATGGGTCTTTTGATCAAGATACCCATATTGGTAAAATTGGTATTAGGTTTGTAAGAGGTATACTAAATATAGAGATTGATGAATATAATATAGATCTGAATGATGAGTCTGAATTAATGGCAGTAATTGAAATAACAGAAGGAATAAGAGAATTCATGTATCAATTGTATAATGAAAACAGACCTGACCTTATGAATAAAGTAGATTTATTATATCCACAATATGAACTGGAAGTAAGATTTAAATCAAATGGCTCAGAGGAAAAAGTTAAGGTTATCAGTGATTTATTAGATAAGATGAATGCAAAAATAGAAGAGACAACAATTATATTGCCAGAAATCCCTGAACTTTCATCTCTTCTTGATGTTTTAAAAAATAATAAAGCTTATGATTATGAATCTTTGAAAATTGAGTATAACTTGAAAAAGATAACCCCTCATGAAAGATTGCCAGAAAAGAGTTCATAGATTGATTTATTAATTTTATCATTTAATTGAGTGACAGTGGTTAAATGGCAGAATATTTAAATGAAATATCAACAACAACTTCTGTACTTGATGTATCAATAATTAAAGAAGAAGTCTCTGCTCCAGAAACATTGAATCTCTGCTGCGAAGCCATAGGGTTTGTTTATAACGCAATAGATGGTAAAGAACCTGATGACGAATCTTATCTGCAAAACATTTACTTCGGTGCAAAAGGTACGATTTCACTCTTTGAGATAGATCTTGGTGATAATGTTTTCAAATTAACCCAGGATATTTCATTATCTGATTTAGAACGATTTAAAAAAGATAGTTTTCATTACAATATAAATGATATCAAGACGATTATAAAGATGAATAATAATTGGAAGAAAAAATCTTTTGATATAAAGAAAAGATATTTTCCGGGATTGGAAACAATACTGCCTAATGTCTTTCATATAGAGGATATGCCAAAACTTAAGCCTGCATCAATAAAGATTGAGACCCAGAGCTTAAAAAACGCAATCAATGGTCATAGAAATCCTGGCATATTCTTTGATAGCCTTCCAAAAAATGTATTTGATACCTTGGTCGCCTATAACAAAGAACATCACTTGGGATATAAGATATATGCAGGATAAAACAAATTCCTATCTTCTAAACGACCCAATACCTTTTTAAAATTTTTGCTATAACTTTATCTATAAAATGCCTTGGTAGCTTAGTAGGTAGAGCGCGTGACTGTTAATCACGAGGTCGTAGGTTCGAGTCCTGCCCAGGGCGCTTCATTAACGGGAAGGTAGCTCAGCTTGGGAGAGCGCTAGACTGAAGTTCCCTGTTTTCCTCTCAAGGAAGGCAGTCTTGGAAATCTAGTTGTCGTGTGTTCAAATCACACCCTTCCCACTCAAAGACCAATGGAGGTTGGCAGAGATGGACAATAGCAGCAATGTTATGGCCACTGCAGAACTCATCAAGAACAAGCTTATAATATGGGATGAAGTAGAGGCAAAGGCAATATTTGAAGAGAAATTCTTCGGAAAGTACATAGAAGAGGAAAAGACAGTATTCCTTCATCTTAGCCTTGAGGAAGGCATGATTCTGTTAGAGAGAGAGCACATAAACATTCTTGAAAAGAAAAAAAAGATCACAGTAAAGAGATTCTATACTCTTTGCTGCGAGATGGATCCTGAATTCCCGCAGAAATACACAGTCTACAGGGATCTGAGAAATCGCGGCTTCATAGTCAAGTCAGGCTTCAAGTTCGGAACTCATTTCAGAGTATACAATCGCGGCGTAAACCCCTACAAGCAAGGATCGAAAGAGCTCAAAGAACACACAAAATACAATGTCCATGCAGTGCCTGAAAACTATGCCCACTCATATCAGGAATGGTCAAGATATGTCAGGCTCAGCCAGAACATAAGGGCAAAAGCGCTTCTCGCAGTGGTAGATGAAGAAAGCGATGTCACATATTATGTAATCACAAGGATAAGGCCGTAAAGAATCAGTCAAATACGGTAGGAGCCGGTCTTATTTTTGATTTTCCCACTGTTATAACTTCCGGTGCGTACGCTTTTTGTCTATCATCATAATCCTCCAGAGAGCCGACTACCTCAGTTTCAGGTTTATGGAAAGGAAGATTTTTCAGCTCCTCGTACCACTCATCCAGCTCATAAGAGGTCGCAGAGTCAATACATATATCGCAACCATATTTTTCGCAGGCAAAGTCATAAAGCAGTCTTTTCCTGTTATTGTCAGCATCAAAAGAAATATCCCACAATAAATCAAGGGCAAAGAGATTCTTAAAGCATGGCAAAGCCATCTTTTCACGTCTTTTTTCTTTAATGATGCATACAATCTGCTCCGGATTATTGTTTTCAGCCGCATCTTCAGTGCCTGTATAGAAAACAAAATCGGTATGATAAAGACATTCTTTTATGTAATTAAAAACGGTTACAGTTAGTGTTTTGTCATATACTGATGGATTAAACTGTATCTGGATCATAAGAGACAACTCTTGTTTTAAGTCATAGTTCAACTAAGATATTCCATTGCTTTTTAAAATTGTTTCCTTTCTTTTATTGAGCGCTGAAGGCTTCAGGAAAATACTATGGCCATGTGTATGTTTTGAGGTACGGTTCAGGCTTTCTATTTCATTTATTTTTTTATAGCATTCTGGATAATGTTCTTCCATCAGTTCTTTCAATTTTAAAAAATCATATATATTATTATTGTCTGGTTTCAAGATGCCGCGCAGATCACATATGTATTTTTCTACTTTTATGCCATCTTTAACAATTATTTTTTTTTCTTCTCTGACAATTGCTACAGTCTTGCAGTATTCTTCAAGAATTTTATATTTCTTGTGAACAAGACCTTTGATCATGTAATATTCTGAATCCCCGGTAGCATAAATCTCAGCCTTGAAAGGATGATTTTCATATACAATCTCGTCCATAATACCACAAAATTAAGATTTAATAGATATCTCTTAATTCTTTAATCTTTAAAAAGCTTAATTCACAAACCAGAACTATGATAAAAGTAAAATTCCTGGGAACAACAGCCAGCATACCTACAAGGGAAAGGAACCTGCCATCGGTATTTGTCATGTTCAAAGGAGAGAGGATACTCTTTGACTGCGGAGAGGGCACCCAGCGCCAGCTGATGGGCCAGGGTCTCAAGTTCATGAAAATCAACAAAATATTTATCACCCACTGGCACGCAGACCATTTTGCAGGCATCCTGGGCCTTATCCAGACAATGTCGCTTGAAGGCAGGAAAGAGCCGTTATATGTCTACGGTCCGAAAAGGACATCAGAATTCCTTGAACAGCTCCTGACCATCGGCTATTTCAACAGGAGTTTCAAGATAGAGATCACCGAGATGGATGACAGCTTCTCAATAGAAGGGGATGGATACACAGTAACAGCATTCAGCGTCACCCACAGGATACCGTCTTTAGGCTATGTCCTTGAGGAGGAGCCAAGAAGCAGGGCCAATATGCAAAAGGCAAAGAAATTCGGCCTTGACACAAGCCCTATGATAGGAAAGCTGAAAGCAGGAAAGACAATAACCTTCAAAGGCAAGACTATAAAACCCGAGGATGTCATAGAGCACCTTCCCGGAAGAAAGATAGTCTACACAGGCGACACAAAATATGATCCGAATGTAATAAAGCATGCCAAAGACGCAGACCTCCTGATACACGATTCTACCTTTGCCTCAAACAAGGATGATATAGACGAGATTGGACACTCAACAGCAAAAGATGCAGCAACCGTCGCAAAGAAAGCGAATGTCAAACTTCTGGTCTTGACCCACATAAGCAGGAGATACCAGGAAGGCAAAGACAGCACAGATCCGAAAATACTTCTTGATGAGGCAAAAAAAGTCTTCAAAAACACAATCCTTGCCCACGATTTCCTGGAGTTTGAAGTCAAATAGGGATACAGTGATACCTATGCTTCCTGAAAATCTAAGGCTTCTTCTTGAGAAACAGAAATACAGGATAGTCGGAAACCATTCTGCCGTAAAGATATGCACCTGGACAAAGAAAAGCATAAAAGGAGAGGGTGTCTGCTACAAGGAAAAATTCTATGGAATAAAGAGCCACAGATGCCTCCAGATGACACCGGCCGTAGCCTGGTGCCCCAATAAGTGCGTCTTCTGCTGGAGAGCTACAGACAGGACACTGGGTCCGGAGATAAAAGAAAGTCTGGACACACCGGAAGATATACTTGAAGGTTCAATAGCAGCCCAGAGAAATCTTCTTACAGGCCTGAAAGGCTTTGAAGGCACAGACATAAAAAAATGGAAAGAGGCGCAAGACCCCAACCAGATTGCCATATCTCTCACAGGCGAGCCGACAGCATATCCTCTGATAAGCGATTTCATAGATCTCTGCAATAGGAGAAAGATGACAACCTTCCTTGTCACAAACGGCCAGTTCCCCGAAAGGCTTGAAAACATAGCAAAGCCTTACCAGCTCTACCTGTCCCTTGACGCGCCGACAAAAGAGATGTATCGAAAAATAGATATGCCTATGTTTAAAGACTACTGGGAAAGATTCACAAAGACAGTAGATATCATGTCTTCCTTCAATTCAAGAAAAACTGTACGCCTGACTCTTGTCAAAGGCATTAACATGTCGCACATCAAAGATTACGCAAAGATGATAGAAAAGATCAACCCAAATTTTGTCGAGGTCAAGGCATACATGCATGTAGGATTCTCAAAGTATAGGCTTCCTATAGAGGCGATGCCTCTTCACGATGAGGTAAAAGAGTTCTCGGAAAAGCTTAAAACAGAATTATCTTACAAAATCAAAGACGAGAGCAGGCCAAGCAGAGTGGTACTTCTTGAAAGATAAACTCACTCCATCTCAACAGTCTTCTTCCCCTTCTCTTGAGGTATTATAGATATCTTCCCTTTTTCAGGCTTCTTATCAAGCTGCTTGCCCTCAAAGAACCTGTCAAGAAACAGCGCAAGAGCAGATATCTCAGAATGCGGCGTATTGCCTACAGCAATATTATAGTCTGAAAGATGATACACTTCTCCCGGCACCTTCTGCGACCCGACAATCACAAGCATATCCTTGCCCTTGCATGTCTTTCTTATCTCACTAATCTTATCAGGAAGGTTCATACCATACATAGTCAGATGGACAACAACAGCACCATCTTCCTTGAACCTCTTGATAATCTTCATCCACTGCTTGTCATATTCAACTTCAAAATCGCCGCCCCACTGTTCAGAAACACCTTTGAGGCTGTCCACAATCTTCTTGTCATAATCTCCTGAAAGTATTATTTTGCCTGCGCCGAATGCCCTTGCCACAAGACCGCAATGAGTAGTTACTCTTGAATCCCTTCCCAGCCTGTGCCCCAGCCGAAGTAACGTTATCATAATATCACTTTTGGAGATTAATCTTTTATAGTTTGGGTGTTTTAGAAGTTTTTAAAGTTAATTCATATAATACAATCTCATGATGAAAAAAACATATCAAAAAAATACTATGTACATACCATTAAGCAGAACTACAGATCTAAAGGATAATGTATCTGATTTCATAGATAGATTCATAAGCGATATGGAATCCTCTGCAGATATATCTCTTGCAGGGTGGTTGTACCCAAATCTTAATGAAACATTTTATGATGTGCTGACAAAGACAGGTTATGCCGGCTGGTCTTATCTTTTTGATTATCCGGACATAAGAAAAATATATTGTGTTCAGGCAGAACTTAAAGATGAAGATAGAGAGCCAACATTTTACGATGCCCAGATGATTGCATCGCTTCCTGATAAGCTTCCCGGCTATTTCATTGAGGGTGAAAATCCTGCAGGCTTTTTTAATCTTACAAAATATTTTATAGATCTGACTGTTCTTGACAGATTTATCATGAATGAACCTTTTAGGGAAAACATAGACGCTATTATTTTTGAGCATTCCTACAAAGAAAAAGATTTTACTCAATGGAATCTAATTTATTTTTATGGGATGCATCTTGGATATAACATCTTTGATAATGAAAAATTTAGGATTCTGAAATATTTTATTGATCATGAACTTACGCTCTTAAGAAGCGAAAAAATAATCTCCAAGACACAGAAGGAAAAAGCAAAAGAACCAAACTCATTTCGCCTGATAGCCCCCAAAAAACTTTTTAGTCGGATAAATGATAACATATCAGCCTTGTCTTCAAAAGCTACATCTTCTCCGGAGACTCTATTTCCAGAAGACCTAACCCCGTCCTTATGACCTGCGCAACAGACAATACAAGCGCAAGCCTTGCATCTCTCAACCCGGCATCGCCTTTGAGGATAGGGGTAGAATTGTAAAAATTATTGAATTCCTGGGCCAGCTCAAAAAGATAGTTGCAGATTACATGCGGCGATATGTTCCTTCCGGTAGATGATATGACCTGGGGGAACTCGGCAAGCCTCTTGACTATAGCCTGCTCTCTCTTCCCAACAAGCGCAGAAGCATCACATTTTTTAATCTTCCCTGCCTTCCTCAATATGCTTTTCGCCCGCGCGTAAGTGTACTGTATGTACGGTGCAGAATTGCCGTTGAAATCCAGCGCCTCATCCATATCAAAAGTTACGCTCTTTCTCGCCTCAACCTTCAGTATAGAATATATCACAGCACCTTTCCCGACAGCCTCAGCAATCTTTTTCTTTTCAGTCTCGGAAAGCTCCGAACTCTTCTCGCACACGACCTCGTATGCCTTCTTTATCGCCTCATCAAACACATAGTCAAATGTGATATACCTGCCTCTCCTGCCTGACATCTTGACTCCTGGCAGGCTCACAAGCCCGTATGACAGATGATATAGGTTATCAGCATACTTCTTGCCCATTATCTTAAGCGCAGTCTTAAGCTGCATCTGCGGCAGTTCCTGCTCGCATGCAATAACATTTATGACCTTGTCTGCCTTCACCTTCTCAAACTTCCATATAGAATATGCAATATCTCTTGTAAGATACAATGTGGTCCCGTCAGACCTGACAAGAACAGTCGAAGGCATATCATATTTTTCAAGATCAATTATCCACGTGCCCTGATCAGTCTTCTTGAGTGCCTTTCTCTTCTTGAGCCCGTCAATGACCTTGCTGGCGCCGCCGTCTCTTATAAACATAGACTCGTAATCGTATGAATCAAACTTTATGTCCATCCTTGCAAATGTCTTCTTGAACCCTTCCGTGCAAAGGTCGCCCACTTCCTTGAAAAGCCTGGATGTCTCCCTGTCGCCTGCCTCAATCTTCTGGAGCATCTCTTTGGTCTGCCTCTCCATATCTTTTTCGCCGGCAAGCACAGATTCAAGCTTCCTATACATATCAGGCCATTTATCCTTAAGCTCTTTCTTGACATCAGAATCATCAGCCATGAAAGCAGAGGTTATGGCATATATCTTGCCCATCCATACATCCGGCCTCTCGGTAACCTTCCTGTCCTTAAGTTTCTTGTATCCTAAAGCCACTTTAGCGACCTGAAGTCCTATATCATTCATGTAATAGTGTGAGACTACCTTGTAATCCAGCATAGAGTACAGGTTGGTCAATGATTTGCCAAGTATGGCATTTCTTGCAGAGCCTATATGAAGCGGGTGTATAGGGTTAGCAGACACATACTCTACTATCAGTTTCTTCTTCCTGCCTTCATCACAGGAACCGTACTCGTTTTTCATCTTCTCTATATCTTCAGCAACACTCTTCGCAAGCTTTTCAGGGTCAATGTAGAAATTAAGATAAGGTCCAAGAATCGCGCATCTTTCAACAATTCCTTTTCCCGTAATCTTTTTGTCAATCTTTGCCTTGAGTTCAGATGCGATATCACCAGGACTTTTCTTAAGCTCTTTTGACAGCGCAAAGCACGGGAAAGATATATCTGCATCTATATTCTTCGGAGGCTTTTCAATCCTTGCATCTTTCACCCCGGCAGACTTCAGAAGCGTTATTGCCTCTTTCTCTGCAATATCATAAGCGTACATAGTATCAATCTGTTTTTGTGCAGAAATCTATTTAAGATATAAAGTGAAATGCTTAAAGAAAAAGTGATATCAAAAAATTATTCCTTTCTGGTTTTAATACTCCGCAGCTTGCAGAAACCTGCCACCTGAGCGAACAGCAGTGATATCAATTTAACCATGACTTCAATCCGTAGGATTGAATGTCATATAGATGCCCTGGCTTTCTGAAGCCAGTGTCATAAAAATGCCCTGGCTTTCTGAAGCCAGTTTTATTTGCTTTTCTTTATCTTGATTGCGTCAGCAAGCGTGTATACCAGGCTTTCTTTATGTCTTGACATACCGTTCCTGCTTCCATTCCTTCGTTCGCCATTCTTTCCGTCAGACTCTCTTGGTTTCTTGTTGTTGACAACATTGCCGTCCTTGTCAAGCTGTTCAATCTTATTGATTATCCGTATCTTAAGCTTTTTTTCAATCTTTTTAGCAAGACCCAGGCGCGGCTTAAGATCATTGTGCTCAATCTTCTGTATCACAGAACTGTGCTCATTGACCATCAGGCCGAAATCTTTCTGTGTTATGTCTGCTTTCTCACGCGCTTTCTTGATAATGTCCCCGAAATCATCCACAAACTCAAAATTGACCTTAGGCAGTTCAGGCCTCTTCTTGAAATTCCTTTTGACATTTCTTCTTGGGCCGCTGTACGATCCTTCTTTTTTGCCAGGTATACACGAGTAGCATGCTTCAATGTCTGCGCCTT
>WTCA01000042.1 GCA_013138805.1 archaeon | reverse complement strand
TGACTTTTGCATGCCTGCTGTTTAACAGGTAATCAATATGCCAAAACAGGCTTTTCTTTTTTGACAGATGCCTTGCGATTCTCTTTTCCAGGCCATTCTGGGCAGAACCGACATAGGCGTAAGTTCCTCTGCAAAATCTTATCTTTCCCAGAGCGCCTATCTTTTCCTGTATGTCTTTGTCAACCTTGACTATCAGGACATAGACTCCTTTCATAACTGATGTTCCTTACAGGCATCTTCAAGACCTGCCTTTTTGATCCTGCTATCTTTCCATAACTCATATATCTCTTTTACAGTCTCTGCAGGATGCACATATACATCTATCTCAAATTGTTTGCACAGATCAAGAGCTCTTGAGCCAAGACCACTGCATAGAAGAACATTGGCCCCGTGCTTTTTCATAAGCTCTGGCGGAAGACCTGTGCCACCCATATGTTCGCAAGTGTTGGCTATTATCTCAATGACATTGCCTTCTTCATCAAGAAAAGTATATGTTCTGCAGCGGCCAAAATGTTCTGCCACTGCACTATCCATCCCTTTCTTATCATCTGTCGGAATCACTATCTTCATCTTCATCACCATTTATTGGATCTTTTTGAGCTTGTCATCTATAAATCCCTGCAGGGCTTCATTCACTGATCCGCTTCCGCTGTAGATTTCAATATTGAACTGTCTGAAAACATCCAGGGCTCTTGGTCCGACATTTTCGGATATCAGTGCATTCACATCTTTTTCTGCAACTATTTTTGCGGCAGATATGCCGGCACCGCCTGTCTGGTCTGCACTGGTATTCTCTACAGCTTCAAATGCCTTTATCTTCTCATCTTCAATCTCGGCAATGATGAAGTATGGGCATCTCCCGAATACGCTGCTTACATCGCTGTCAAGGTCTTTTCCTGTTGAACTTACTGCTATTTTCATATTAATCCCCCCTTATCATTAAAGTGCTGCATCTTGGGCATTTTTTACTGATACATGGCACTCCTCTTATTTTTTGTTCTTTATGGCCGCATTCAGGACATACGCAATTTATGGCAGGCCCTCCAAAACCCATACCTCTTCCCATTCTTCCAACTCCCGGTTCTACCATCTTAAAAACACCCCCGCTTATTTTAATCGCCTTGCCGTTTACGATGGCATCAGCTATCTTCTTTCTTGCAGATAAAATCAGGCGGTGAAATGTCGGCTGTGATATGTCCATCTTTTTTGCACATTCACTTTGGTCTAAATCTTCCAGATCTTTTAATCTTACAGCCTCAAATTCGTCAACAGCCAATATCGATTCTTCCATATCTGTCTTCCTTATCCCTGCCGGCTTGAAATAGGTCACATCAGGCTGGAAACCTACTCTCCTGCAAAGTCTTGGCCTTGGCATACTTATCTGCTCCATATCCACTATAAAGAATATATATTCATAATATTATATAAGCTTTTTGGTCAAAAAGGCTTTAGATTGAGATGAAATAGTAGAGGGAATGGTTTTTTGGTGCAAGATGTATCTAATTTTAGATATATTTGAAAATATCCAAAAAAACTAAATCCTACACTAGCGCTTCCTCAAGCCTTTCATTTACCCTGTTCCAGTTGACAATGCTCCAGAAATTCTCTATGTACTTTGCCCTGTCGTTCTTATAATCCAGATAGTAGGCGTGCTCAAAGACATCAAGGACAAGAAGGATACGGAACTGAGGATAGATGTTGGTGTTGTGCTTCTCTATCTGCATTATCATCAGCCTTTCCGTTTCAGGGCATAATGCGAGAGCTGCCCAGCCTGAGCCCTCTGTTGACAACGCTGCCTTTGTGAACTCTTCTTTGAACCTGTCATGGCTTCCGAACCCCCTTATTATCTGGGTGCCTATCAGGTCTTCTGAGATATCACCGCCTTTGCCAGCAGGCGCAAGACTGTTCCAGAACAGGGAATGAAGAATGTGACCGCCTAGGTTGAAGGACAGGTCTTTTAATGTGGATTTCATGTCAAGTCCTGTGCCGTCTTTTCTTGCCTTGTCTATTTTTTCAAGTATGGCGTTTGATGTGTTGACATATGCCTGATGATGTTTTGTGTGATGAATCCTGAGCTGTTCTTCTGATATGTGCGGCTCAAGGTCTTTGTAGCCGAAAGGCAGGTCGGGCATGGAATAAAAGATTGGCGTATTCATATCTTTACCTCTATAAGGCGCAATCAATAAGTTTCGCAACTTATCTGAAAATATTTTTTCGGGTGATCGCATGAGGGGCATATCTCGGGAGGCTCTGTTCCTTTATGTACATATCCGCATTCCCTGCAGACCCATTCCACTTCTGCGTCTTTTTTGAAGACTGTGCCTGCTTCCACATCTTTCAGAAGTTTTGCGTATCTTTCTTCATGATGCTTCTCTGCATTGGCTATTGATCTTAGGCGTTTGGCTATATCGGTGAGGCCTTCCTTGTCTGCTGTGTCTGCGAATCCGGGATACATCTTTGTGTGCTCGAAGTTCTCGCCTGCTATCGCAGCTTTTAGGTTGTTTTCAGTTGTTGATATTACTGTCGGCACTTCTGCATCCACTATTATATCTTCTGAACTGCCTGACTTTTCCCTGAGCAGGTTTATCATCCTCATAAGCTGTTTTGCGTGCTCTTTCTCGTTGTCTGCGGTCAGGAAGAACAGTTCTGAAATCTGTTCAAAACCCTCTTTCTTTGCAATCTTTGAGTACATTGTGTACCTGTTCCTTGCCTGGCTCTCGCCGACAAAGGCTTTTGCAAGATTCTTCATTGTCTCTTCCATTGAAAACACCTGTCATCTTATATGGCGGGGGATTTATTTAAGCTTGAAATATTTGTTTTATCTGCCGGGTGCAAAAAAATATTTAAAAGATATGCTTCAATTATAATGGCAATGAAATACGCATTCAAGAGAACAGATGAACCTTTGAAGCCAGGCATGGATTTAGGACTGGCATCAGGCATGACTGCTATGAAAGATAAATTCAAGAGCATGGACGGTTCATGGAAGACCGGGTTCTGCTTCGGCCTGACATCAGGGATTATCACTACTTTAGGCCTTATGGTCGGGCTTCATTCAGGTACGAACTCTACTCTTGCGGTTGCAGGCGGTGTTGTGACTATCGCTATCGCTGACGCATTTTCTGATGCTCTGGGCATACATATATCAAAGGAATCTGAGAATCACCATACGCAAAAAGAGATATGGGGCGCTACAGTTTCTACATTTTTGTCAAAGTTTCTTTTTGCTTTGACATTCCTTGTGCCGATATTGCTTTTTGATCTTTCTACTGCTGTAAAGGTAAGCGTTGTCTGGGGGATGTCTCTTCTTGCTGTGCTCAGTTATGTGATTGGCAAGGCAGGGAAAGAGAAGACATGGAAAGTTGTTGCGGAGCATCTTTTGATTGCTGCTGCTGTCATATTGATAACGCATCAGGTCGGTGACTGGGTCTCTGTCGTGTTTGTTTGAGATTTGTAATATAATCTAATCAAGAACAAGGCATCTATATCCACTTGTCCTGCTTCCCGCACCGCCTGCAAAACGTGCCTGCTTATGTGATTCTTTGTCCATAGAGAGGATGAAAGGTATGCCCTTATTATAAGTTGCATATATAGTATCGTTCATGAAATTTTTCCATGTGTATATCATGTCTTTGTCGGGAACATCCCAATCAGGCATTTTGTGCAATTCATGGTATATCGGGATATAATAGAATGCGCCTGTACCTGTGTCTTCGTTCTTAAGTTCGTTAATAACTTCATACAGATTACCCCAGCGGGGCTTCCCATATTCGTTCTCCAGAGAGAGTAAATCTTCTTGCAGACCATTAATATCTTCTTCAGAGGAACAGCCTATTATCCTGACTTTGCCTTCCATTTCTCTTTTTTCAAGATATTCTTCAATAGATAATTTTACAGTTTCAAGGCAGGCCCTGTTTTTTTCGGGGGTGTCTGAGACTATCACAAGATTTGAACTGCTAAGAGATAAGATGGGAATAAAATCATCCAAACTATCTATTTTCCACATACCCAAACTATCTATTTTCCACATAAGCACTATAATATTATTATGGAAAAATATTTAAAAATTTACATAAACTCTTTCAGGTCAATCTCTTCCACTTTCTTTGACGGAAGCTCTACAATGTATGCTTTTCTGCTTGATGCAAGGGCGCAGTTGATAAAGGTGGTCCTGCCTTTCTTTTCAAAGCCTGTATCTTCATGGATGTGGCCGAAGATGTGGAGTATTGGTTTTTTCTGAACAGCAAAGTCAAGGAATTCGGAATATCCTACCGACCTTCCGTTCCAGAGGCGGTCAAGGATGCCGTAAGGCGGGTAGTGGGTGACAAATATGAGCTTTTCAGGATCTATATCTTTTGTAAGGTCTGATGCGGCTTTTGCGAAGTCTATAGGAAAATGGTTGCCTACACAGAAGAAATGGTAGCCCTCAAAATCTTCAACACCCCAGTCTATCGCTGAGATATACTGGTTTGTGAAAGTTACATAGTCCCAGTTGCCAGATACTACAAAACCCTTTATCTTTATCTGCTTCAGGAACTTCGCTGTGAAAGTGTCTGTGTGGAAGTCGCCTGCGCCTATGAAGACATCTATCTTATTTTTCTCTATTATTTTCAGGATGGCATCAGCTAGCTTCTCTTCTTCATGGAAGTCTGCTGTGCATAGGATTTTCATAATATCATACCTTTATCAATCGTCAAATATCCTGTTATTTTAGAAGATAGTTTTTTATTGTTTGGGGTTTTCCCGCCTCAAAAAGACTGAGCCAAGGGCAAATGCTATCCACATGAACATTGAATAGAAAAGAAGGACTGTGAAGATATCAAGATACAAGAGCATGAATCCTGCGAATAGTGTGGATATCGCCCCTATCAATGAGCCATATGCCCAGAAGAAGCCGAAAATTTCTCCCCTGTACTTGTTTGAGATGTTCTCCACCTCAAGGACACCTCTTGCCGGGCCGTGCCATGCCTCGCCGACTGCGAGAAGGGCTGCGAAAAACCAGAAAAAGATAAGAGATGTGGAAAAAGCGAGGAAGAATGTAGAGATGCCAAGAATTGCATAGGATATGTAAAGCCCTTTCCTGTATCCTTTCTTATCTACATATGATCCTGCAAGAGGGAGGGCAAATATGGCGACTATGCCCATTGTCGCAAATATGCTTCCTGTAATCAGATCACTCTGAGTAATGCTATAGATTGCGAGAGGGTACAGGAGCGCTTTCACGCCCCAGTTCAAGGAGAAGGCGGTACTAAGGGCCAATAGTCCTTTGAGGGAATTGTTTTTCAGTATATATCTTATGGAAAAGTCAAGGCTTCTTTTCTTGATTGTCTTTTCATGATCTCCATCCTTGAAGCCTATGAATACTATTGACAGGATTGCAGGGATAATGAAGAAGAATGCCATGAAGTAATATGGTGTGACAAGGGAGTATGACTCGCTTATGTATCCGCCAAGAAATGCACCTATGCTTCCTGCTATCGCGTGCATTGAATGGAAGGTGCCTATCAGCTTTCCTTTTGACTTGTTCTTTGAGACAGTGTCCTGGAGGAGAGCTCCGAGAAGAGGACCTGTCGCTCCGCCGGCAAAAGCCCAGACAAGGCGTCCGCCCATGTACTGGAAGATGTTTATGGATGTTGCATAGATTATAGGGTAGACAATGCACAGGATTGCTCCTATCGTTATCATGCGCCTCTTGCCGTAGGAGACGCTGAGCCTGCCTGCAAGGAATGCTAAAATGGCGTATGCTATTGTCCCTATAGAAAAGGTGAGGCCGACAAGGACAGGGTTCTGCGTCAGGGTGAAGAGGAATCTTGCCTCTATCGGTGCTATGAAATACCCACCTACCATCAGGAATGTGGATATTGTGGTTATCAGTATGAACTGGCGGATATCAGAAGCTATGCGCATATGTTGTTTTTGTTGAGGGGGATATATAAATCTGAAGAGAAATTGTAAAAATAAAGAACAAAAAAAGGGTATTAAACCCTTGCAAGAATCAAAGCTTCTTTATGCCTTTCTTCTTGACATTTGGCTTCCAGATCTGTGCAGGCATCCAGTTAGGCCTGTTGGATGGTGCTGAAACCTGATTTCTGGAACCTGTGAAGATGTGCACCTTCTTTGTTCCTCTCTCCCTGAGCTCTATTGCTGTGTTTCCGCGGTTTGCCGCCTTAAGAGCTGCCTGTCTAGGAGAGGCACCGGTAAAGACACTATCTGTGTCCTTGCCGTTCTTCAATAGTACGAAATTTCGTCTTACTGCCATAATAACCACTAGCAATAATGGGTGTTAAAAGTATATATTGTTAACTGTTGCCGATTCTTGTGAAAACCGTAAACTATAAAAGCAATTTAGAATTGAAACACCTGGATAAGGTGGAAGGAAAGCGCAAAATAATTTATTTTTTGGGATCGTTCCCCTGAAGCTTTTTCCTTCCTACCCAACCACGTTTCTAAAAAGTATTTGGATTGATTGGGTATATATGTGTTTTTATTGTCAAAGATATAGGTTGAAATGTCTTTTTGAAAGAAGATAAAAGTATATAAAGGCATAAATGTTCGGGTGTGTTGATGGCGGTTTTTGAAGCATTAAATCTTACTTATTTAACCAGTTCAGTGTCTCTTCAAATAATTTCTCTTCAGCTCCCTCTTCAACGAAGCCATGAGAGGCACCTTTAATTTCTTTGTATTTGTGCTCAACGTTCAGAGATTTTAGATTGCTTGTAATACAATGAAATCATGTATCTCTTTTAAGACCGGTTATGCCGTCTATCATGAAGTTCTTGCCGATGAAGTAAGGGTAGTATACAGGCTGGACTTTATCTACCTTGGCAAACAATGATTTTACTTTCTCAGATATCTGCTGAGGGCTGAGCTTAGGTTTCAGGAGATCGCCGTCTATGACAACATATAACGGGCGCTCCTTGAACGGGTGGACAGTGAAACCGCCTTTAAGAGAGTACAGATCTATTCCGCCGGCATCAGAGCTTTTCTTGACAAGATCTTTCTCTATCATATTGTTCAAGACATTCACAAGCTCTCCGAAGGAAATGGTTGACTTCTCAAGAATCGTGTCTGTGTCCATCTCGGTAGAAAGGAGGTTCATAAGCTCAAGTTCGGCAGGGGAGAAATTAAGTTCTTGCTGCTTTATCACGCTCTTCTCGCTGTATATGACATTTCCCTGCATGCCTTCAAAAAGGTATGATTTTCCGTCCGCTGTGACATAGTAGCAGGGATAGTAAAGTATTTTAAGGCTACCCAGGCGCGATTCAAGATTTGATCTAGGTATCGTGCTGAAGGACAGTATCTTCTTGCCTGTCTTGGGTTGCTCTGTTATGCTTACCGTTACTCCGCCGTGCTTTGTCTTCCTTACTCTTATATCAACGAAGATGGGCAGGCCCTGGCCAAGGATAAGGGCTGTTCCCGGGTTAAGATTTGTTATCTCTTTCTCCACGCCTTCAGTCATGCCTTCGGCATAGCTTACTGCTTTGAGATCATTCGGGTTTGTAATCTTCATGATTATCTGTGTGTTGCACTGGGAAAGTATGTTTTTGTCAACTCTTGCAGGCCTCTGGCTTATGACGCACAGGCCAAGACCGAACTTCCTTCCCTCGGATGCGACTGTCCTTATTATCTTTGACGATACTATGACTTCTTTTTCGGGGCAGAAGTTGTGAGCCTCTTCAAGTATGAGGAAAAGGGGCGGGACTCTTCCAACCTTCCTCATCTCGAAGATATCGTGGATAAGCTTGTAGGTCACTATGCCCTGTATCTCCGGCGGTATGCCGCGGAAGTTCACCACTGTTGCCTGACCGGGAGATATCATATCTTCCACCTGTGTCGGGTTGTCTGAGAAAAGGCCCATATCTTTGACAAACTCAAGCATGTTCAGGAGGTTCCATTTAGCTGCGCTCTCTGTCTGGTCAATCTTGTTGATTATATCTTTCAATGTATAGTCGCCACGGTCTCTCAGTTCCCTTATAGCTGTGAAGAGAAGGCCTTTCTGGGATGCTGTCGTGTTTGACGGTGTCATCTGGGAAAGCTCCATCGCGCCCAGGTTCTGGTCTGAGAAGGTCAGCTGTTCAGATCCCGGATTGACTCTCGGATCCGGACTGTATTCGACGACCTTGTATGCTTTTGGCTTTATCTTGTACTTGCTCATGAGAGCGAGCTCCCTCTTCTCGTCGTTTGCGAATCTCAGGCTTATGTACTCACCGTGCGGGTCAAGGACGACTATAGGTATCTTCTTATCAAGAAGCTCTTCAAGGATGACGCTTACCGTGTATGATTTTCCTGCGCCTGTGGATGCGAGGACAGCCACATGCTTTGTGACAAGGCCTTTCGGGTCAAGGAAGACTTCAACATCATTGTTTGAGTCAAGAAGGCCTATGTTGAGACCGCCCTTATCAAGCTTCAGTGTTTCCTGGATTACTTTCTTGTCGGCGCTGTATATGAGGGAGTTGGGACGTACAGGTCTCTTAAGGCTTTTTAGGATGCCATCTTCTCTGTATCCTATCACTTCTGCAAGGGCCATGTTCTTTATGTTTTTCCTGTCCTCAGATATGCTTTCTACTATGTCTACCTTGCAGAGTATCCAGTGATTTTCCTCATCCTTGACAGTGACGAAATCCTGCTTCTTTATGTCTTTGTATGCGTAGAAGCGGAATTTCTTTGTGCCTGTCTTGCCGTAGACCTCGCCGATAAGCATTCAGAAATCATCCCTCTTTTGTTTTTGTGTCTTGCAATAGTACTTTTTGCAGAAGAATATTTAAATAGTTCTGTGGTTGTTGCAGGATAAAAAGTTTTATGCGTTCTTAGTTTCAAAGTATTTGTCTTTCATGAGGAGATGAGGTTAAAATGGCAAAGGAAACAAGATTTATAAAGTTTGGTTTGTTTATTGCTCTGAAGGTTGTATTTATGAAAGGTCCACAAGAAGAGATAGATAGAGTATATGGATTTAAACTAGAGACCTATATAGACACTATGACAGCGATGAATTTGCCTGTTGATTCTATCAAAGAACATCTTGAGAAAGGTGAACTTCCAGAATGCATATATGATGCGATCAGATATGGCATTGAAAATGAGTGGTCTTTTCATCCTGATGAGTTTCCTTTTGGGTCAATAGGCGAGCCTGATCTTAATGCATCCTTATATTTTGACTGGCTTACAATCGGGCTGGATATAGGTTATAATGTTATTGAACCATCTGACGGCATTGTTGAATTAGATGGTCAAGAGTATCAGCATCTTAAGCTTAATAAAGCAATTTTCAGGCTAAAAGAAGAAATTCCTGATGCATTAGGTTCTATCACAGGAGCAATTCTTGTAGATGGTCATTCCGGTGCTGTCGCAAACCTTCTGATGTATGCTGCTGAAGTGCAGTACAAGTCAGGCAAGGATTTCTGCGAAGAGTTATCGTAGGTTTCTTTAAAAGATATACAGACTGCTAAAGTCTATACTGCATCATACAAGGTCTTTACTGCCCATCCTTATGATATATCTCTAAAAGGATTATCTTATTCTTAGAAGGAAAATATGCGTAAGCTAACCGGTAAGGGGATATGTATAGTTCTCTGGTGCCTTTTCTTGAATACCTCATAGGCTTGCCTATCTCTGGATTTTCAATCATCTTTTCAATCTGTTTCTTGATCTTTGACTTGAGCGATTCATCTTTTATCTTACTGATCTTTTTGAGAAAGTTGTTTCTGAGTTCAATATCTAACATGATCTTAACGCCTTGAGAAAATCGTCTTTGGACTTATTCTTAAATTTGCCTTTATCATGTTCCTGCCATGAATCCTCTACTTTTTCGGCGAAGTCAAGGTCATCTTTTAGATTTAAAGCCAGATCTTTCATATCTTTTAAAATGATTCTGCCATGATCTTTTATCATCAAAAATTCATCACCAGCATGAATATTGTCTCTTAATGTGCTGGGGATTACAATCTGGCCTTTTGTACTCACTTTAGCGATTGCATATTCCATAATTATCACTGATGTAAGTTAGGACTTACATATTTATAAATCTTTCTGAGACATGAGCAATCCACAGTTAAAAAACATATATACACCTGCCGCTAAAGTCAAAGTATGGAAAAGCAGGTGCTTGAGAAGATAAACAGGTATATCCTGCCCCTATGCGAGAAATATAAGACAGTCGTAAAATCGGTATATATCTCCGGGTCTGCTGTGCGCAAGGATTTTGTCGAAGGCTCAGATATTGATATCCTTGTGATTATTGATGATACGCGGGACGGGTTTAATCCGCGCGTGAGTGACCTCATCAACATGAACCTGCGTGAGATATCCAAGATGGCGATGGACAAGGACAAGCTGGACCTGCATATACAGGCACCAAAACTGTTGAGCGTATTCTGGGACATGGTCAGGTCAGGCCAGCCGTGGATAATAACGCAGATGAAGGATGCTTTTGTTCTTTACGATCCATCAGGATACATAAGGCCTATACAGTCGCTTATGAATCAGGGAAAGCTTTCAGGGACAAAGGAGAGGGCCCAGGTGCTTATCAATGATGCGCCGAAAAGGATTGCTGAGGCAAGGAAGATATTTCTTGAGGAGATTACAGCCGACCTTTTGTCAGCCATGGTGGAATCCGCGCAGGCTGTGCTGATGTTTGCAGGTGTTGCGCCTCCTGCGTCGAAGAATATAGGAAAAGAGATATCCGAAAGGTTTGTTAGGACAAAGATAATACCTGCAAAGATTGTCCATGACTATGAGAATTTCTATGAGCTGACAAGAAAGATAGACCACGGAGAGATTACACACATATCAGGAAAGGAGATTGAAAAGCATCTTGCGACTGTGACTGAGTTCATAGAGAGCATGGACAAGCTGTTCAATGTGCTTGATTTCATGAAAAAGAAGAAGATGGTGAATGATGCATACGACAAGAGCATGAAGGCGTGCAGTGCGGCGCTGAAGAAGGTAGGCACCAAAGAACCAAAAAATCATGCTGAGATAATGAAGCATTTCAAGATGCATTTTGTTGATACCGGGCTTGTTTCAAAGGACCATCTTGAGACGCTGAAGATGATGCACACGAACAAGAAGGCGTTTGATTCCGGGAAGGTGTCGGACATATCTGAGAATGACATATATTCAAGCAATGTGTATGCATCAAACCTTGAGAAAGCTATAGGAGATGTGAAGATTGACAGAGCAAAAAGCGAAAGATCAAATGGAAAAAAAGCCTGAAGAAAAAAAGGCCAAGGAAGAGATTGAGCAGGTCACAGCCATAAAGAAATACTGCGAGCATGTGCTTGACAAGTTTAAGCCTGTCATCAAATCGGTCTGGCTTCTGACATCAAGCGAGTTCTCAAAGACAAAAGATATGACTGCTGTCATCATATTTGATGATATAGAGATTGTCGACCACCTTACAAGGAAGAAGCTGGATGTCTGCGCACATGAGGCTGCACATAAGGTGAAAAAGGAGCATGGCATATCTATACATACATCATACTACAATCTTTCCGAGTACTGGGACCTTATCAGGCACGGGTCGCCTGTGACATTCCAGGAGATACGGGACGGCATACCTGTGTATGACCCTTCCGGATTTTTTGTTCCCTTAAAAAAACTGCTTTCGCAGGGAAGGATACCAGGCACCAAGGAGTCTATGCGGGCCTTGATAGGCAAGGCGCCGTTGAGGATAAAGAGGATAAGGCATGAGTTCATGCTTAATGTTCTTGAGAAGATATATACTGCTGTTGTGGATTCCGGGCAGGCACCACTTATCATGGCCGGGTTCTCGCCGCCTGCGCAGAAAATGGTCGCGTCTACCCTTAATGATGTCTTTGTGAAGAAGAAAAAGCTTGAGCCTGAGTATGTCAGGTATGTGGATGAGATTGTCAGGACATGGAAGGATTATGAGCACGGGAAGATAAAGACGATATCAGGAGACATGCTTGACAGGATGCTTGAACATGCGGGCAGGTTTATCCGCAGGATGGAAGACCTGATGGAAGAGATTGAGAGAGAAAAGGTTAAAAGGGATTGAAGATAAATATTTTGAGTGGATTGTTATGGAAATTGCTTGGTTTATGGTTCTCATCGCAGCGTCATCAGTGTTTGTGATGATGTCTTTGGGGTATGAGAAGAAGAAAGAGGATGGATATGGCCGCAGACTTCTTGGAAAGGTTTTAGGTGGAAAAAAGACACATTACGGTCATGATGAAGCTGCAAGAATTGAACAGAGACTTGCTGAACAGGATGCGAATATTGATAGGATTAATGAAATTTTTGAAAAACATTATGGTAATAAAACACCACCAATAGAAGAGAAGATTCCGGCAAAAATGAACAGGGCGGACGATGATCGAACATATGACAAAACAGGCGAAGAAAGAAAAGGAATTCCTGAAAATTTAGATGACATCATGGCTGCCTGGGAGAAAGGAAAAGATGTGGAACCTGTTTACCATAAGAAAGGACATCCTCACGGAGTGTGAATGATATGATTGAATTTGTTATGCTTTTAGGTCTGGCTTCTGTTTTTATGATGATGTCGCTTGGGGGGCTCAGGGATTTAGCTAATAATGCTTATGGAAAGCTGAAAGGCGAAAATGAACAAGACCATGAAATATATGATATTAAAGGGATAGTAGATATGAATTATAATACTGTAAAAGAAGAATATGTTGATGTTTTGGAAACAGGAGATGCTCTGGTTGAAATAATGAAAGAGAGACAAGACAAATTAGATAGCGGAAACTATGAAGTAACACCAGGTCTTACAAAAGAAGATGTAAAAAAACGTCTACAGGCAGAACAGAGATTAGATAATCTTGAACTGAAAAAACTATTATTATATAGAAAAGCTCTTACAATAAGAAAAAATGCTTTTGAAAATGCTATTTCTGAGGTTAGAAAAAGTCATGATCTAAGATCACATATCGAACCAGCACATGCGCCTGTATGATTTGAGGTGAAAGATATTATAGAGTTCATGGTTTTGATCGGTTTTGCATCTGTGTTTGTGATGATATCTTTGGGGTATGAGAAGAAGAAGGATGACGGCGGATATGGCCGCAGACTTCTTGGACTTTTTTCAGGAAAAGGCAGTGAAGAAGAGGGGGGGGAAGTTCCTTTAAACAATATACCTCTTAATGCCGGGGGTCTAATTGATAATGCTGACAAAAAAGCACATACTTATCCTACAGAAAAGGAATTGGAAGACACTAGTCAATCCAAATATATCATAAAGGAAAATATATCAGGTGAAGAAGCAAAAGAGGCATATGATAATGCACTTAAGGATTACAACGCTGCTCAAGATAAAAAAGAACAATTACAGGAGGAAGCGTTGAAGCCCAGGAATGAAGATGAATTATTAAAATATTTAAGAGAAATAACAAAACTAAACAGAACATGCGACCAAATTTCAGAATATTTAGAAAATCTTTTTAAAATTAAACAAGAATATGAAATATCTAAAAGCAAAAAAATGTAGAGAATATCTATTTTAAGCACCATGTTGAACATGCACCTGCAGGAGCATGAAAAACTCACTTGATCTTGACAATACTTAAGCCCTGCTTGTTGAACTCGAAAGGATGAATCTCGCTTGAATGGTTTGTACGCCGCATCTTTCTTATGGTGACTGTCCTCTTGAAGTCTTCTGATACAGGCACAAATTCAAGCTTCATGACGCCGTCCGCAAGATATTCAACTATCTCGTTCCTGCTGAGGCCATCGCTTGTTTCGGGAATCTCGCCTGTGATCATTGTCGTGACGCCTGTCTTCCTAAGCTCTTCCAGAAGTGTCATGAGGGATATCTTTGCCAGGTACTTGTCCTTGATGAACATCTCAAAGATTGATATAGAATCCAATACAAGGCGCTTGGCACCTACAGCCTTCACTGCTGCTATTATCTTCTTTGATATATCATAGGTGTAAAACTTGCTTATCTTTGCAAGGTCGGCATCTCCCAGGACCTTGTCAGGATATATGGGCTTTATAGACATAAAATTGATTAAGCCTTTCTGTTCAAGAGCGGAGAAATCCCAGCCGAAGACAGCCATCAAGTCATTCTTTATCTCGCTTTCCATCTCTTCTGTGGTTATGTATACTCCTGGCTCGTTCTTATTCACGCCTTCATATATGAAGCTTGCCGAGAAGAGTGTCTTGCAGGTGCCTGCCTTGCCAGCTATGAGAACTACGGATCCCGGCACGAAACCTCCTTCCAGCTTGTCGTCAAAACCATTAATGCCTGTTGTTACTCTTTCCATCAGATTCACACCATCATAATATATCTCTTTATTTTCTTCTATATTTATAAGTTAACATCAATCGTCAAATATGTTGTTTACCTTCTTCTTTATATCTGCGAAAGATTCTTTTGGCTGTTCTGCCGGTCCTGTTTCTCCATATATCTCTCGCATCTCGTTGCCGAGTATCTTCTCCTCTGGCTGCTGCTTTTGATGTGTTTTCTGTGGATCTGCAGACTGCTGAGGAGGTACAGATGTTGTGGGCTTTTGCTGTACAGGCTGTTGAATAACGGATGCTGGCATCTGTATAGGTCCCTGTGCTTGCGGTGATACAGGACTCTTGCCTGCCATGTCAACAGGCATGTCCAGATTGCTTACCTGCTCTTTTGCGTGTGAGCCAATATGGATTCTTGAGTTTATAATACTTTTAAGCGAAGGTATTTCAGGCAGCTTGAAGATATGTTTTTTCTTGATTTTTTCCTTGGTATCTTTCTTTAGCTTGTATCTATCCAGGTCTTCGGCTTTCAGGCGCTGCCCGTGGATAAGCTTTTTCAGGGATTTTTTGATATGCACTATGCGGGTTCTTATATCTGTCAGCTGCTTATGTTTCTCTGTTATTATCTTATTGAATGTCTCTTTGTCTATAACCCTTGTGAAATATTCTTTCTCTGTAGACTTCTCCTCTGCCGCAAGGCGGAACTCTTTTGATTTCAATTGCTGGAGCTCAAGGCTCATGAGAATAAAAGAAAGCATGTAGCTCTTGAAGATGAAAAGGAAGACAACCATGGAGAATATAAAGCCTGCGAGGTTGTACTTGTTCTCAAGAATCCATCTGAGCTGTTCCTGTTCTGCTGTTTTCCTGTCAAGATAGTCCAGAGTCTCTGCAAGCTGGGCTGTTGCAGATTCCAGTGACTGCAAATCATTTGATGCTACAGCCAGCCTTGCCTTGTTTATGAGGTCTTTTGAAAGCTCTATATTTTCAAGATAGGGTACCACATCAATACCTACAACATTAAATGCATTGACGAGATGTTCCAGCCGGTTTAAATAAGTCTCCTGATATTCAAGAGTTGTCAGGAGCGGGTTTTTCTCGATGCGTATGCTGACAGTCTCCTCTTTCTCTATGTCGCCTTCAGAAGCTATTATCTTGAGCCTGTAGGATTCCGGGCTTTCTGAAAGCTTTGATGAGATTGCTATTTCAATAGACTGCTTGTTCTTTGCCTTGACAAAGTATGATTCATCTATACCTATATCACAGCAGCCGGAAATGTAGGTGATTGATATATTCAGGTCATAGTCGCCTGTGTTGTCCAGGGATGCGACAATCTCTGCATTTTCACCCTGTATGATGCTTATGTCTCTCTGATCTATAGAAAAAAAGAATTCTTTTCTTTTCTCCATACTAGTATAGTTTTCAGGATCTGACGGTGGATTGGGATTACCAGGATTTGGTGAAACTGAAGGAGTGGAGTCGTCGCCTCCTCCAGGAGGTGCACTGCCGTATGTGAGAGCCATAGTCTTGCTTGAAGAACCGGTGTTGTTGTATGAGTCGTTGACATATGCAAGAATATCAAAAGGACCTTCAAAAGAGGGCATCTGACATGCTTCTATATCTGTGTCCACATAATATATTCCGCTTCCATCATAAATCAATGGGAGAGATGTCGGCTGAGCGCAGGTTATTTCAACATAAAGCCCCCAGTATAGCTGTTCGCCTCTGGCATTGAAAACCTTTATTTTTGGACTTGAATAGTCATACAGCCATGCAAGAGGCTGTTGTGTCTGATAATTTTCGGTCGGTTGTTCAAATGAAAGAGAAAACTGATTGCTCACCGAGAAGTTTCCAGATATGTTTGCCGTGTTGCCGTATTTTGAGACATTCATGCTGAGATTATATGTTCCTGTCGGATCTGTTCCATCCAGGGTGTAATTATATCCTGTCGTCATGTTGTTTGGCAAGAGGATCGTGTCATTTTCTTCTCCGGACTTTTTCATGAGCATAGTAAGGTTGTAATTATCTATTGTGTTGTTGTTGACTGTGAGGATTGACATCAGGATCTGTGCCTGTTCTCCGCGATTGAAGAGGATATGGTTCATGGAATAATTTATCTGGTAGATGTCTGTCGCATTGAAAGTTGTCTGGTTGTCTGAAGCGTTCATAAAGCTTGCAGAATCATTTGCATAGATCTTAATACTGTATAACTCAGTATCATTCGTGATTTTTGTGGCATTAAAGAATATAAATTCGTATGTATTTCCTGAAAAGGTAAATACCATAGTATAATTCTCAGAATAACCTGAACTGTTGGGATAGAACACTTGTGCTATTGCTGTATGTATATCATAGTTATCTTTTATATCTGCATAGATTGTGAGGTTTTCCTTAAGGTTAACAAGACCATATTCTAGTGAAATGTTTTCTACTTTGGGCGCTTCGGCATCATCAGCGAGAGTTACATTTATTGTATGATTTATGGCGACCAAAACATCTCCAAAAAGTGCTGAACCATTTACTGTCACATTTGACAAGCCTTCAGAAATTGCTGAGATGTTCCAGGAAAAATCTTCAAATATTTCAGATTGAAGATAATCTTTAGTCCTATCCAAAGTATCTGATGTGGATATATTTATGACTGTTGTATTAAAAGATGTAAAATTCAAAGTTATGTTTCTTACATCACCATTCTGGGCTGTAATCCTTGCTGTCTGTTCACCGTAAGAACCACTCTTTATCTTTTCAGTTGTAACACCTATTGAGATGTTTAAGGTCCCATAATTGACAAAGAAAGATTCAGTCGTGTTTAAGAGGGTTTTGCTGTAGAGGTTTTCCATTGCGAATGAAAGGTCATAGATGCCAGACATATCTGTAAATGTAAATGGCATACTATATACATAATAATTGTTGCTTATGTCTGAAAGGTAAGAATCAAAATTAAAATAAATAATACCCTCCCCATAAGACCTGTACTGCTGTTGGAGGCCTGCGGAAAACATTCCATTATATCCTTCTAAAGACGGACCGAAACCTGTGACATTTATGATTAGGAGTTGAGGGTTGCCGTAGTTTATGACAGTATTGTTCGGGTATGCAAGCAATGGCATGATTGTTGCGTTCAGGTCTTCTGTATCTGCAGTACCGTATTCAGGTGTGATGTTTATAGTCATGTTTATATCTCCGAGAGTTTCTGTCTCAAGATCCCATGTCACTATCATGGTTTTGTTTACTGTAACATTCGCGCCATCTATGAAAGTCAAATCGGATGTATTGATTATCTTTGAATCGTTCAATGACATGGAAAGGTTCACAGGCCCCCAGATGTCGCCGTCAAGGATGTCTGCGAAGGATTGCATCCTGAATGTCTGATTCAAAAGAAGGCCATCCTCTGGCTCAAGGATGTTGTAGACTGTGAAGTTGTCGAAAGTTGCTGAGTATTGAGAGAACAGACCGACCTTGCCGTATTCTATTGGATCATTGTCAAAGACATGGATAACAATCTCGCCATCAACAAGACCTATGAGCTCATTTCCTATTGCATATACTGATAATTTGTGGGTTTCTGAAATATTTATTGTATAATAAACGAGTGATAAACTCTGAGCCCCTTTAGTCATCGTAAAATGGTCAGTTGTATAATAAAATTTATAATCTGTATCCCCGTTGTCTCTGAAGACCAACCCTACATACAATTCAATATCTTTTATATCAACTTCTATGTAGAAGTCTTTGCTGGGCGGGAGGGCTTCCAGAAGATTCACACCAGGATATCCTGTTTTTTTCTTCTGCATAATACTTCCTGATGTGTTAAAGAACCATTCAGAATCTGTATTATCCTCACCATAGTGCCAGAAACCTTTTTTTATGTCAAAAGTTTCGTTGACTGACGGCATCATTGCGAAAGTCTTTGTGATATTGATATTTCCGAAGGCGACTGTAAAGTTGGATGTGTTTATTGATGTCTTGTATTTTGTTATATAATCTGTTCCGTTAAAAGCGATGTATGCATCTGTGGCCGATATTGTCAGGTTGTAGAGGCCTGATCTTTCAGGTATGTAATCGCAGGTGAATACTGTGTAGTCTTCTCCGCATAATGTGCCATTTTTTGTGAAATCATAGTTTGTGCATATTTCTTCTGTAAAGTTTTCTACATTGCCAGATGTAATATTTATTGCATCGTATGTTATATTTGCATAGATATATGTGAAAGATTGCAGAAGTTCTGATGCGTTGCCTGTTATGTTTGCCACGACAGTTATCATCTCGTCTATCTTTGGGCTGTCCTGCAGTATTGATGAGGTGACTGTTAGGTTGAC